>JBFIYM010000235.1:0-2518 GCA_041605395.1 Myxococcota bacterium | reverse complement strand
TCCCCGCCGGGCCGCCTACGCGCTCGACGGCCGCTGGGTCACCCGCAAGGTGACGGAGCCAGGATACCGGCTATCGTTCCACGCCGAAGACGGGCGCACCCGGCCGCTGACCGACCCGCTGGGATTGCTGGTCGCGGATTTTCTACGAGCCCTCGACGCGCCCGAGGCCCCCCAGAACGCCGCCCGCCGGCAGGAGATCCAGCATCGCATGAGGCTGCTGGCCGAGATCGTGCGGGTTTGGGATCGGGGTTAGAGATGAAGCATGCCATCCACGACTTCAGCGCGAAGCTCCGCCAACCGTCCGTCCTCCCCCAGGTGAAGGCCTACGTGGCCTGGCGACGGGAGCTGGCGCACGCGCGAGCGGCGGGGCTGCCGGATCCGGAGCCGCCCGATCAGGCGCCGATCTCGATCAACCTCGATCTCACCACGGCCTGCAATTACCGCTGCACGCACTGCATCGACTGGGACATTCTCAACACCGCGCACAAGCACCGCGAGGGTGAACTCCGCGAGGCGGTGACCGTGATGGCGGAGCGCGGGCTGCGCTCGGTGATCCTGATCGGGGGCGGCGAGCCCACCCTCTACCCCGGCTTCGCCGACTTCGTGAAGCACCTGAAGGCGCTGTCGCTCCAGGTGGCCATCGTCTCGAACGGCAGCCGCGGCGACCGGTTGCTGGCGGCGGCGCAGCACCTCGAAGAGCAGGACTGGATCCGCCTCTCGCTCGACTCGGGCAGCAACGAGCTGTTCCGCGCCATGCACAAGCCCGTGAACAAGAAGACCGATCTCGATTCGATCTGTGCCTGGATCCCGAAGATCAAGGCAGCCAACCGGGCCGTCCGCTGCGGCTACTCGTACATCATTACCTGGAGCGGCTCCTCGCGGGAGGAGAATACGCTCCACGAGAACATCCACGAGATCGTGCCGGGCGCACAGCGCGCCAAGGAGGCGGGCTTCGACTACATCGCGTTCAAGCCCGTGCTCGAGCGCCAGGCCGATGGGGCCGAGGTGATGGACCCGACGAAGGCCGAGCAGGGGATCGCCGAGGTCGCCGCACGGATCCGTCGGGAGGTGGATGCCGCCAAGGAGCTCGCGGACGACCGGTTCTCGGTGTACGAGAGCATCAACCTGCGGGTCCTCGAGGAGGGCAGCTGGCGCGACTACACCCGCCAGCCGCGCACGTGCCACATGCAGGCGCTGCGCCAGGTGCTGACGCCGACCGGCCTCTACAACTGCCCCGCCCACCGCGGCGTCGACAAGGCCAAGATCGCGGAGCGCACGGCGTTCAGTGGGGCGGAGGCGGCCGAAGGCGTGGCGACGGAGGTCGGCGCCATCCTCGAGCGCTTCGACGCCAGCCACGAGTGCCGCGAGGTGACCTGCCTCTACAACGGCGTGAACTGGTGGCTCGAGAAGCTCGTGCACGACCCCAACGCCGAGGTCAGCGCAGACCCGAGCGACGAGCGCAACGACTACTTCCTCTAACCGGCAGGCGGGGACGTTCGTCAAGTTGTCGAAACGTGCACCGTCCCGCTCCCTGACGTGCCTGCCCTTCCGAGTCGAACGGGCAGGTTGACGTCTTGACGAACGTCCCCGCTCGCGTTCCCGCTCTTGCGCCGGCGCGGATCCTGGTGCGGGCTCCGAACTGGGTGGGGGACGTCGTGATGGCGACGCCGGCGCTGCGCGCGCTGCGGCGGGCGCAGCCGGGGGCGGAGATCACGCTCGAGGGTCGGCCGTTCCTCGAGGGCCTGGTGCGGGGCCTGCCGAGCATCGACGCCTTCCTGCCGGACCCGGGTCACGGCGTCGTGGCGCGCGTGCGTGCGCTCGCGCGGCGCGGCTTCGACTGGGCCGTGCTGCTGCCCGACTCGACGCGCTCTGCGCTCGGCCCCTTCCTCGCGCGCGTCCCGGTGCGTGCCGGCTACGCGCGCGAGCCGCTGCGCCGGGCGCTGCTGAGCGTCGCGCTTCCGCCGCCGCGACAGAACGGGCGCCGCGTGCCGCTTTCGATGATCGAGCGCTACCTCCGGATCACGCGCGTGCTCGGCTGCCCCGATGCTGGCCCCGAGCTCGAGCTCGCGGTCGACCCGGCCGCGCGCGAGGCCGTCGCGAAGCGGCTCGCCGCGGCCGGGGTCGCGAGCGGGGCGCGCCTGCTGGTCGTCACGCCCGGCGCCTCCTTCGGCTCGAGCAAGCTCTGGCCCCCCGACTCGTTCGCCGCGGCCGCCGACGCCATCGCGCGGCGCCACGGGCTCCACCCGGTGCTGGCCCCCGGGCCCGGCGAGGAGCCCATCGCCCGGCGCATCGCCGACGCGATGCGCGAGCCGGCGCTCCTCATCGAGGGCCCGCCGACCACGCTCGCGGAGCTGGTCGCCCTCATCGACGGCGCCGCCCTCCAGCTGGGGAACGACACCGGGCCCCGCCACGTCGCGGTGGCCCGCGGCGTCCCCACCGTCGTCGTGATGGGCCCCACGGATCCGCGCCATACGGCGCACCTGCTCGAGCAGCAGCGGGTGCTGCGCGAGGAGCTGCC
>JBFIYM010000234.1:0-3512 GCA_041605395.1 Myxococcota bacterium | reverse complement strand
TCGCCGGGTCGATGCGGTGCACGGCGGCGAGCGCGTCCACGTAGCGGTCCATCACCTGCGCCCGCGCCTCGGGCGCGAGCGCGTCGAGCGCCTCCGCCCCGGGCACGCGCTCGACCAGCAGGGCCTCGCCGCCGGCCGCGACGCCGAGCAGACGGGGGATGGGGACGTCGTGCGCCTGGAGCGCGGCGTAGACGGCGGCCTCGCGCGCGAGGCTGAGCTCGGTGCCCGCCATCGGGCCGTCGCCCGTGTCCGCGCGCAGCACGCGCTCGCGGCCGTCGGCGCAGGTCAGCCGCCACGTGGCCCGGGACGCACCGCTCCCGAGTGGCGCACTCTCCTCGACCCGGACCCCGAGCGTCCCTTCGACGAAGCTCCGGAAGCGCTCGTCCAACGCCGTCGGCTACTCGACGGCCCGTTCCTCCTGCGCTTCCTCGGCCTGCTCGACGTAGTAGGGGCGGAGTCGCTGGAGGGCGCCGCCGACGGCGAAGACCTTCTCGAAGACCTGTTCGGGAATGTCGGCGCTTCGGCCCTCGATCTCGGCATCGCGCCGGAGCGTCTCGACGCGCTTGAAGCGCGGCATGGTCTCGTCCCGCCCCTTCCCGTTCTCGAGCGACTTGGCGAGGCCGCGCGAGGCGGTGTGCAGCATCTTCACGGTGTCCTGCACCTGATACATGGCGTTCGCGTTGGCGAGGTTCTGGATGCCGATCTGCTTGAGCGAGCGCTCGAGGTCGTCGGCGGCGGTGACCAGCTCCGCAGCGTACTTCGTGACGCGGTCCTGGTCCCAGGTGGCCAGCTCGGCGCGGGCCGGAGCGGCGATGCTCACGAGCGCGACGGTCAGCGCCGCCGCAACGAGTCCTCGAACCATGCCTTCCCCTCCTCGGTGCCGGCCCAGGCTACCACGGGACGAGAGCCGGGCGCCGGATATTCGCCCCCTAGGGTCCGGGCGCGGGTTCGATGGTCAGCGTGCGGCGCTGCTCCTGGCGCCGGCGTTCCACCTCGGCCCAGGCCTCCATCTCGGCGGTGCGTTGGCGCAGCGCGTCGAGCAGCGCCCGGCCCTGGGCCGCTTCGGCGTCGTCCGCCGAGCCGGGCAGCCGCCGGACCTCGCGCTCCACGCGCGTCCGGCCCCCGTCCCGCCCGAACGCCTCGATCCGCAACCGGTTCGCGCCCAGCTGGAGCGTCACGAGCCCGTCGAAGGAGCCGTCGGGAAACAGCCGCAGGGCGCGGGCGGCGGTGTCGGTGCTGAGGTTCCGGATGGTGACCCGCTCCACGTCGCCGAGGTTCAGCTCCCGCAACATCGACACGAGCTGCTCGGGGTGCTCCACGTGCTGCGCCTGGCCGTCGGTCCACTCGGCCATCTGCTCCAGCACCTCGGAGGCCTCCGCGGCTTCGGCGCCGAAAGCGAACGCGAAGATGCGGATGCCGTGGATCCCCGCTTCCCGAGCGGCTTCGAGGGCAGGCCGCCGGCCCCCGTCCCCCCAGAAGACGGGAAGGGACGGGGCACCGTCGGACAGGAACACGACGGCGCGCTCGCGACCGTCGGGCGGGTCGTCGGGATCCGGCACGAGGAGCGACTGCGCGGTGCGGACGGCGGCCCGGTAGTGCGTGCCGCGCAGATGTTCGCCGAGCGTGAGCTTCAGCTGCTCGAGTGTGCTCTGGAGGACGATCGGGGGACTCCCAAGTGGCGCGAGCACGTGCGCGCGATCCGAGAAGCCCACCAGTCCGGTGCGAAATCGCCCGCCCGCGAGTCGGTCGATCAGCGCCGCCGCCGCCTCCAGCTCCGCGGCCAGGATGGTGTCCTCGAAGTCGAGCTCCTCGCGGAGGCGCTTCAACAGGCCGGGGCCCGCGAAGCCCGTGGGACGGAACGCGGCGAGAAGCGCCGGGTCGCTCTGGCCCTCGGGCCCGTCGCCATCGAGGTCGAGACCCGAGGGATGGAGCGTGCTCTCGGAGAGGTCGAGCACGATCACGAGATCCCACGCGGCGCCGGCCGCGCTCCCCGCGTTGCCCCGGACCTCCACCAGCGGCAGGTGCGTCTCGCTGCCCGGCTCCGGGGCCTCGAGCTGCAGGGCCGGGGGCGCGGCCCAGAGGGGGGGCGCGCTCGCCAGCAGCGTGAGCGCGGCCAGGACGACGGCGAGCGGCAGCGCCGCGCGGGGAGCCCCCCTATTCTTCGTGCTCGCTTGGCGCGACCGGGAGGCGACATGACCCAGCAGCGACCGTCCGGAGGCCTCGAAGGTCTCGCCGTGCTCGTGACCGGAGGGGGCACCGGCATCGGTGCTGCGTGCGCGGCACGGCTCGCCGCCGACGGGGCCGCGGTCACGATCTGCGGGCGCCGCGAGGCGCAGCTGGAGGAGACCAGCAAGCGGATCGCCGACGGCGCGGCGCACGGCGGGAGCGTGCAGTGGGTGCGCTGCGACGTCACCGACGAGGAGCAGGTGCAGGCCACGGTCCGCCGCGCCCTCGAGCCGACCGGCCGCCTGGACGGCGTCGTGGCCAACGCGGGCGGGGGCGGCGGCCTCGGGCCCTACCACGTCCAGGACACGCAGGAGTTCCTCCGCGTGCTCCACCTGAACGTCCTCGGCACCATGCTCTGCATCAAGCACAGCGTGCCGCCCATGGTCGCCGCGGGTGGCGGCTCGTTCGTGGGGATGTCGTCCATCGCGGGCCATCTGGTGCATCCATACTTCGGAGCCTACACCGCCGGCAAGGCGGGGATCGAGGCGATGATGCGAAACGCTGCCGACGAGTTCGGAGCGAAGCGGATCCGCTTCAACGCCATCCGCCCGGGCTTCATCGCGACCGAGATCATGGAAGGCATCCCCCGCGACCACGCGACCTACCAGTCCTACCTCGAGAACACGCCGATGAACGACGTCGGCCAGCCGGAGGACGTCGCCGACCTGGCTCGCTTCCTGATCGGCCCCGAGTCCCGCTGGATCACCGGCACCTGCATCGACGTCGACGGCGGGCACCATCTGCGGCGAGGGCCCAACTTCGGCCACTTCATCGAGCCCGTGCTCGGGGCCGAGGTGATGGCGGGCAAGCCGCCGGAGAAGGGCTCGTGAGCGCGGTACTCGAGGTGCGCGAGCGCCTGACCGGGCCCGGCGCACCCTTCGAGATCGTCGAGGAGACGGTGCTCGGCGAGCGCATGCAGGTCTTCAAGAACCGGCCGCGCTCGTTGCGCGAGATGCTCGTGCAGTCGGCCGCGCACGCCGACAAGGAGTACCTGGTGCAGGGCGAGCGGCGCATCCGCTACGCCGAGAACCTGGAGCTGGCGGCCGCGCTCGGCGCCGTGCTTCGCGAACGCTTCGGCATCGCGAAGGGCGACCGCGTCGCGATCCTGGCGGAGAACCGCGTCGAGTGGCCCCTCTCGTTCTGGGCGACCATGAGCCTGGGGGGAATCGTGGCGGCGCTGAACGGCTGGTGGACGGCCGACGAGATCGCCTACGGGATCGCGGACACCGAGCCCAAGCAGCTGATCGCCGACCGCAAGCGCCTTGCGCGCGCGGGCCGCGACGACG
>JBFIYM010000233.1:0-3563 GCA_041605395.1 Myxococcota bacterium | reverse complement strand
GTGCGCTCAGCGTGACAGGCGCGCGCCGGCGGCTTCCGACGCTGCCTCGGCGGCGCGCGGCGCGGCCCCGCGCCAGGCCAGCCGGTGCGCGGCGATCGCGAGCAGGAAGGCGGGCGGCAGGTCGGCGAGCCAGTGCTGCTTGGTGGCGAGGGTCGAGTAGAGGATGGCGCCGCCCCAGCCGAGGGTCAGGAGCGCGAAGGCGAGGCGCCCGCGCCGGCCGAGCCCGTCTCCGAGCAGCCGCCAGCCGTACAGGAAGGAGTAGACCACCAGGCCCGCGTGGAGGGACGGGAAGGCGTTCCAGGTGGCGTCGACCCCCACGAGCCAGCCGTAGGCCCCCCCCGGCGCCACCCCCTCCGGCCGCGGGCCCGGCATGGGCGCGACCAGGAAGCAGGCGAAGCAGGGCAGGCAGAGCCAGAAGATGCCGCGTCCATAGCGCCACACCGCCTCGCGTTCACGCGCCAGCAGCGGGAACAGCGGCACCAGCAGGCACACGGAGAGGTAGATCGGCGCCCAGCCGGGCGCGAACGGCACCAGCGCGTCGAGCGGCGTCACGAATGGCTCGCGCGGGGCCAGCGGTCGCCAGTGCTGGAGCCCGAAGTACGGCACCACGATCCCGACCGCGAGCATCAGGAACATCGCGCACTTGGACCCCGGCTCGGCACGCAGACGCTCTCCCGGGCTCGACATCAGGGCACCCTCTACCGGTACGCGATTTCACTTGCAAGTCGGTCACTTGCGACGGCCGAGGCGATCGGCGAGGCTCCGCGCGTTCCGCCGGTCTAGGCCTTCCCCACGAGATCGCGGAGTTTCGGGTTTCCCGGACGCTGGGCGCGGGACCTTCGCCATGGCCGATTGGATGGAAAAAGTACGCGAAGTGCAGGCCCAGGCCCGCGCGCTCGAGGAGCGCCTCGCGGATCCGGCCCTGGCCCAGAAGCGTGCGGAGCTGGTGAAGCTCGGCAAGGAGCTGGCCGAGCTGCGCCCGCTCCTCGATGCCGGCCGCCGCTACGAGGAGAACCAACGCGCGCTGGCCGATGCCCGCACGTTGGCGGACGACGCCGACCCGGAGCTGGCCGAGCTCGCCCGCAGCGAGCTCGAGGCGCTGGAGGAGACGGAGGAGGCGCTCACGGCCGAGCTGCGCGCCCTGCTGCGCCCGCGCGACCCGAACGACGGCAAGGACGCGCTGCTCGAGATTCGCGCGGGTGCGGGCGGCGAAGAGGCCTCGCTCTTCGCGGCCGAGCTGTTCCGCATGTACGTACGCTACGCCGAGGCGCGCGGCTGGAAGGTCGAGCCGCTCTCGGAGTCCACCACCGGCACCGGCGGCATGAAGGAGGTGATCGCCGGCGTCTCGGGCAAGGACGTCTATGGGCGCCTCAAGTTCGAGCGCGGCGTGCACCGGGTGCAGCGCGTCCCCGAGACCGAGAGCGCGGGCCGCATCCACACCTCGACGGTCACCGTGGCGATCATGCCCGAGGCCGAGGAGGTGGACATCGCGATCGCCCCCGCCGACCTGCGGATCGACGTCTTCCGCGCCTCCGGGCCGGGCGGCCAGAGCGTGAACACGACCGACTCGGCCGTGCGCGTCACGCACCTGCCGACGGGCGTGGTGGTCTCGTGCCAGGACGAGAAGAGCCAGCACAAGAACAAGGCCAAGGCGCTCAAGGTGCTGCGCTCGCGGCTGCTCGAGGCCGAGCTCGAGCGCAAGGCCGCCGAGCGCGCCAGCGAGCGGCGCTCACAGGTCGGCACCGGCGACCGCAGCGAGAAGATCCGCACCTACAACTTCCCGCAGAACCGCATCACCGACCACCGAGCGGGCCTCACGCTGCACCAGCTCGACCGCGTCATGGAAGGGGAGCTCGACGCCCTCCTCGACGGCGTCGCCGCCTACATGGCCGGCGAGGACGCCGGGGAGGCGGCATGAGCGACGGCCCCGGGGAGGCGGCATGAGCAACGACGCCTGGACGGTGCTGCGCCTGCTCCAGTGGACCACCGAACACTTCAAATCGAAGGGCATCGAGAGCGCGCGTCTCGACGCCGAGCTGCTGCTGGCCTCGGCGCTCGGGGTGGAGCGACTGCGGCTCTACCTCGACTTCGAGAAGCCGGTGATGGACGAGGAGCGGGCGCGCTTCCGCGCCTTCGTGCGCCGGCGAGGCGAGGAGCGTGTGCCCGTGGCGTACCTGACCGGCGCGCGGGAGTTCTGGTCGCTGCCGCTCACCGTGACGCCGGACGTCCTGATCCCGCGCCCCGACACCGAGACCCTGGTCGAAGCCGTGTTGTCGCGCGGCTCCCGGGAGCGCCCGCTCCGCGTGCTCGACCTCGGCACCGGCTCGGGCGCCATCGCCCTCGCGCTCGCGAGCGAGTGGCCGCTCGCCGAGGTGACGGCCAGCGACGTCTCGGACGCCGCGCTCGCGGTGGCGCGCAAGAACGCCGAGGCGCTCGGCCTCGACGCCCGCGTCCGCTTCGCCGCGGGGGACGGCTTCGAGGCCGTGCCCGGTGCGCGCTTCGACGTGATCGTCTCCAACCCCCCCTACGTGGCCGAGGCCGAGGCGGGCACGCTCGCGCCCGAGCTCCGCCACGAGCCGCGGGAGGCGCTGTTCGCGCCTGGCGACGGCACGTCGCTGCTGCGGCGCATCGCGGCGGAGGCCCCGGAATGCCTGGTACCGGGGGGGCTGCTGGCGCTCGAGCTGGCTCCCGCCCAGGCCGCAAGCGTGACACAATCCCTCGAGGCGGCCGGCTTCGAGGACCTCGCCGCGCACCGGGATCTGGGCGGCAGGGTACGGGCGCTATCGGCGCTGCGACCGGGAGAGGAGTGAGGATGGCGGCTCGAACCAAGAGCAGCGGCCCGATGAAGGTGCTCCAGCAGGGCAGCGCCGGCTTCGAGCGGGCCTTCGAGAAGCTCTGTCGCCGCCAGCAGGCGCGCGACGAGAGCGTCGACAAGACGGTGCGGAAGATCCTCGAAGGCGTTCGCGAGAACGGCGACGCCGAGCTCCTCAGTCTCACCAAGAAGCACGACGGCGCGTCGCTCAAGGATCTCGAGGTGGGGCGTGACGAGTGGGACGCCGCGGTCGACGAGGTCCCGGCGGCCGACCGGGCGGCCCTCGGCAAGGCCGCGATGCGCGTGCGCGAGTTCCACAAGAAGCGCATTCCGGCCAGCTGGGAGATGCGCGAAGAGGGTGGCGCCTACATGGGCCATCGCGTGCGCGCGCTGGCCCGCGTCGGCATCTACGTGCCGGGCGGGAAGGGCAGCTACCCCTCGACCGTGATCATGAACGGCGTCCCGGCCTCCGTGGTCGAGGTGCCCGAGATCGTGATGGCGACGCCGCCCGAGCGCGACGGGAGCATCCGCCCGGCGGTGCTGCTCGCCGCGCGCGTGGCGGGCGTCCACCGCGTCTTCAAGATGGGCGGCGCCCAGGCGATCGCGGCGCTGGCGTACGGCACCGAGAGCGTCCCGCGCGTCGACAAGATCGTCGGGCCCGGCAACGCCTACGTGCAGCACGCCAAGCGGCTGGTGTTCGGCGAGGTGGACATCGACAGCGAGGCGGGGCCCACCGAGGTCGCCGTGATCG
>JBFIYM010000232.1:0-3728 GCA_041605395.1 Myxococcota bacterium | reverse complement strand
CTGAGCGCCGACCAGCACGTCCCGGTACCAGGCCCAGGCGTAGGAGCCGTCGCCGCCGGCGCCATGGATGCCGACCCAGCCGCCCCCCGCCTCGATCCAGCCCCGGAGGGCGGCCTTCTGCGGCGGGTCCAGGACGTCGCCGCTCACCTGGTGCCAGACCACGGCGGAGACGCGCCCGAGGTTCTCGGGCGTGAAGACCGCCCCGCTCTCGGTGTGGAACACGGAGAGGCCGCGCGCCGCGGCGATGGACCGGATCAGGGCGACCCCGGCCGGAATGCCCTCTTCGTGGCGGAAGCCGTTGGTCTTCGTGAAGAGCAGCAGCGCCGGGGCACCGAGGTCCGAAGGCAGGGGCACGGGCTCGGTGTCGAAGTGCTGGCGCGGATTCGCGGCGCGCCAGGCGTTCTTCAGGGTGGGCCAGGCGAAGACCCCCGCGAGCAAGAGCAGCCCGGCCAGGACGAGAAGCACACGACGAAGCACGGGGATCCTCCTCGGTTCAGAGACTCGCCAGATACGCCACCAGGTCGCGCAGGTCCCGGGGCTCGAGTGCGAGCCCGCTCGGCGGCATGGCGCTCACCGGGCCCACGCGGGTCGCGATCTCGGACACGGCGACGCGCTCCTGCTGGCCGCCGGTCTCGAGCACGACGGCCTCGTCGTCCTCGGAGACCAGCAGACCCGTCACGACGCTGCCGTCGTGGCGGGTGAGGGAGAGCGTGGCGAAGCCCTCCGCGATGTCGGCGGACGGCGCCAGCACGGCCCGGAGCAGGAAGGGCCGGTCGAGCCGGGAGCCGATCCCGTCGAGCGCGGGGCCGACGCCGCCGCCGTGGCCCGCCTCGCCGTGGCAGCGCTGGCAGTCGCCGTGGCCCTGGAAGACGAGGCGCCCCCGGGCGGCATCCCCGCCCTCGAGCGCCCAGCTGCGGGCCGCCACCCCGTCGCCTGCCGGCGGGTCGGCCTCCCAGGCCGAGACGCGTTCGAGCAGCGCGGGGGTGGCGCGCGTGCGCGCCGCCTCGATCAGGTCGAGCTGCGTGTCGGCGGCGAGCGTACCCGCCTCGAAGCGGTCGAAGGCCTCGTGGAGCAGCGCCTCGGCTGCGGGATCCTCGAGGCGAGCCAAGGTGCGGAAGGCCCGTTGGCGCTCGAGCGTCTCGCCTTCGAAGCGCGCCAGCGCGAGCTCCGCGATCGCCTCGCCGGCGCCCAGCGTGGCCAACACGTCGCGGGCCTCGGCGCGGAGCAGTGCCGCGTCCGCGCGGCGCGCGGCATCCAGGGCGGGAGCCAGCGCGACGGATCCATCGCGGCGCGCGAGAGCGCGGAGGCTCGCTGCGCGCGTTTCGGGCGCGGCCGAGTCGTCGCGCACCCGGGCCAGCAGCTCGTCTTCGTCGAGCGGGACCCGGCCGTAGGCGAGCGCCACCTCGAGGGCGCGGTCGCCGAGGTCGCTCTCGACCAGGGCGCGGCCGTAGCGGTCGAGCGCCGCATGCACGACGGCCGGATCGCGCTCGGGCGCCGGCCGCCAGCTGCCCCACACGTAGTCCCGCGGGCCCGGCTTCGCGAACTCCGCCAGCGCGTCGAGCGCGAGCGCGCGCATCGCGACGGGTAGCGCCCCGTCGGCCGCGTGCGCGGCCAGCGCCACGGCGGCCGCCTCGGTGCCGAGAAGCCGGTTCGCGTCGATCACGCGCCGGTGGAGGGCGAAGCTGGTCTGGGGGTCCTCGTCGCGCGGCAGCTTCGCGGGCGCGAGCGCGGCGAGCGCCGGCAGGGCGTCTTCGATCGGCAGGTCGTGGATGGCGCGCGCCGCCTCGAGCACGAGCGCCGGCTCCGGGTCGTCGAGGAAGCGCGCGATCCGGGCGTCCTGGGCCCGCCGCAGCACGAGCAGCATCCCCATGCGGACGGCGCGCGACGCGTCCGCCGCGTGCGCGACAACGGCCTCGAGGTCCCCGATGCGGAACAGCGCGTAGCTGGCCGCGTGGCGCAGGAACACGTCCTGGTCGGCGTTCCCGCGCAGCAGGGCGACGAGCGGCTCGACCGCCTCGCGTGCGCCCAGCTGCCCGAGCGACTGCGCGGCGAAGAAGCGCACGCGCGCACTCGGGTCGCCGAGCCAGGTGAGCAGGTCGCGCTCCAGCCAGCGGGCCTTCACCGTCCCCGCAAGCCTCGCGAGCTGGGCGCGCAGCTCCGGCACCTCGCGCTCCGCCCAGGCCAGGTCCTGCCAGCCGAGCGTCCGGAGCGCCTCCGCGCCGAGCTGGCCGAGGCCCCAGAGCGCGTGGAGGCGCGGGATCAACGCGGCGTCGGCGTTCCGCGCGAGCGCCCCGAGCGGCGCCGGGTCCCCGCGGCGCACCAGCTCCGCCTGGGCGCGCTGGCGGATGCGACGGTCGGCGTGGCCGACGAGTGCCGTGAGCTCCGCGACCGGCCGTTCGCGCATGCCGGAGCGTGCCAGCGCGACCGTCTCCGCCACGCGCGGGTCGCGGCGCGCCTCGGCGTGCTCCATCACGACCAGCGACTGGGTCTTCGCGATGTCGTTGTAGCGCGCGGCATAGATGCGGCCGTCGTAGCCGAACACCAGGTCCGTCACGAGCAGCTGGCCGACGAAGTGCTCCGCGTCCACCATGCGGAAGCCGGCGCCCTCGGGCTCCACCCCGAAGGACCAGATCTGGCTGCGACTCGGCTGGTAGCGGTAGTCGCACAGGAAGAAGCGGCCCGCGTAGCGTTCGGGTAGGCCGAGGCCGGGATAGGCCGCGAAGCCGGCCGGTCCGTTCGCCAGGTGGGCGATCGGCGGCACGATCCAGGCCGGCTGCGTCGGGTGCTGGAGCTCCCAGAGCTTCTCCGCGTTCCAGGGCCCGCGCACGTAGTCGCCGACCAGCGTCTGCACCGGCATGGCCCAGCCCGTGTCACCGCCTTCGACCACGTAGACGATGCGCGCGGCGTCGCCGCCGTCGCCGTTGTTGTCGCCGGTGAAGAGGTTTCCGTGGTCGTCGAAGGCGAGCTCCTGCGGGTTCCGCAGGCCCTCCGCGAAGACCTCGAGCTCGCTGCCGTCGGGGTTCATGCGGAACACCGCGCCGCGCCCCGGATCCATGGGCGGCACCAGGCGCCGGCCCTCGCGGGTGACCACGTTGTAGCCACGATCGCCCATCGAGAAGTAGATCTTGCCATCGGGCCCGAGCACGAGGCCGTGCAGGTCGTGCCCGATCAGGGAGTTCTTCACGCCGAAGCCCGTGGCGAGCGTCGTCACGGCGGGCGGATCGCTCTCGGCCACGCCTTCGAGCAGGAACAAGCTCGGGATCTCGGTGGCGTAGAGGTCGCCTTCGTGCCAGAGCACGCCCGAGAAGACGCCGTTCACCCAGTCGTTCCAGCGGGCGAGCTCGCGGACGTGGTCCGCGCTGCCATCGCCGTCCGCATCCTCGATCACGAGCGCGCGATCGGCGCGGTCGGTGAACAGCGCGGCCTCGACGCGGCCGGCGGCCACCCACTTCTCGTAGTAGGCACGGCGGTCCTCGACCGTGGTCGCGGCGAGGTCGTCGTCGAGCCAGTACGGGTGCTGCCGGTTGTCCTCGGCGCCCCCCTGGTTGCGGTCGCCCTCGGCCACGTAGACGCGGTGCCAGGGGTCCACGTCGAGCGCGACCGGCGTCGAGGCCACCAGCGCCGGCGCCGCCCATTCACGAAGCGTCATGCCCTCCGGAAGCTCTGCCGGGCAGCCGGTGAGGGTGCAGTAGAGGCGCGCGCCGACCTCGTCGGCGATGAAGAGCGCG
>JBFIYM010000231.1:0-3864 GCA_041605395.1 Myxococcota bacterium | reverse complement strand
GGTGACCGCGACGCGCACCTGCCCGGGGCCCGGGGCCTCGACGGCCCCGGACGCCTCGCTGCGAAGCGCTTCCGGCCCCCCGGTCTCGCGTACCCAGATCGCCTGCGTCATCCTTCGATCCTCTTCGCGTCGCGACCAAGATAGGAGGGAACGATCGATGTTGCTTCGTCGCTTCACGGTGGTGCTGGCGTCCGCCGCGCTCGCCGGATGCCAGGTGATCTCGGCCTCCATCACCTCGCCCTCGGACTGGGTGTCCGGGACGGGGACCTCGATCAGCGGGTCCTTCCGCGGTCTGTCCGTGTCCTCCGGCAGCGGGGGCGGCGGGGAGTCGAGTGCTGCGTATCGCCGGGACGTGCGCGCCTACGCGGCGGAGTTCGCGGGCGCCGGCGGCAGCTCGGCCGACTTCCTGCGCGGCATCGGGTGGGTGGCCGCCGAGCACGGCGTCACGCACTGGGAGGCCGACGCGGGCACCCTGGTCGCGATCGGAGCCGGCCTGCGCGACGCGGGCGTGAGCCCGGACGACATGGAGGCGCTCGGCGCTCGCGCGAAGGACGCGGACCCGCGCGTCGTCGCGCTCGTCCTCGAGGGCTACGCCGCCGCTCGCTGAGGTGCGGCGCGGGCTCCTTGCGCTCGCGCTGCTCTGGGCCTCGCCGGCCTTCGCCGACGAGCGCGCGGGGCTGCGCTGGATCTACGTCGAGTCGAACGTGGGCGGCTCGAGCGGCGGCCACCTGGCGCTCCAGGTCGACGACACGATCTACCACGTACAGCAGGGCGCCGACGGGCTGTACGAGCTGAACCGGGACGAGTGGGCGACGTTCCGGCACCTCTACGCGGGCCTCCAGAACCGACGCCTCCACCTCGCCACGATCGACGTCACCCCGGCGGATCTCGAGCGGGTGGAGCGGCGGCTCGCGCGCGCCTACGTCGCCCAACGCTCGGCGCACGCCGAGCAGGAGCGGCTCCGGCTCGACCGGGCCTGGCTCGAGGCGTGGCGAACCGGACGCGAGCCCCCTGGCCTGCCTGCGGCGGGGTTGCTGACGGAAGCGGAAGCGCCCGATCCGCACGGCCTCCGCGTCCGTGAACAGGTGGAGCAGGCGCTCGGTCCCGGCTTCCTCGCCGCGGAGCGAGCCCGGGTCGAGGGCGTGGTCGCGCGCTTCGACGTCGGCGCCGGGGACCTGCTCGCCCTGCGCGAGCAGCTGCTGCTGCGCGAAGCCCTCCGTGCACTCGACGAAGGCTGGGCGATCGCACCCGACGCACTGCTTCCGATCGCCGGACGCATGGCGGAGCCCCTCAGCGAGGCCGAGCGCGACGCCGCCCGTCGCTTCGCCGCCGCCGAGCGCGCGGCGGTGGTCGAGCTGCTCGGGTCGGCGCGGCCCGACCGGGCGGCGGCGCTGCTGCTGGCGCTGGCCCGCGCGCAGGCCCTGTCGCGAAGCGCCGCGCGTGGGCGCCTCGTGCTGCTCGACCCCTACGCCGGCCTCGGCCCCGAGCACACGCGCGAGAACCTCTCTGCCGCCGCGGCCGGGCGACTCGCCGCGGAGCTCGAGCCGGTCGTCCGCGAGGGACGCCCCAAGGTGCTCACGGGCCGGGACTTCGACGAGGCCCGCTACAACCTGCTCGAGCTGGGGACGGCGGTCTGGCGGGAGTTCGCCGAGGGTGCACGAGGTCGTCCCGTGCGCAAGCTGCCGCGCAAGGCCCTGCCCGCCGCGCCGCGCGTGCTCGCCTTCGTGCCCCCCGGTCTCGACCCGGGCGCCCTGGCCGGCGCCATCGAGCGCGCGGAGCAGGCGCTCGCCGCCGGCGCGCAGGACCTCCTCGCCCGCTACCAGTACGGCGTCCTCCGGCGCAACTGCGTGACCGAGCTGGTGCGCCTGCTCAACACGTCCTTTGCGCCGGACGAGGTGGCGGATGCGCTCGGCGCCTATCTCGAGCCGGGCGCGGGCCTCACCTTCATCCCCTTCCGCTTCTACGACGAGGTGACCGAGCGGCTCCGCGTGCGCGAGCGGGAGGAGGTTCCCTCCCACCGCGCGCGCGAGCTGGCGCGCATCGAGCAGGACGATCCCGGCGTGGCGTGGCGATTGCGGGAGGCCGCCACGCCGACCTCGACGATCTACATCCCGCGCCTCCGCGACGGACGTTTCCTCTTCTTCACCGACGACGTCTTCTTGCGGCGGCCGCTGCTCGGGCTCGCGAACCTGGGCTACGCCGTTGGAAGCAGTCTGCCCGGCCTGCTCGCTGCGCCGTTCGACGGTGCGGCGCGGCTCGAGGCCGCCGGCAGCGGCGTCTGGTACAGCCTGCCGGAGCTGTTCTTCTGGAACATCCGCAAGGGCAGCTTCGAGTACGTGCCGAGCGAGGAGTGACGCGCCAGGACGCGCCACCACCCCCGAATCCCCCGTCACTCCGCCGCGAGGTCGATCAGGGCCCCGTCCCGCACCTGGGCGTCGCTCAGGTCCAAGACCCATTCGCGTTCGCCCGCGAGAACCCGATACGGTGCCAGCGGGCGCGCGGGGGCCTCGGTGTCCGTGGCGTAGGGCACGCGCAGGCGGGCGATGCCCTCGGCATCGGCGTCGGCCGTCGCCCGGTAGGTGAAGCGCCGAAGCGTCGGGGTGCGGATCGCCAGCTCGGCCGACACGCTCGAGCCGGGCTCGGCAGGGACCTGCAGGAGCGCGCCCGGCACGACCTCGAAGAGCTTGTAGGGGATGTCGCCGGTGGGGCGCGGCTTGCCGAGGTTGCCGATCGAGGTGCCGCTCGGTGGGCCTTCGGTCACGAGGCGGAAGTGCTCGAGACGGGGCGCACCGAAGCGGCGGGTCCCGTCCGCCCAGTGCAGGCGGTGCAGCAGCATGCCGCGTCGCGGGAGGCCCGCGGCCGCGGTGATCACGTAGCGCCATCCGAGCCGCTCGGAGAGCGCCACGGCCTCTCGCTCGTCGGTCAGGGCGTAGAAGTCCCGGGCCACGTCGAGGTTCGAGTTCTTCAGGTAGGGCCCGAAGTTGTCCGCGGGGGTGGGCCGTCGGGCGATGCGCTGGAAGACGTGGCCGACCCCTGCGAAGGAGAGCACGCCGTACTCCGGCGTGGCCTCGGGGTCGAGGTAGCCGCGTGTCTCGGGCGTCGCTGCGCGCACGAGCTTCGCGAAGCGATGGACCGTCGCGTGGGGCGTGCGCCAGGCGCGCTCGTCCGCGGGCTCGCCCCGCACGGCGGCCAGCGCCCGGGGCACCCGATCGCGGTGTGACGAGACGAGCGGCCACAGCAGCAGGAGACCGACCAGCGCCGGAAGCGCCCGGAGCGCGCGCCCGCCCCACACCGACCTCGGGACGAGGCGCGCGAGCCCGCGACCGCTCTCGGAGAGCAGCAACACCAGGGCGACCGACCCCGCCGGTGCGAAATCGTTGGCGTATCGCGACTGGGAGAGCGCCAGCACGCCGAACACCGCGGTGAACGCGAACAGGACGAGTGCGGGCGCGCGAAGGGCCGGCGCGCGCGCGCGGGCGAGGGGCCCGAGCGGGCAGAGCGGCACGAGGAAGGCGAAGCCCCCGAACAGGAACACGGCGTTCGCCGCCGAGCCTCCCTGGAAGATGGGCTGGCTCTCGGTGTTGCCGGCGATCCAGGCCGTCTCCTTGAGGGCATAGCCGCGCGCGTGCTCGAGACCCTCGGTCAACCCCGGGACGAGCAGCAGACCGAGCGCCGCGAGGCCGCCGACCCCGGCGAGCCCGAGCAGTCGACCCGGAACCGAGGCGGCGGGGCGCCAACGCGCCAGGCCACTGGCGCCCGCCGCCGTGGCCGCCACGGCGACGAGCGCCGCGACGTGAAGCCGCGAGAGCTCGATCGGAGAGAAGGGCCCCCCGAGACCGGGCTCGCGGCCGAGTGCGAACGGGG
>JBFIYM010000230.1:0-4100 GCA_041605395.1 Myxococcota bacterium | reverse complement strand
GTCCACGGGCATCCCGCGTGCGCGCCAGGCCTCCACGTACGTGAAGCCGTTCGCGAGCGTAAAGGCGAGTTGCGTGATCGGGTAGGCCCCCGCCTCGGCGATGTGGTAGCCCGAGATCGACACGGCGTAGAAGTTCCGCACCTGCTCGGCCACGAAGAAGGCCTGGACGTCGCCCATCAGCTTGAGCGAGAACGCCGTCGAGAAGATGCAGGTGTTCTGGGCCTGGTCCTCCTTCAGGATGTCGGCCTGCACGGTGCCGCGCACGCGGCGGAGCACGTCGCTTCGGATCCGCCCGTAGGTCTCGGCGTCGACCGCCTCGTCGCCGCGGATCCCGAGCAGGCCGAGCCCGAGGCCGTCGTGGCCGGCCGGGAGGTCGCCGGCGTAGCCCGGCAGCGCGTCGCCGCCGAGGCGCCGTCGCACCGCCTCGAGCTCCCCGCGCTCGCGCAGGTGCCGCTCCACCTGCTGGTCGATGGCCGCGTTCAGGAAGAACGCCAGCACGGTCGGCGCCGGCCCGTTGATCGTCATCGAGACCGAGGTGGTGGGGTCGCAGAGATCGAAGCCGGAGTAGAGCTTCTTCGCGTCGTCCACGGTGCAGACCGAGACGCCCGAGGTGCCGACCTTGCCCCAGACGTCCGGGCGCTCGTCGGGGTCGCGCCCGTAGAGCGTCACACTGTCGAAGGCGGTCGAGAGGCGGGTGGCCGGCTGCCCCGCGGCGAGCAGGTGGAAGCGGCGGTTCGTGCGCTCGGGCGGCCCTTCCCCGGCGAACATGCGGGCGGGGTCCTCCTCCGCCCGCTTGAACGGGAAGACGCCCGCGGTGAAGGGGAAGCGGCCCGGGAGGTTCTCGCTCTGCAGGTAGCGCGCGAGCTCGCCCCAGTCCTCGCCGCGCGGGAGCGCGACCCGGGGCAGCTTCGTCCCGGAGAGCGTCTCGGCGTGGTTCGTCGCCTCGACGGGCCGGCCGCGCACGCTGTAGTGCTGCCGTTCCGCCGCGTAGCGCGCGCGCTCGGCGGGCCAGCCCTCGAGCGCCTCGCGCAGCGCCGGTTCGAGCGCCGCCAGCCGCTCCTCGCGCCGGGCCTCGACGGCTCGCGCCGCCTCGGGCGCGTCGGCCAGCGCGCGCGCCGCCTGGGCGAGGCCCTGGGCCTCGCGCGCGGCCGCCTCCTGGGCCTCGCTCCGGCGCCGATAGCTGCGCACGGCCTCGGCCACCTCGCTCAGGTAGCGCTCGCGGCCGGGGGCGATGAGCGGCGGCGGCGCGGCGGCCGCTTCCGCCGCATGCGCCGTCGGCCGGCAGGGGGCGCCGAGGGCCGCGGCGCGCGCGGCGAGCGCCGCGTAGAGCCGGTCCAGGCCCGGGTCGTCCCACTGGCTGGCCACGGTCGAGAAGATCGGAAGCGCCTCGTCCGGGCCCGCTACGTCCGGGTGGTTGCGCCGCCACTGGCGCCGCACGTCGCGGAGCGCGTCGGCAGCGCCGCGGCGATCTCCCTTGTTGAGCACCACCACGTCGGCGAGCTCGAGCATGTCGATCTTCTCGAGCTGCGACGGCGCCCCGTACTCGGGCGTCATCACGTAGACCGACGCGTCGGCGAGATCGACCACCTCGGAGTCGCTCTGTCCGATCCCGGCGGTCTCGACGAACACGAGATCGAAGCCCGCGGCGCGCAGCACGAGCGTTGCGTCCCGGACGGCGGCGGAGAGCGCCAGGTGGGCGCGCCGCGTTGCGAGCGAGCGCACGAAGATGCCGTGCGCGTGGATCGCGTTCATGCGGACGCGATCGCCCAGCAGGGCGCCGCCCGAACGACGCCGCGTCGGATCCACCAGCACGACGCCGATCCGGAGCCCGGGCGTGCCGTGCCGGAAGCGACGCACCAG
Source organism: Myxococcota bacterium (assembly GCA_041605395.1). Classification (GTDB taxonomy): domain Bacteria; phylum Myxococcota_A; class UBA9160; order UBA9160; family UBA6930; genus JBFIYM01. The sequence goes on along the minus strand of JBFIYM010000230.1, from coordinate 2,240 downwards.
CTCGTCCAGCACGCTCGACTTGCCGGCGCCCCCGGTGCCGGTGAGCCCGAGCACCGGCACCTGCCGCGCCCCGGCGCGTTCGGTCAGCGCCGCGCGCGTGCGCTCGACGGCGTCGCTGCCCGCCGGGCCTTCGGCCTCCAGGTAGCTGATCAGCTGCGCCACGGTCCCGGGCGCGTCGGGTGCGAGCTTCTCGAGCAGCTCGTGCGGGGTGGGCCGCTTCGAGCCGCCGCGACAGGCTTCGACGATCTCGCGGATCATGCCGGCGAGCCCGAGGCGGCGCCCGTCCTCGGGGCTGAAGATGCGGGAGACGCCCCGCGCATGGAGCGCCTCGATCTCCTCGGGCACGATCGTGCCCCCCCCGCCGCCGTAGACGCGGACGTGGCGCGCGCCGCGCGCGGCGAGCTGATCCACCAGGTAGCCGAAGAACTCCATGTGGCCGCCCTGGTAGGACGAGACCGCGACCGCCTGCGCATCCTCCTGGATCGCCGCCTCGACGATCTCCTCCACCGAGCGGTCGTGCCCGAGGTGGATCACCTCGGCGCCCTCGGCCTGGAGCAGGCGTCGCATGATGTTGATGGCTGCGTCGTGTCCGTCGAAGAGCGACGCGGCCGTGACGACGCGAATCGGTGTGTCGCTCACGACGGCCTCCCGCGGAGGGCATCGGCGCGCTCGGCGACGTGGTCCCGGTACTTCTGGATCTGGTCCCGGAGGCCGGAGAGCTCGACGATGCGCGCGTCCAGGTCTGCCAGGTGGCGCGCCAGCAGCTCGTCCAGGCGGCCGAGCATCGCGGCCGTGGAGCCGCCGATGGCGTGCACCGCGTTCAGGTCGCGGATCTCGTCCAGCGACAGCCCGAGCACCTTGAGGCGCGTGATGAAGCGGAGCCGCTCGATCTCGTCGGTGCCGTAGACCCGGCGGCCGCCGCTCGTGCGCCGCACCCCGGGCAACAGCCCGAGCTGCTCGTAGTAGCGGACCGTGCGCGCCGAGAGCCCGGTGCGTGCGCAGACCTCTCGGATGCTGAGGGCCTCGGGGGCTGCCATGGGGGGTCCTGACAGTTGACGTCAGCTGGCAAGACTAGCCGAGGCCCAGGGTTCCGGCCACCCCCTGCGGCGAGACCCCGCGAGGAGGCGGGCGCCGGCTAGACGCCGACGATGAAGCTGACGCTGGTGGTGCCGCTGCCGCCGATGTTCAGCGTCTGGACGTTCCGGGCGCCCTCGATCTGGTAGTCCCCGGCCTCGCCGGTCACCTGGCGGTGGGCGTCGAGCAGCTGGCGGACGCCCGTGGCGCCGACCGGATGGCCGGCCCCGATCAGGCCGCCGCTCGGGTTGATCGGGTGCTTGCCGTCGATCTCGAGCCAGCCGGCTTCCACCGCCTTCCAGCTCTCGCCCGGCTCCGTGATCCCGAAGTGGTCGATGGCCATGTACTCCGAGGTCGTGAAGCAGTCGTGCGTCTCGATGCCGTCGACCCCGTCCACGTCGGCGATGCCGGCGCGCTTCCAGGCGCTCGTGATGGTGGAGCGCACGTGCGGCAGCACGAAGCGATCGCCGCGGCTCTCCGCGATCTTGTCGTCGAAGCGGAGCCGCGCCGTGTTGTGGCCCCAGCCCTTGATGCGCGGCACGCGCTCGAGGGGGATGCCGCGCCCGCGCGCCCACTTCTCCGCATAGGTGCGGGACGCCAGGAAGACACAGACCGCGCCGTCGGTCACCTGCGAGCAGTCGGAGATGCGGATCCGCCCGCCCACTGCGGCGTTGTCGTCGGTGCGGCAGAGCGCGTGCTGCTTGTTCATGTACCAGGTGCGCGTCTGGGCGTTCGGGTTCAGCTTCGCGTTGTCGTAGTTGAGGCGGCTGATCTCCGCGAGATGCTCGTCCTTGAGCCCGTAGCGCCGGTCGTACTCGTCGCCGAGCCGCCCGAACAGCTTCGGGAAGGGGAACTCGACGCCCTTGGCCTCCTGGTCGTACCAGGCGGCCGTGCCCAGGAAGGCCCCGCCTTCGGCGGCGGAGACCGTCTTCATCTGCTCGATCCCGACCACGGCCTGGAGGTCGTAGCGGCCGGCCTCGATCTCCGCGGAGGCGGCCAGCAGCGCGATCGAGCCGGAGGCGCAGGCGGCCTCGTGCCGTGCGGTGGGGAGCCCGCTGAAGGCCGGGTCGACCTCCGTGAAGAACGCCCCGAGGTGCCCCTGCATGCAGTAGAGCTCGGCCGCGAAGTTGCCGACGTGGGCGCTCTCGATCTCCTCGGGCGCGATC
>JBFIYM010000229.1:0-4377 GCA_041605395.1 Myxococcota bacterium | reverse complement strand
CCCGGCTGCTTCTCGCGCACCCGCGGCCAGGCGTCGAGCAGATGCGCGAAGCCCTTCATGGGCGTGAGACGTCCCACGGCGCCGACCAGCGGCGCGTCGGGCGCGATGCCGAGCTCGGCGCGCAGCCGCGCGCCCGCCTCGGGATCCGGCTCGCGCGTCTCGACCGCGTTCGGGAGCTGCACCACGCGGCCGGCCAGGTAGGGGGCGCTCTCGAGGATCGCGCGCTCGAGGGCGGGCGAGTTCACGAGCACCCGCCGCACCTCGTGGCCGAGCAGCCAGCGGTTCACGGCGCCGCGGCGCACGGGGCGCAGCAAGCCCCGACGTTGCAGGAGTGCCGCGTTCGAGAGCCGGCACGCGAGCGCGCCGAGGCGCAGGTCGCGTCCCACGTTCGCGACGACGAGCCCGATCCGCTCGCGACGCAGGTAGGCCGCGAGCGACACGGCGCTCCCGAAGCGCCAGCCGAAGCGGCCGACCGCGGCGGTCCACGAGGGCAGGCCGAGCTCCAGTGCGCGCTCGGCCAGGGCGCCGCCACGGGCGCAGGCGAGGGCGACGAAGTGCCCGCGCCTCGTCAGCGCCTGGGCCGTCTGCACGTCCCACTTCTGGCCACCGCCCCAGGCAGGGATCGAGTCGAGCAGTGCAACGCGCAGCCGCTCGTCGTTGGCGGACACGCGCCGGTTGTTACCATACGCGCCTTCGAAACGCACCCGAGGTGCGCGTGATCCGGCGCCTTCCGTACTCCGTGCACGACCTGTTCCGCGCGCCGCGTTGGTCGCTTCGCTCGCTCGCCTGGCGTGCCCTGCATCCGAACGCGCGGCTGGTCGCGCCGGTCTTCCTGGTCGGCTCGCCGCGCAGCGGCACCTCGCTCGCCGTCGATCTCTTCGGGACGCACCCGGAGGTGGCCAACTGGTCCGAAGCCGGTCGGCTCTGGGACCCGGTGGACTACCGGAACCCGGAGGCCGACCACCACTGGCCGGCCGAACGCGCGACGCCGGCCCAGATCGCGCGCCTGCATCGCTGGTGCGAGTGGTATCGCCGCAAGGAGGGCAAGGCGCGCTTCGTGAACAAGCACCCGCGGAACTCCGTGCGCATCGGGTACCTGCGGCGCGTGTTCCCCGACGCCCGCTTCATCCACGTGATCCGGGACGGGCGCGCGGTGGCCGCCTCGATCCGGACCCAGGTGCGGAGCCGCCCGCGGCGGGCCGCGCAGCCGCTCGGCGGCTTCTGCCGCCCGCCCGGCTGGCGGACGCTGATGCGCGACGATCCGGTCGAGGAGAACGCGCTGGTCTGGCGTGCCATCGTGAAGCACGTGCGCGCCGAGGGAGCGCGGCTCGGCAACGACTACTGCGAGGTCCGCTACGAGGCGCTCTGCGCCGAGCCGCGTCGGGTCTACGCCGAGCTGTTCCACTTCGCCGGGCTCTGGTCGGGAGAGGCCGCGATGGCGGGCATCCCCGCCGAGCCGCTCGAGCGGAGCGATGCCTGGCGCGAGACCCTCGCCACCGAGGAGATCGCGACCGTCGAGAAGGCGGCGGGGGACCTGCTGGCGGAGCTCGGCTACGCCTGAGCGGCCCCGCTATGCTCGGCGCCTCTCGAACCGGAGACCCCGATGCGAACCGTGCTTTCCTGCCTCGTCCTGGCCGCCCTCTCCCTCGCCTGCGCCGAGGCCGAAGATGCCCGCTCCGCCGGGGAGCAGCCCGCCGTGGCCGCGAGTGGGAAGCTCGAGATCACGCACCTCACCGAGGGAACCGGCGCTTCTCCCGCCGCCAGCGACGTCGTCCAGGTGCACTACCACGGGACGTTCCCGGACGGCCGGGTCTTCGACAGCAGCGTCGATCGCGGCAGCCCCGCCGCGTTTCCGCTGAACCGGGTGATCCCGTGCTGGACCGAAGGCGTCCAGCAGATGAAGGTCGGGGGCAAGGCGAAGCTGGTGTGTCCGCCGGCCGTGGCCTACGGCGAGCGCGGCGCGCCGCCGACCATCCCGCCGAACGCGACGCTGATCTTCGAGGTCGAGCTGCTCGCGATCCAGTAGGCGCGATCGGAAGTCATGAGCAGCGCTCTCGTGATCGGCGGGACCGGGCCGACCGGTCACTTCATCGTGAACGGGCTGCGCGAGCGCGGCTTCGCCGTCACGATCTTCCACAGCGGACGCCACGAGCTCGACGAGATCCCGCCCGAGGTCGAGCACCTGCACGCCGACCCCTTCGCGCCGGGCGCGCTCGAAGCCGCGCTCGGCGCGCGCCGCTTCGACGTCTGCATCGCGACGTACGGGCGGCTGCGCCGGCTGGCCGAGGCCATGGTGGGGCGCTGCCAGCGCTTCCTCTCGGTCGGGGGTGTGCCGGCCTACCGCGGCTTCATGAACCCCGAGCTGTTCGAGCCGGCCGGGCTGCCGGTGCCGATCGCCGAGGACGCGCCCCAGGTCGAGCGCGAGGAGGACGACGCGAAGGGGTATCGCATCGTGCGCACCGAGCGGGCGGTATTCGCCGCGCATCCGGGCGCGACGCACTTCCGGTACCCCTACGTGTACGGGCCCTACCAGCTGGTGCCACGCGAGTGGTGCATCGTGCGGCGCGCGCTCGATCGGCGGCCGTCGATCGTGCTGCCCGACGACGGGCTCACGCTCCACCACTTCGGCTACGCGGCGAACCTCGCGCACGCAGTGCTGCTCGCGGTGGACCACCCGGAGGCCGCCGCCGGCCAGGTCTACAACTGCGCCGACGAGGAGGTGCTGAGCCTGCGCCAGGTGGTCGAGATCGTGGCGGGCGCGCTCGGGCACCGCTTCGAGATCGTGTCGATGCCGTGGTGGCTCGCCGTGCCGGCGCGCCCGCTCCTCATGCAGCCGCTCCCCACCCACCGCGTGCTCGACCTCGGCAAGATCAAGCGGGAGCTCGGCTACCGCGACGTGGTGCCGGCCCGCGAGGCCCTGGCGCGCACCGCGCGCTGGCTGGCGGAGCATCCGCCCGCGCCGGGCGGCCAGGAGGAGACGGTGCTGCAGGACCCCTTCGACTACGAGGCCGAGGATCGCCTGGTGGCCGCCTGGAAGGCCGCCCTGGCGACGCTCCCCGAGCCCCGCTGGTCCCGCCCGCCCGGCTACACCCTCTCCTACAGCGGCCCCGGCGGCCGCCCCCGCTCCAACCCCGACTTCGAATAACGGGGACGTTCGTCAAGAAGTCAAGTTGTTTCGGGCCGACGCGCACGCCTTCTTGACTTCTTGACGAACGTCCCCGCTACACGCTCCGGTTCGGACTTCGAATAGACTCTGCACCCGGGAGGACTCGCCATGGCCATCTACGAGCGGATCGAGGACGTTCCGCGGCGCCGCTATCGCATGAAGAGCCCGGTCACGCTCGCGCCCATCGGTGAGTTCGAGGCCGCCAGCGAAGAAGAGGTGCGCAGCGCGGTCGAGCGTGCGCGCAAGGCGCAGGCCGGCTGGGCGGAGCTCACGGTGAAGGAGCGCGCCGCCTTCATGTGGCGGCTCCTCGACCAGTTCGTGAAGCACCAGGACGAGATCGTCGACGTCGTGATCCAGGAGACCGGCAAGGCGCGCAGCGAGGCGATCGGCATGGAGGTTTTCGCCTGCTGCAGCGCGATCGCCCACTACGCGAAGCGCGCGCCCAGGTACCTCGCCCCGGAGAAGCGCCGCATCCACGGCCTGCTCGGCTTCGCGAAACGGCTTCGGCTGGTCTACAAGCCGGTCGGGGTCGTGGGCCTCATCACGCCTTGGAACGGGCCGGTCGTGCTCGCGGTGAACCCGCTGGTGCAGGCGTTGCTCGCCGGCAACGCCGTCGTGCACAAGCCCTCGGAGGTGACTCCGCTCTCCGCGCTCCTCGTGAAGAAGCTCACCGAGGCCGCGGGCTTCCCGGCGGACCTCTACCAGGTGGTGCAGGGCGACGGCCAGACGGGCGCCGCGCTGATCGAGGCGGGCGTCGACAAGGTCTCCTTCACCGGCAGCGTCGCCACGGGGCGGAAGGTGGCCGAGGCCTGCGGCCGTCGCCTCATCCCGGTGACGCTCGAGCTCGGCGGCAAGGACGCCATGATCGTCTGCGAGGACGCCGACCTCGATCGCGCCGTCCAGGGCGCGCTGCTCGGCTCCTGCATGAACACCGGCCACTACTGCTGCGGCACCGAGCGCATCTACGTGGTCGAGCCCGTCTACGACCGCTTCGTCGAGAAGGTGGTCGAGGGGGCGAAGGCGCTCCGCCAGAGCGACACGGGCGAGACCGACGTCGGCGCCGTGTTCTGGGACCAGCAGATGGGGATCATCGAGTCTCACGTCCAGGACGCCGTCGCCAAGGGCGCGAAGGTGCTGGTCGGCGGCCGCCGCAACCCGACGCTCCCGGGCCTCTACTACGAGCCTACGGTCGTGGGGGGGGGGGGGGGGGG
>JBFIYM010000228.1:0-4397 GCA_041605395.1 Myxococcota bacterium | reverse complement strand
GGTCGGCCTGGAAGGTCGGGTTCACCAGGCCGCCGAAGGACACGGCGTGCGGGAGTCCGTCGTCGCCCTGGTCGAGGTGGCGGCCCAGCCAGCCGGTCTGCGAGGTGAGCACGTCCGGACGACCGAAGAACCACGCCTTCTCGGCCTCGAAGTGGGAGAGCGAGTTCCCCGCCAGGCCGGCGCCGAGCACGCAGGCGAGCCGGCCCTCGTCGTAGAGCGTCTTGAGGCCGCCGAGTGCCGGGTGGAGCGCGAGCCCGGTGCCGAGCCCCGGATCGGAGCCGACCGCCATCCCCGAGAGCGAGCCGAGCGGAATCGCCAGGTTCGGCCGGAACTGCTGGTACAGCGTCCGCTGGGGCGCGCCGACGTCGTCGAGGGGCACGAAGGTGTTGAACAGGTCGTTGCCGCCCGCGAGGTTCACGAGCACCAGGATCGGCCCACCCGGGCCGGCGGCCGCCGAGGCGCGCGTGGCCAGGCCGAGGACGTGAAGGCTCGAGAGCGCCGCGGAGGCGCTCATCCCCTTCAGGAACGTGCGTCGCGAGATCCGCATGCGGCCTCCTAGTGGACCTGGAACTCGGGGAGCGAGAGCAGCAACGCGAAGAGCCCCCGGTACTTCTTCTCGTACCACTCGTCGCTGCCGAACTCGCCGTCCCCGAGGTGGGCGATCAGGTGCGTTCGGGTCGTGTCGGACACCTCCAGCCCGAGCCGCGCGAGCGCGTCGTCGACGAGGCCGGCGACGCTCGCGTCCTTCGGCAGCTTCGGCTTGAACCGGAACAGGTCGCGGCCGCCGCGGCCGCTCGCGAGCGCCTGGGCGACGCCGAGGCGCGCGAGGTAGCGGCTCGTCGCCACCCAGGCCGCGCCGTGCTGCCAGCCCTCGACGCCCGGCGGATCGAGCAGCTCCATGCCCATGTCCCGAAGCGATCGCCATGCCTCCTTCAGGTTCGGCTTCGCTCCGAGCGCGAGCGTGGCCTGGAGCAGGAACTCGACGGGCATCTTCGGCGTGGCGCTGCGCGCTTCCTCGGCGTAGAAGGCATCGTGGACGAGGAGCGCCCGGAGCAGCGCGCCGAGGTCGTAGTCGCTCGCGACGAAGACCTGGGAGAGCTCGTCGACCAGCGTGTCGTCGGCGCTGGGCGTCGCGAACCAGGCCCAGAGCTTCCGGACGAGGAAGCGCGCCAGGGTCGGGCGGCCCTGCGAGTCGCGGTGCGCGAAGAGCGCGTCGAGCACGTTCGTGCCGGCCGGGTACGGCGTGCCGTCCGGGTTCTCCACGCCGAGCGGGCCCGACATCGCGAAGGGCTTGCCCACGAACAGCTGCTTCGCGCCGCCGTCGAAGCGGGAGGGAGAGAGGAATACGGTCTGCTTCTTGTCGTGCCAATCCCAGGTGAAGCCGGTGAGCGCGCGGGCCAGCTCCACGACGTCCGCCTGCGTGAAGTTCGGGATGCCGTCCTCGTCGGCCGGGCCGAGCGTGAAGAGCTCCATCAGCTCGCGGGCGTAGTTCTCGTTGACCTCCCCGACGCGGCTGCGGGCACCGTCGAGGAAGTCGAGCATCGCGCGGTCTCGCGTCACCTGGTGCAGGAGGGCGCGGAAGCTGCCGAGCCCGTACATCCGGAACATCGCGTGCTGGCCGGCGACGACATCCAGGCGGTTGACCACCCCGATGCTCGAGGGGAAGTGGTCGTGCCAGAACAGGACCATCTTCTCCTGGAGCGCATAGCGGCTCGACAGCATGCGCCGCAGCCACCAGGCCCGGTGCTGCACCACGCGCTTGTGCGAGGCGTCGGAAGACGCCGGCCCGCGTACCGCCCGCGGCTTCACGTCCAGCAGCCGATCGACGGCCTCGCCGCGGCTCTGCCCGACGAGGCGCTCGCGGGTGCGGGGCGAGCCGCCGAAGCCGGCGCGCCGCAACAGATGCGCAGCGTCGCGCTCGTCGAGGATGTCGGTCGCGGCCATGGGCTCCCCCTGCCCGCCCGGGTCCCCCGACCCCGGGCGGGCTACGACCGGCCCCCAGCCGGAACGCATGGAGGTGGATCGACGGGGTCTGGCCTCGCGACTGTGCGGCCCGTCACGGGCGCAGGGCCTGGCGACGCCGAAGCGTGAAGTGTCGCCGGCGCGCTGCCGCCCGGCTGCAGATCGGAGTGCCGCAGTTGCGTGTCGCCTGGATCCTCTTGCCCACCTTGCTCATCGCCTGCGTGGAGGAGAGCCCCGTCGTCGAGGCGCGAGGGACACGCGCGCTGCACGCATCGACGACCGCTCCGACGCTGGCAGCGCCGGAGCCGTCGGCCAGAGCAGCCACCGAGATGGCGGCGCCCGACAGGGCGATGGCGGCGCCCGACATGGCGATGGCGCGGCCCGACATGGCAATGGCCCCGGCGACGAGCCGCGGATCCCTCACCAGTCGGTCTCCGGTGGCGCGCGAGGAGGCCGTGCTCGACTTCGAGGGCGACCTGGCCGAGCTCGCACCGCTCGCGACCGGGGACGGCAGCGCGGCCGTCCGTCGCGCGGCCGTGCAGCGCCTTGCTGACGGGGAGACGCCGGTCACCCAGGCGGCGCTGCGACGCGCGCTCGAGGACGACGACCCCGACGTGCTGGCCGAGGCGATCCTCGCGGTGGCCGCCCTGCGCGACCCGAAGGCGGCGCCGGCGCTCCGCCGCCTGCGCACGCACCCGGACGACGAAGTGCGCGGGCTCGCCGAGGATGCGCTCGACGCGGTGGCGCCCTAGCGGCCCTCGTCGCGCGCGGAGACGCGGATGCCGCGCATGCCCTTTCCGTGCTCCACGAAGATGGGGGACGACCAGGCGCGCTCCTCGGTCTCCGCCAGGCAGTCGTCCGAGTCCGGGACCCCGAAGCAGGGCTCGACGGCGAGGCAGTGACCCTCGGCGTCGGTCTCGCAGCGCAGCAGACCTGCGTTCACGGCCAGGCTCGGGGCTTCGATGGCGCGCACGTAGTAGAGCGTGTCGCGTCCCCCGCGCCGGAACTCGGGGTCGGTGAAGGTCTGGGTGCAGCCCGCCGGGTCGGGGTCACACGCGAGTACCCGCCACGGATCCTCGACCAGGTCTTCCACGGGCTCCCCGGGCCGCGCCTGGGGCTGGATGCGCACCACCTCGATGCGCGTGATGAGCCGGCGCCGATCCGACGGGTGGTAGCACTCGCCGCGACAGAGCTTCGCGACGCCGGCGGGCGTGAGCGCCTGCTTCGCCTCGTCGGGACAGCCGGGCTTCTGCTCGAGCGAGCCGACCGCGCGGACCTGGAACACGGGATCCGTCTCGAGCCGCGCCTGCCCGCCCATGCCGACGGTGCGGCCGGTCGACCCCGGCGGGTTCAGCAGGTCGAACCAGATCAGGATGCGCGGCCCGCTGGTGCCGTAGACCTGCTTCCGCTCGAGCGCCTCCCAGATCGCGTCGCGGCTGCGGCCCTTCGCGTGCACGCCGACCAGGCCGCCGGTCAGGAAGAAGGAGCTGGCGCGCTCGGCCTCGCGCAGGCGGAAGAACTGGCCGGCGTAGTCGGCGGGGTCGAAGGCGCGCGACCGGGGCTCCGGCGCGGGCTCCTCCACGCCGCCAATGTCCAGCATGCGGGCCCCCGCCATCGTGAGCCGCGCCTCCGTCATGTGCGGGCGCGCGTACTCCTTGTAGCCCGTGCCGGGGCGCGCGGTGTGGTTGTCGCTCGAGGCCAGGAAGCCGAAGGCGAAGCGCCGCGGGCGCTTCGGGTCCGCGAAGTTGGCGAGCGCCATGATGTACTGGACCGAGCTGCGGGGCCGGTAGTTGAACGAGGGCTGGAAGCAGTCGCGGCACTGGCCGGCGTCGAGCCAGTCGTCGGGCCCGGCCCCGGGCACCGTCAGGTGGCCCGCGGTGTCGGCGTCGACGTAGTGCTGGCGGGCGGTCGCGGCCCGCGCCTCGCACTCCTCGGCGGACTCGCCCGCCTCGGCACAGCGGGCGCGCACCAGCTCCCCCGCGCGCCAGCACGAGGGCAAATAGTCGTTCCGGGGTCCGGGGCAGCGCTTCTCGCCACCGGCGTCGAGGATCACCTCCCGCCAGTCGCGGAACTCCTCGGAGTTGCCGTGGCCCGAGAACACCTCGATCAGCGATTGTCGCTCGGGGTCGTGCATGTCGCCGACCAGCTGCTTGTCCCAGGCCGAGCCCGCCGGCGTGTAGAAGCCCCAGGTCGTGCCGTGCGGAATCACCATGGATTCGAAGCCCCAGGCGTCGAGCTTGGCGAAGAGCTCGGCCGGCGTGGCCGCCCAGTCCCGACAGTCTCTCGGGAGGTCCCGCACGGGGACCCCTTCCGGACAGTCCGGGACGTCCCCCATCTCGCGCATGAAGCGGATCGAATCGAGCGTGTCACGCGACGGGTTGGCGAGCGCCCACAGGCCCAGCGCGAGCGGCCCCGGGAAGCCGGCGTCGTCGTCG
>JBFIYM010000227.1:0-4415 GCA_041605395.1 Myxococcota bacterium | reverse complement strand
TACTGGCCCGTCGTGCGCCACGCAGACCTGCTCGAGGTGAGCCGGCTGCCCGAGATCTACTGCTCGGGTCGGGGCACCCAGATCATCGACCAGCCCGAGTCCTTCAACGAGTTCTTCGGCTCGATGATCAACATGGACGACCCGCGACACGGCCGGCAGCGGCGCATCGTCTCGCGCGGCTTCACGCCGCGGGCCCTCGGCCGCCTCGAGCACGACGTCCGGCGCCGCGCCGCGGAGGTGATCGACCGCGTGATCGACAAGGGCGAGTGCGACTTCGTCGGCGAGATCGCCGCGCCGCTGCCGCTCGAGATCATCTGCGACCTGATGGGCATCCCCGAGAGCCAGGCGAAGTTCGTCTTCGAGAAGAGCAACGTGATCCTCGGCCTCGGCGACCCCGAGTACGTGCCGGACGCGGGGAACCTGATGATGGCGGCGCTCCAGGCCGGCCAGGCCCTGGCGGAGCTCATGAACGACCTCGCCGCGCACCGCCGCGAGAAGCCCACCGACGACCTCACCTCGGCGCTGCTCAACGCCGAGATCGAGGGCGGCGCGCTGACCCAGCAGGAGCTGGCCTCCTTCTTCGTGCTGCTGGTCGTGGCGGGGAACGAGACCACGCGGAACGCCATCTCGCACGGGATGAAGGCGCTCACCGACTTCCCGGAGCAGCGCCGCACCTGGTGGGCCGACTTCGAGGGCGTGGCACCCACCGCGATCGAGGAGATCGTGCGCTGGGCCACGCCCGTCATCCACTTCCGCCGCACGGCCACGCGCGACACCGAGCTCTCGGGCCAGAAGATCCAGGCCGGCGAGAAGGTGGTGCTCTGGTACAACTCGGCGAACCGCGACGAGGACGTCTTCGACGCGCCCGACCGCTTCGACGTCACGCGCACGCCGAACGAGCACGTCGGCTTCGGCGGCCCCGGCCCCCACCACTGCCTCGGCGCCAACCTCGCCCGCCGCGAGATGCGCGTCGTGTTCCGCGAGATCGCGACCCGCATCCCCGACCTCGAGATCACGGGCCCGCCCGAGATGCTGCGCTCGAACTTCATCCACGGCATCAAGCGCATGCCGTGCGCGTGGAAGGCCGGGGGGCGGTAGGGCTCCGACCGCACGGGCTCGCGGGGTTGCCGGCGTCAGCGCGCTCGCACGACGGTCGGCGCGTCGCTGGGAGATACGGCCCGCACGCAGCCGTGATACGGTGAGCGCGATGACGCCCCCGGACCTCGACTTCAAGTCCGAGGCCAACGTCCAGGACCCGTTCCCGCTCTACGGCTGGCTTCGCGAGCACGACCCGGTGCACTGGAGCGAGAGCCTCGGGAGCTGGGTGGTGACGCGGTACGAAGACGTGCTGCGCGTCTTCGACGAGCCCGCCACGTTCTCCTCCGAGCGCTTCCGCGCGCTCGACCCGCGGCTCGCGAGCGATCGGGCGCCGGTGCGCGCGGTGGCGCGGGTGCTCGGCGACTGGCTCGTGTTCCGCGATCCGCCGGACCACACGCGCCTCAGGCGCCTGCTCCAGAAGAGCTTCACGCCGCGCCAGCTGGAGAAGAGCCGCTGGCACGTCCAGCAGACCGTCGACGAGCTCCTCGACCGGGTCGCCGAGCGCGGCGAGATGGACTTCATCCGCGACTTCGCCTTTCCGCTGCCGGCGCGGGTGATCGGGATGCTGCTCGGCGCACCGACGGCGGACCTCGAGGCGATCAAGCGCTGGTCGGACCGGCTCGCCGCGCAGATCGGCGGCTCCGTCGAGGCGGCCGACAACTTCACGGAGGCGGAGGCCGGTCTCTCGGAGCTCGTCGCCTACTTCCGCGCGCTGATCACCGAGCGCGGGCGAGCGCCGCGGGACGACCTCGTCAGCCTGATGCTCCGGGCCGAGAGCGAGGGCGAAACGCTCAGCTCGGAGGAGGTGGTCTCGAACTGCGTGCTGCTCCTCTTCGCGGGGCACGAGACGACGACCAACCTGCTCGGCAACGGCCTCCACCATCTGCTCCGTCACCCCGACCAGGTCGCGCGGCTGCGCGCGCAGCCGGAGCGGATCGAGACCGCCGTCGAGGAGCTGCTGCGCTACGACGGTCCCGTCACCGGGACGGTGAAGGTGGCGCTTCGCGACCTCGACTGGCACGGGAGGAGAATCGCCCGGGGCCAACGGGTGATTCCGTTCCTGTCCTCGGCCAACCGCGACCCGGCGCAGTTCGCGCAGCCGGACGCGCTCGACGTCCTGCGCCACCCGAACCGGCACCTCGGCTTCGGCTACGGCATCCACTTCTGCCTCGGGGCGCCGCTGGCGCGACTCGAGGCGCGGCTCGCCTTCGAGACGCTGCTGCGCCGACTCCCCGCGCTCGCGGCCGCCCCGGCCCGCTTCAAGCCGCAGGTCTTCCTGCGTGGCCTGGCCTCGCTGCCGCTGCGCTGGGGCGTGCGCAGCCTGCACGCGGCCCCCCGCGGCTGAGGGGACAACGAGCCCGCACGGCATGTGCTCGGTGTGGCCCGAAGACCCTCGAGCCTTCCGGGTAGCCGGGCTCTGGCGCGCACTCGGCGCCGCCTCGGCGCTTCCACGCACCCCCGGTGACTGCGGTCACGCGGCGCGCGGACGAACGCGCCGAAGCATCTCCTTGCCGTGGCCGTCCTCGCCGAGGCCGTGAGTCTTGACTCGAGACAAGCTCCCGGCGGGCGACGAGGAGCAACGGCCACGACACCAGTGTCGCAGCCGACGCGAAAGGGGGGTCGTGGCGGCTTCGGGCCGGGCGAGGCGCCGTCCTCGCCCGGCCATGTCCCGCCCCCGGCCTCAGAGGACCCACGATTCTCGTCCCCAGGGGTGACACTCACACCCCGCGGAGGGCCACCCCTCCTCGGGAAAACGATGGGGGAACCGTCCCCAGCGCGTCCGGCCTGGTCCGGCCACGCTCCAGATCCTTTCAACGACGCACGAGGACACTTCGACATGCGGACCTTCTGTACCTTCACTCTCGCCCTGTTCGTGGCGGGCGCTGCGCATGCGCAGAACCTGCCGGTCGCGGACGCGGGCCCCGACCAGACCCACGACTGCGCACTGCCTGCCGGTCTCGACGTCACCCTCGACGGCACCGGCTCGAGCGATGGCGACGGCGACGTCGACGCCATCGAGCTCACCTACTCCTGGACGGAGGGCGGCATCGAGATCGCGACCGGCGCGAACCCGACCGTGCTCCTGGCCCCCGGCATCCACGTGCTGGAGCTACTCGTGAACGACGGCGTGGACGGCGACTCGCTGCCCACGAACGACGGCAGTGCGGACGACTCCACGGTCACCATCACGGTGAACGCCGACGTCACCCCGCCCGAGATCGTGATGGCGGAGACCGAGGACGTGCTGTTCCCGCCCAACCACAAGACCCATCCCTACGCGATCGCCGACATCGTCGAGTCCGTGAGCGACGACTGCAGCGTGATGACGCTCGAGGACGTGGTCTTCGGCCACGCCACGAGCGACGAGCTCGACAACGGCATCGGCGACGGGAACACGAGCGGCGACGTCGACTTCAAGGACTGCAGCGAGGTGCGCGTGCGCGCCGAGCGCGCAGGCCCCGAGGACGGTCGCGTCTACGTGCTCCACCTCCACGCCGACGACGAGGCGGGCAATCGCGCCAGCGAGAGCTACCAGATCAGCGTGCCGCACGACCGCGGCAAGGGCCACGAGGCCGTGGCCGGCGCCCCGATGGCCGAGTACTTCAGCGCCTGCTTCGACGGTGCGGGCCCGGCGGCCTGTGCGGACGCCCCGAGCGCCTGCGACGAGGCCTCGGCCGCGAGCGTCTCGCTCAAGGGCGGCAAGAACCCGGCCCTGCGCTTCAGCGCGGCCGGCTACGCGCCGACCGATGGCGCCCCGCTGGTCTGCCTGTACGACGGCGCGGCCCTGGTGGGCGGCGCGGACTCGCTCGGCAAGGTGAAGGTCAAGGGCGACGCCATCTCGGCCTCCGCCAAGGGCGACAGCGTGATGGTCCCCGCCGACGCGATCGCGGGCACGCTGCGGGCCGAGTACCACGCCGGCGGGAGCTGCGTGGGGGCGAGCTTCGACGACCCGAAGCAGAACGCGGAAGGCCGCTACAAGGCCATGATCAAGTAGACGCTTCCGGCCGGGCGAGGGTCGTTATCCTCGCCCGGCCATGGACCTCGCGCACGACGCGCGTCTCGCCGCCGGGCGGCTGGCGCTCGCGGTCGGGATCCTCGTTTTCACGGCCAAGGTGGTGGCGTGGATCACGACGGGCTCGGTCGCCGTCTTCTCGGACGCGATGGAGTCCATCGTGAACGTGGTGGCCGCCGGGCTCCTGGTGTGGAGCCTGCGCCTCGCCGCACAGCCCCCGGACCGCGACCACCCCTACGGCCACGGCAAGGCGGAGTTCCTGTCCGCCGCGGTCGAGGGCGCCTTGATCGCGGTGGCGGCGCTC
>JBFIYM010000226.1:0-4576 GCA_041605395.1 Myxococcota bacterium | reverse complement strand
GACCACCTGGCCGTCCCTGGGAGCTGGATCCGGCACATCCACCAGCTCGAACTGCTCTTTGCCCGTCACGATCCCGGCGCGCACGGCCTGTCCTCCCGTGGATCAGCCGGATTGTGGCACGACCGCGCTGCCTAGAGGCTCACCTCGGCACTTCGATGCCGAAGAAGCGCGCGGCGTTGCCGCCCAGGATCCTGGCGCGCTGGTCATCGCTGAGCTCGCCCATGGTGCGCTCGATCGCCGCGGCGGAGTGGGGCCAGGTGCCTTCGTGGTGCGGGTAGTCGTTCGCCCACATGAAGTTGTCCACGAGATCGTGCTCCACCGCGAGCGCGAGTCCGGAGCGATCCTCCCCGAACGACGAGAAGCCCTGGCGCCGATAGTAGAAGCTCGGCGGCTCCTTCAGGTCCGGCGACACCCACATGCGGTGCTTGAAGAAGGCCTCGTCCATCGCTTCGAGCAGCCACGGCACCCAGCCGATCCCCGCCTCGATCGTGGCGAAGCGAAGCTTCGGGTGGCGCTCCAGCACGCCCGAGGCGCACAGGTTCGCGACCGGCTCCTGGCTCGCCGCGCAGCAGTGGACGGCGTAGTTGATGACCGCGCCTCCCGGGCCGGAGGAAGCGCGCGGGTCGCGCCCGGTCGAGACGTGGATCGTGACGGGCAGGCCCGTGTCCTCGATCGCCGACCAGAGCGGCTCGAACTCGGGCTGGTTGTAGTTGCGGTGGTCCATCCCGGTGGGCCCGTACTCGGGCTTGCACGGGATCGTGATGCCGCGGAAGCCGAGCTTCGCGACGCGCTCGAGCTCCCCGATGGCGGCGTCGACGTCGAGGGTCGGCACCATCGCCATCGGCAGGATGCGCTCGTAGGGCCCGTAGTCCTCGTGCGCCCAGTCGTTCCAGGCGCGGCACATCGCCATCGCGAAGCCGGGGTCCTTCGTGCCGAATGCGTGCAGGCCCTTGTTCGGGAACACCACCTCGACGTCCACACCGTCGCGGTCCTGGTCGCTGATGCGCGACTCGGGGGTGTAGCCCGTCTTGTTGCGCAGGATGTCCTCGTCGCCCCAGTCGGTCTGGCTGGTGCGGATCTTCCAGGGGCGGTTCCCGTCGGTGATGATGAAGGACTCGCCGTCCCGCACCTCGAGGCGCGGCAGCCGATCCCGGTAGGCCGGATCGATGCGCGACTTCACCCAGCCCTTGGGCTCGTTCGCGTGGCAGTCGGCCGAGACCACGAAGTACTTGTTCGGGTCGCCCGGGCGCGCGGTGCGCGTCCAGCCCCGGGTCCCCGGCGTCTCGGTGCGCAGGGCCATGGTGGTTTCGACGGAAGGCATCTCGACTCCTTCTTCACGCAGGCGTGAACGTATATTCACGCAGGCGTGAACACCGGTAGCACCATCTCGCTGTCGTCGATCGGCTCGAAGCCGACGGCGACCTTCATCCCGACGGCGACGTCGGCCGGATCGCAGCCGACGACGTTCGTGAACAGGCGCGGCCCCTCCTCGAGCTCGACGATCGCGATCACGAGCGGGAGCTGCGCCGCGAACACCGGGTGCGGCGCCCGGTGCGCGACCGTGTAGCTGTGCACCCGGCCCCGGCCCGAGACGGGCGCCCACGCGAGCGAGGCGGCGCCGCAGCGCGGGCAGCGGGCGCGCGGCGGGAAGGGCCGGGCCTCGCAGGCGTCGCAGCGCTGCACCACGAGCTCGCCGCGGCGCGCGGCCTCCCAGTAGGGCGCGGTGAGCTCCGAGGTCGGCGGGATCGGGCGGGCGCTCATCGCGCGGCTCCGAACACGAGCCCCACCTGCTCGGCGACGATGCCGCCGTTGCCGTGCGCATACGCGAGCTCGAGGTCCCGTACCTGCCGCTCGCCCGCGCGGCCCTGGATCTGGCGGACCGCCTCGGTGACGTGGCTCATGCCGCCGGCCACGCCGGGCTGGCCGAACGAGAGCTGGCCGCCGTGGGTGTTGAGCGGGAAGTCCCCGGCGAAGGTCAGGTCGTGCGACTCGACGAACGCGCCCGCCTCTCCCGGCTTGCAGAAGCCGGCCTCCTCGAGCGTCAGCAGGACCATGATCGTGTAGCAGTCGTAGAGGGACGCGAGGCCCACGTCCGCGGGTGCCACGCCGGCCGAGGCGAACGCCGCGCGGGCCGCGACCCCGATGCCGAGCTCGCCGAGATCGGGCGCCTGGGCCAGCGAGGAGTGCGTCACGGACTCGCCCGCACCGAGGAGCCACGCAGGCCGCTGGGCAGCGTCCCGGGCCCGATCGGCAGCCGTCACCACGAGCGCCGCCGCGCCGGCCGCCGGCATCACGATCTCGAGCATGTGGAGCGGCTCGCAGATCATCTCGGAGGCCAGCACGTCGTCGATCGTGAGCGGCTCGTCGTGGAAGATCGCGGCCGGGTTGGCGTTCGCGTTCTTGCGCTGGTCGACGGCCACCTTGGCGCGTTGCGTGTCGCGGAGCCCGTACTGGTGCGTGTAGCGCGTGGCGAGCAGCGCGTAGCCGACGTTCGCGCCGATCATGCCATACGGGACGTCGAACTCGGCGAGCGGCGATCGATCGTGCGTGGGGGCGAAGGATTGCGGCGTACGCGCGGCGCGCTCCGAGCCGCGACCCGGCCGCCGACGCCGGCGCGTGCCCGTGAGACAGAGGCAGGTGGTGCACATGCCCGCCGCGATCGCAGCCGCCGCGCGCCACACCATGCCGGCCCCGGTGGCGCCGCCCAGGTCGACGACCTCGGCGAAGCGCGGGCGGAGGCCGATGAACTCCGCGACGGTGGCGGGCACGAAGCCCGGGAGCCCCCCGATGGGATGGACGAGCAGCCCGTCCACCTCACTCCGGTCGATGCCCGCATCCGCCAGCGCCTCGACCGCGACGCCGGAGAGCAGGTCGAGGTTCGTCTCGTCGCCCGTGTGACGCTGCGGCGCCCGCTCGGCGAGGCCGACGACGGCCGCGACTCCCCGCAAGGACATGGGCCGGCGCCCTCCGTCATTCGAGCACCCCCTGCGCGGCGAGCTCGGCCACGCGGGCCTCAGGGTAGCCCAGCAGCTCGGTGAGGATCTCCCAGTCGTCGCGCCCGAGCGTCGGCACGCCGCCGCGGACGCGCGCAGGCGTGCGCGACAGCTTCGAGCGCGTGCCCTCGACGACCGTGTAGGCCTCGCCCGACTCGAGCCGCACGAAGTGATCGCGCGCCCGGAGCTGCGGGTCGGCGCACGCGGCGGCGCTGTTCTGGACCGTGTGACACGCGATCCCGTCCTCCTGGAGCCGCGCCTCGAGCGCGGCGCCCTCGTGCCGGCGGGTGAGCCCGGCGAGGGCGGCGTCGAGCGCCTCGGCGTTCCGGTGACGGTCGCCCGCCGTCTGGAAGCGCGAATCGCTGGCGAGCGCGTCGGCCCCGAGCACGCGACAGAGCGCCGCGAAGCCGCGGTCGTCCTCGACCGCGATCGCGATCCACTGATCCGCGCCCGCCACCGGGTAGCAGCCGTGCGGCGCGAGCAGGTCGTCGCGGTTCCCCCGGCGCGTCGGGTCGGCGTCGTTCACCAGCACGTCGAGCATGGCGGGTGCCAGGTAGTGGAGCGACGCCTCGGCCTGCGAGAGGTCGAGGTGGACCCCTTCGCCGGTCCGCTCCCGCCGGTCGAGCGCGGCGAGCAGGGCCGCGGCCACGAACTTGGGCGTCACGTAGTCCGTGTAGGCCCCATAGGGCCCGCACGCCTCGCGGTCGGGCCAGCCCGTCATCTCGTGGAAGCCCACGATCGCGGCCGAGAGGTTCCCGTAGCCGGCGAAGCTCGCGAGCGGGCCCGTCTGGCCCATCAGCGAGGTGCTGAGCATCACGAGGCCGGGGTTCACCTCGCGGAGCGCCTCGTACCCGAAGCCCAGCCGCGCCAGGGTTCCGGCGGTGAACGACTCGCACACGACGTCCGCCCAGCGCACCAGGTCGAGGACCACGCCCCG
Organism: Myxococcota bacterium; assembly: GCA_041605395.1. Lineage (GTDB taxonomy): Bacteria > Myxococcota_A > UBA9160 > UBA9160 > UBA6930 > JBFIYM01. The sequence goes on along the minus strand of JBFIYM010000226.1, from coordinate 646 downwards.
CGCCTCGGGCTTCCCGAGGTCGAGCCCCAGCATGCGCTTGCTCGCGTTCGTGCTGTGGAACAGCGCACCGGTCTCGAAGCCGAACTTGCGGTCGACGAAGGGGCGTCCGCCGCGAATCGGGTCCTGCCGCGACCCCGACTCGACCCGCACCACGTCGGCGCCGTAGTCGGCCAGCATGCGCGTGGCCACCGGCCCCGCGAGCGCCCACATGAAGTCGAGGATCTTGACGCCCGCGAGCGGGAGGGAGGCGCCGTTGGACGCCGGGCTGGCGGCGGCGGGATCCCGGGGCGCGGCGGCGCGCCACTCGGCGAGCACCTCCGCCGTGTGCTCCCCGAGCCGAGGGGCCGGGCGCGCGGCCGGGGGCGGCGCGGCTCCGTTCGCGCGCACGAAGGCGCCGAGCTGCCGCGCCTCGCCGGCCGCATCGGGCCGTTCGAGCGGCTGGAGATAGCGGCGGTCGGCGAGCTGATCGTTCGAGGCGACGTCCCGGAGCGTCCACGCCGGCGCCACCAGGAGCCGGCGCTTCATCGCGATCTCGAGCAGCTCCGCCTTCGTCTTCGAGGCCGTCCAGGCGGCGATCGCCTCCTTCGCCTGATCGTGGGTCGCCACCGGCTCGACGCCCTTCGCGATCAGCCCTGCGATCGCGTTC
>JBFIYM010000225.1:0-4694 GCA_041605395.1 Myxococcota bacterium | reverse complement strand
TGCGTGACTCCTCGAAGCGCCCGGCGATGGCGTTCGTGACCTTCGTGCGGGAGCAGGACGAGCGACCCTAGGTGGCGAGGAGAGCCCGATGACGGACGCCGCCGCCGCAGCATCGGGCGAGGCAGAGGCGGAGCGCTCGCGCGGCGAGGTCCTCCTGCGCCGCCCGGGCGTGGCGGCGCTCGGGTGTCTGGCGGCCACGCTGCTGCTCACCTGGCCCCTCGCGGCCGAGCTGGGCACGGCCTTGCCGGCCGGGGCCGGCGACCTGTGGCAGAACGTCTGGAACTTCTGGTGGTGGGACCAGGCGCTCGCGAGCGGTCGCAGCCCGTGGTGGACTCCGCTGCTGTTCCACCCGTACGGCGCCGACCTGTCGCTCCACACGCACTCGCCGCTCAACATGCTGCTGTTCGCCCGCATCGCGGAGCCGACCACGGCCTACGGGCTCAGCGTGCTGTTCTCGACCTGGCTCTCCGCGTTCGGTGCCCATCTGCTCGGGCGCGAGCTCAGCGGCTCCGCCCGGGCGGGTCTCCTGGCCGCGCTCGTCTTCGCGTTCTTCCCGAACCGTCTCGAGCAGAGCCTCGAGCACCTCAACCTCTTCTCGACCCAGTTCCTGCCGTTGACCGTCTGGGCCTACCTGCGCCTCGTCCGGGGGGGCGGGCGCCGTTTCGTGATCGCGCTCGGAGGCTTCTTCGCAGCGAATGCGCTCTGCGACTGGCAGCTCGCCATCTTCGGCCTGCTGCTGCTTGCGGTGCTCGGCCTCGCCACGCTGTTGCGCCCGCCGCGCCCGCGCGTCGCCCTGGTGCGCGACCTGGCGCTGGCCGGTGCGCTGGCCATCGGCCTCGCGCTCCCTGCGGCCTGGCCGATGCTCGGGGCGATCGGATCCGGGCAGGCGTTCCAGAAGCCGCCGGTGGAGAAGGGCATCGACCTGGCCTTCTTGCTGCGTCCGCACTTCCACCATCCGCTCTGGGGGGAGGCGACGCGCGCCGCCTACCAGGAGCGCCGCGCCTATCCGAGCGCGGGCTTCACCGCCTACCTCGGGTTCGTGCCCCTCCTGCTCGCCGGACTCGCCGTCGGCCGCCGCCGTGAGGGCGCCGCACTCTGGGCGGCGATCTTCGGGGTCTCCCTGCTGCTCGCGCTCGGCGCCCACGCCCGGCTCGACGGTCGCCTGCTCGACGGCGTGACGCTTCCGTTCGCCTGGCTCGAGCCGCTTCCCTTGCTCTCCGCGCTCCGGGTGGCGAATCGCTTCCTGATCCCCGCAAGCCTCGCGCTCGCCGTGCTCGCGGCGCTCGGTGCAGGTCGCCGCGCCTCCGATCTCCGCTTCGCGGCGCTCGCGCTCGCGGTCGCGCTCGACTACCTGTGGCTGCCCTATCCCCTGGAGGCGTACACGCCGTCGCCGCTCCATGCCCAGCTTCGCGCCGGCACGGCGGCCGGCGCCGTGCTCGACGTTCCGTTCACCGACACGCCCGGCGCCGTCGGAAGCCTTCGCGCGCAGATCGAGCACCAGCGTCCGATCGCCGGCGGCTACGTGTCCGTCCCGAGCCCCGCGACGCGGGCTCGGATCGCCCGGGAGTCCGCGCTCGCGGACCTCTATGGCTTCGCGCCGCGACTGGCCCGGCCGCTCGACCGCGAGCGGCTCGTGGCACTCGGGTTCGGCGTGGTCCTGCTGCACAAGGACCGGCGCGCCGGCTGGCAGCCGGAGCCGCCGCTCGCGCCGCCCGTGCTCGGCGCCGAGCTGCGGCGCCTGGGCGAGATGCCCGCGGCCCGCTTCGATCGGGCGCGCCGGCGGCTGGAGGAAGCGTGCGGCGCTCCCTTCTACGAGGACGAGCGTCTGGCGGCGTTCCGACTCCAGCCCGACGGGTGAGGCCGACCCGGGAGCCACGGCTAGTCGACGTAGCCGAGCGCCTCCAGGGCCTCGCGTAGCTCCGGGCTCACCTCGCCACCCGGGGCGAGCGTGAGCGGGTGCGCGCGAAGCTCGGCCGCGAGCTGGCGGCGCATCGCCGCGAGCGCCTCGGGCTCCGCGTCCGCGCGGTTCTCGCTCTCGTCGACCTGCGGAGCGGACGGATACAGCTCCGCGGCGTCGTCCAGGAGCAGGAGCTTCCAACGCGGACCGACGAGGCCCATCCACTGGGACGCGTGCTCGATCCTCCGCGTGGGCTGGCCCGCGACGCTGCGGATCGAGACGGCACGCTGCTGCCGTTCGCTCACGGTCTTCTCGGAGTAGAACGGATGCTGGACGAGGACGTGGCGTCCATCCCCGGCGCCGAGCCCCTGGAGCGGACGGCCGGCCGTGGTGGAGGGGACGTCGAGGCCCGCGCTGCGGAGCACGCTCGGGGCCACGTCCAGGAGGCTCACGATCTCGGCCACCCGGCGGCCGGCGGGAAACGTCTCCGGCTGGCGCACGATCAGCGGGACGCGCATGGCGCCGTCGTAGAGACAGTCCGAGTGCTCGAACCAGAAGCCCTTCTCGAAGCATTCGCCATGATCCGCGGTCAGGATCACCAGCAGCCGGTCGAGCCGGGTCCGGGCTTCGAGGCCGGAGAGGAAGGTTCCGATCATCGCGTCGGCCGCCGCCACCTCGCCGCGATACAGGCGGCGGGCGTGATCGAGGACGGCCACCGGCACGTCGCCGCCGTGGGCGCGCGCGATCTGCTGGAAGTTCGTCCAGGTGAGCTGTGGAAACGTCTTCGCCTGCGTCGGGTCGAGCCCGTCGCGGAAGCCCTCCGGCGGCGCATAGGGGACGTGGGGCTCGTAGAGATGGATCCACAGGAAGAAGGGCTCCTCCGGTCCGATGGCGTCCAGCCAGGCGAGCGCATTCGCGACCACCTCCGCGCCACTTCGCTGGCGCCGGGAGCCGGTGGCCTCGAAGCGCTCGAAGCCCTGCGCCGCGCCCGAGTCGGGCCCGAGGATGCGCGTGGCGGTGAAGGCCGCCGTGCGCCAGCCGTGCGCCCGAAGGGTCTCGGCCACGCTCTCGGCCCCCTCGGGCAGTGCGGTCGAGTTGTTGAGGACGCCGTGTCCGCGCGGGTATTGGCCCGTCAGCATCGAGAAGTGGGCGGGCCGGGTGAGCGGAAGCGGGGACAGCGCACGGTCGAAGACCGTCGCGTCCCGCGCCAGGCGGTCGATGTGGGGGGTGTCGGCGTCCGGGGAGAAGACGCCGACGTGGTCGGCGCGCAGCGTGTCGATCGTGATCAGGACGGCGCCCGGGCGGTCGGGAGGCGCGCAGCCCGCGAGCGCGAGCGCCACCGAGAGCCAGCCGAAGCGCCCCCACCCTCCGAGCATCGAGGAAACGTAGCGAAGCGGGTCGTTGCGATACACGGGCTCGCGCTCTCGTCCGGGTGCCGCGCGCGTGTCGGCGGCCTACTCGATGTAGCCGAGCTCGCGGAGCTGCTTGCGGCGCTCCACGTCGAGCATGGCCGGCGGCTCGCTCGCGAGACGCTCGCGCTCCGCCAGCCACGCGGGCGTGTCGTGGCTGGGCAGCGACGCCGGCCGGCCGGCCCACACGTCGGGGCGCAGCACGCCCCGCATCGCATTCCCGGGCATGTCGTCTCCCTTCGGCAGCGTCGACAGCGCGAGCAGCGTGGGGAGAACGTCGAATACGGAGCCCACGACCGGGAGCGGCCCGTCCGCTCGCGGTCGCGCCTCCCCGGCTTCGATCCCGGGACCCGACGCGACCCAGACCCCCGCCGGGGCGTCGAGGTGGTTGCCCGAGATCAGCGCCTTGCCCCGGGCTTCGGGCGGATAGGCTGCGTCCGTGCGGAACGCCTGCATGCCGTGGTCGGAAACCACGATCACGCGCACGCCGCCTCCCGCCTCCGCCAGGATCGATCCGATCAGGCCGTCGACGTAGCTGTAGTAGGCGTCGATCACGCTCCCGAGCCGTGCGATCGCCTCCGGCGAAGGGGGATGGGAGAAGCGCTCGGGCTCGCGATAGCGCCAGAAGCGATGGCCCACGACGTCGGTTCCCCCGAAGTAGACCGCCAACAGGTCGGCATCCTCGCGCGCGAGCCTGCGTCCGATCTCGGCGTAGACCGCATCGGCGCGAAGCGACCAGAGCGAGGCGCGGAACAGGCTGGCCAGCTGGGGATCCTCGCTCTCCGCCGCGGGCCCGAAGATTTCACGCAGCAGGCCGGGCAGCCGGCGCTCGACGTCCTCCGCGACGCCGAAGAACTCCGCCTCGCGATCGGGTGGATGCACCTGCTGGCCCTGGCCCACGATCAACGAGCCCTTCCGGATGCCCCGGTTGGCGGCCACGTCGCTCTGCAACGCGGTGTTGGTCTGGGCGACCATCACCCCGGAGATCGGCTCGACGGGATAGGTGAGCCACCAGCCGACGACGTCCACGCGAAGCCCGGCGTCGGACAAGATGTTCCAGAACGCCTTGGTGCGGCGTTCGCGGCTGGTGAACAGGGCGCGGCCGCTTCCGGTGCGGCGCTCGAAGCCCGTGATGCCGTGCTCGGCCGGCGGGCGACCCGTGGCGATCGTCGTCCAGATCACCGGAGAGAAGGTGGGCTCGGTGGTCGTCAGGCGGCCATGGCTACCGCGTTCGATCAGGCCGGCCAGCGTCGGCATGCGGCCCGCCTCGAGCAGCGGCAGCACCACGCTCCACTCCAGGCCGTCGACCGCGAAGAGAAGGGTCCGCTCGCGCTTCTGTACCTCGTCGGCACAACCCGGGGCCAGGACGAGAGCGGTTGCCGAGATCA
>JBFIYM010000224.1:0-4863 GCA_041605395.1 Myxococcota bacterium | reverse complement strand
TCGCACCAGCGCATTGGTGGCGCGCGGACCCTCGGCGAGCGCTTCGAGGAGGGGGCGTGCGGGGCCGCGTGCGGCGTCCCGCGCCAGCGCCTCGCGCCCGCGCGGGGTGAGCGCGAAGCCGCGCACGCTGGCGGGGGCCGCGCCGGGCGGAAGCGCGGCTGCGAGCGCGAGCCCGATGGGGCACAGCGTGGCGCGCGCCTCTTCCACGAGAGCGGCCAGCAGGGGCGGCGGCAGCGCCGGTGAGGGGTCGAGGATGGCGTCGAGCGAGCGAAGCCGGGTGCCGCGCGGCAGCGTCGGGTCCGCGTCGGTCTCGACGATCACGCCCGTGAGGCGTCGCCCCTGGAACGGCACGCGCACGCGCCGCCCGATCTCGGCCGCCCTTGCGAGATCCTCCGGAACTTCGTAGTCGAAGGCCCGGTCCACCGGAACCGGAAGCGCGACGCGGACCACACGAGAGGCCGCGCGCTCGAAGAGGTCCCACCCCATGACGCGAGTGTACCGGTCCCGGAAGACGAGGCGTCGCAAGCCCGCCAACGGCAACGCCAGGAGCGCCACCGCGTCCCGCCGCAAGCCCGCCACAGGCGGGCGCGCAGCGAGGCGCAGCCGAGCGAAGTCCCAGACAGACCGCAAGCCCGCCAGCGGCAACGCCAGGAGCGCCTCCGCGTCTCGCGGCAAGCCCGCCACAGGCGGGCGCGCAGCGAGGCGCAGCCGAGCGAAGTCCCAGACTCGCCGCAAGCCCGCCAGTGGTAACGCCAGGAGCGCCACCGCGTCCCGCCGCAAGCCCGCCACAGGCGGGCGCGCAGCGAGGCGCAGCCGAGCGAAGTCCCAGGCTGGAAAGGTCCGCGTCGTCGTGCGTGGGGGGAGGCGCACGCTGCGCATCGACGGCAGCTTCGCCTCGACCTGGGAGCCGGGCTCCGAGACCACGGGGTCGGTCTGGGACGGCATCGCCGCCGGGCTCCTGGCGCTACCCGCGGAACGCCGACGCAGCGTCCTCCTGCTCGGGATCGGCGGCGGCAGCGCGGCCCGCGTGGTGCGGGCCGTGGCGCCCCGGGCGCGCATCGTCGGCGTCGAGATCGACCCGGAGGTGGTGCGCGCCGCGCGGCGCTGGTTCGAGCTCGACGCGCTCGGGGTCGAGGTCGTGATCGACGACGCGGCCCGCTTCCTGGCGCGCACGCGGCGCCGCTTCGACGCCGTCCTCGAGGACGTCTTCCTGGGCGACGCCCGGCGCCTCCGGAAGCCCCCGGGCTTCCCGCTGCCGGCGTTCGATCACGTGCGCCGCATCCTGCGCCCGGGCGGCGTCGCCGTCTCGAACACCCTCGACGAGACGGCCGCGGTGCGGACGGTGCTCGCCGAGCGCTTCGCCCGGCTGGCCCGCATCGAGATCGACGACTACGAGAACCAGATCCTGGTCGCGACGGACGGCCCGCTCAGCGCCCCGGCGCTCCGCGACGCCACGCGGGCCGATCCGGTGCTGGGCCCCTCGCTCGGCGCGCTCTCGTTCCGGCGGGTGCGGCCCTCGCGGTGATCGCGCGCGCCCGTCGTGCCGGCGCGGGCCCTTCGTGCTGGCGCGGGCGCCGGAGCGCTCAGTCCTCGTCCAGGAAGTGCAGCACCGCTTCGTTCAGCTGCTGGGCGCACTCGGCCATCACCAGGTGGGCGCCGTAGCTGAACGTCATCAGGTGGGCGTTCGGGATCTCGTCGGCGAGCTCGCGGTGGAGCTTCGGCGGGGTCAGCTGGTCGTGGCGGCCGCAGATCACGAGCGTCGGCTGCTGGATCTCGCGCAGGCGGTCCGCCGTGTCGTGCTCGAGGCAGGCGTCGCACTGGCGCATGAAGAGATCGGCGGAGATCGGGATGCCGCCGCCGGGGAAGCTCGACGCCATCGCATCCACCAGGTCGCTCTGCTCGAGCGTCTCGTCGCGGAGCGTCCAGAGCAGGCGCTCGCGGACCATGATCCCCGCGCCCAGCTCGTGGCGCGCCATCTCGCGCCACTTCTCGAGCAGCAGCCGGCGCTTGGCGTCGGGTCGGGCGTAGGTGCCGACCAGCACGAGGCGCTCGACCCGCTCGGGATGGCGCAGCGCGAGCTGCTGCGCGGTCATGCCGCCCAGGAACGCGCCCAGCACGTTCGCGCGCGGAATGTCGAGCGCGGCGAGCAGGCCGGCCAGGTCGTCGGCGAGGTCCGCGGTGGTGAAGGGTCCGCCCGGGTCCTCGCTCTCGCCGACGCCGCGGCTCTCGTAGATCAGGGTGCGGTGATGGGGCGCGAAGTCGGGCACCTGGAGGGCGAGCCAGCCCTTGCAGGAGCCGGCCATGCCCATCACGAGGACGAGCGGGGTGCCGGCGCTCTCGCCGTGGATCTCGTAGTAGACCTTGCGCCCGGAGGCGGTCGCGAGCGGCATGCGCGGATTGTATCGCGCGGGGCGGGGCAAGGGCCCCCTAGCGGGAGAGGCGCTTCAGGTCCGTGAGGACGCCCTTGGCGACGGCCTTGAGGGTCTCGAAGACGCCCTCGCCCGACTGGGCCTTGGCCTCGAAGTCGGGGACGCTGAGCGTGTTCAGCAGCTTGCGCATCTCGTCGAGCGGGGCCGCGTTCGGGAGGTCGCGCTTGTTGTACTGGATCACGAACGGGATCTTCTCGAGCTCGTAGCCCTGCTCGCGCAGGTTGATGCGCAGGTTGTCCATGCTCTCGAGGTTGGCTTCCATGCGCTCGATCTGGCTGTCGGCCACGAAGACCACGCCGTCCACGCCCTTCAGGATGAGCTTCCGGCTGGCGTCGTAGAACACCTGACCGGGCACCGTGTAGAGGTGGAAGCGCGTCTTGAAGCCGCGGATCGAGCCGAGCGCCAGCGGCAGGAAGTCGAAGAAGAGGGTGCGCTCGGTCTCGGTCGCGAGCGAGATCATCTTCCCCTTCAGGTCGGGGTTCGTCTTCGTGTAGATGTGCTGCAGGTTCGTCGTCTTCCCGCACAGGCCTGGGCCGTAGTAGACGATCTTGCAGTTGATCTCACGGGACGAGTAATTGATGAACGACATGGGGCGATGGAGCTCAATCCGCGAAGAGGTTGTCGATGTCGTCGTCGGTGATGTCGGCGAAGGGGCTGCCCGCGATCGCGCCCTCCGACTCGGCCCGCTTGCGGACCTCCTCGAAGACGCGATCGAGCTCGACGCCGGCCTTCTTGACGCGCAGCCGCACCAGACCGAGCGAGCTGCGTTCGTCGAAGATCACGACCAGGATGATGCGCTTCGCGACCGTGGTGATGTGGAGGTTGTCGCGGACGCCCTGGTGGAAGTGGGTCGGGAAGTCGTCCTCGCCGATGATCTTGGCGAGGCCGCCCGTGGCCGCGATGCTGCCGGCCGTGAGGGAGGCCAGGCTGGTGCTGTCGATGCCTCGCACCTCGCCGGCCTCGCCGATCAGCTGGCCGTTCTTGTCGACCACGAAGACGCCCTTGGCGTTGGCCTCGCGGACCAGACGGCCGATCACGGTGAGGATCTTGCGGTGATCCTCTTCGTAGAGCACCAGCTGGCTGTCCATCATGGTCGGCCCCGGCCCGGAACGCGCCTGCAACAGCCCGCGTAAGCGTGCGTCTCCGAAGGCGCGGCCAAGCTACCCCCCTGCGCTCGGCCGGGCAACCGCCCATCCCGAGCCCGTTCCCCGATCGGCCTCCCCACCCCCCACCTTGAGCCGTCAGAAAGGGGTCGGTCCTGATCCGTTAGAAACCCGCCCGGCTCGAGAAACTTACGAAACAGGACCGACCCCTTTCTTACACGTCGCGGCGGTTGGCGAGGGAGCGGCCTACGGTGACGTGGTCGGCGTACTCGAGGTCGCCGCCGAGCGGCATGCCGTAGGCGATGCGCGTCACGCGCACGCCGAGCGGGTGTAGCCGCTCGGCGATGTAGTGCGCGGTGGCGTCGCCCTCCGCGTTGGGGTTCGTCGCCAGCACCACCTCGTGGACGCCGCCGGCCCGGACCCGCGCCTCGAGCTCGCCGATGTGGAGCTCCTTCGGCCCGACCCCGTCGATCGGCGCGATCGCGCCACCGAGCACGTGGTAGCGCCCCTGCCAGCCGCCACTGCGCTCGATCGACGCGCGATCGGCCGGCTCTTCCACCACACAGATCGCGCCCGCGTCGCGCTTCTCGTCGCGGCAGATCCCGCACGGCGACGCCTCGGTGAGATCGAAGCACACGTCGCACAGCACGATCTCGCGCTTCACGCGCCCGATCGCATCGGCGAGCTGCGTCACCTGCGTCTCGGGCGCCGAGAGCAGGTGGAAGGCGAGCCGCGTGGCCGATTTCTCCCCGATGCCGGGCAGCCGCCGCAGCTGCGCGACGAGGCGTTCGATCGGGGGCGGGGTCTTCAACGCGCCTCGGGCCCTTCCCGGCCGAGCGGGCGGATCTCCACGATCTCGCCCTTCAGGATCTCGAGCGCCTGGTTCACGGCCGGGTGGTTCAGCGCCTCCTGGCGCCGCCGCTTCGCGTCGGGATCCGGGCCCGCGACCCGCGGCGCCGTCTGCGCGGGGTCCGCGCCTTCCGCCTCGAGCACCACCCGCAGGGGATGACCGAAGAAGCGCTCGACCACGGCCGTGAGCTCCTCCATGCGCCCCTCGAAGCGGCGCACCGCGATCGTCGAGGGCAGGGCGATGCGCAGCGTCTGGTCCGTGCGGCCCGTGAGGCGCCCGCCCTCGAGCCCAGCGAAGAGCCCGCGGTTCGCCTCCTGGGCGAAGGCGCGCAGCCGATCGAAGACCTGCCCGAGCGGTGCCCCCGGCCCGAGCGCCGGCTCCGGCGCGAGGTCCGGCTCCGCGTCCGGCCCGAGCGCGGCCACGGAGGCCGGCTCGGGCGGTTCTGCGGAGTCGGGCGGCGCTGCCCCCTCCGAGACGGGGC
>JBFIYM010000223.1:0-4864 GCA_041605395.1 Myxococcota bacterium | reverse complement strand
GGCGGCGCTCGTGATGCTGACCCAGGTGCAGGCGAAGGTCTGGGGCGCGGACGGGATCCGCGTGAATGCGATCGCACCGGGCCTGATCAAGACCGAATTCGCCCGCGCGCTCTGGGAGAACGAATCCATCCTGCGCGACGCCGAGGCCACGGCGGCGCTGCGCCGCATCGGCGAGCCCGACGAGATGGCGGGAGCGGTGGTGTACCTGTGCAGCCCGGCCGCCTCGTTCGTGACCGGCCAGACCCTGATCCTGGACGGCGGACGCAGGCTGTAGCGGGATCCCCCAACCCGCGGCCCGCTGCGCGCCTCAGGGCGTCGCGCGCCAGACGCTGCGCCCGCCAACGATCGTCTCGAGCACGCGGATCCGATCGATCGTTGAGGGATCGTCCAAGGGCGAGCGGTCGAGGATCACGAGGTCCGCGAGCTTCCCCGGCTCGAGCGAGCCCTTCTCGTGCTCCTCGAAGTGCTGGTAGGCCGCGTCGACCGTGACGGCCCGGAGCGCGCGCGAGACGTCGATGCCCTGCTCCGGCCCGATCTCTGCTCCGCTCGCCGAGCGCCGGTTCACGGCGGCCCAGACGATGCGCAGCGGCTCCATCGGGACGATCGGGGTGTCCGCGTGCAGCGTGAAGCGCAGCCCGCGCTCCGCCGCGCTTCGGGTCGGGCTCATGCGCGCAGCACGCTCGGGCCCCATGAAGAGCTCGCGGTGCCGATCGCCCCAGTAGAAGACGTGGAGCACGAAGAAGCTCGGGATCGCGCCGAGTGGCCGCATGCGGTCGAGCTGGTCGTCGCGGGCCATCTGGGCGTGGATCACGACGGGCCGCGCGTCCTCGCGCGGGTGGGCGCGCTGCGCGGCCTCGAAGGCGTCGAGGATCGCGTCGATGGCCGCGTCGCCGTTGCCGTGCACCGCCACCTGCCAGCCGGCTGCATGGAAGTCGAAAACCTTCTCGCGCAGCGTGTCGGCCGGGATGCGCGGATAGCCCCGGTAGGTGGGATCGTCACCCGGCGGCCGGTGGTAGGGCTCGCTCAGATGGCCCGTGTAGCCCTGGATCGAGCCGTCGGCGATCAGCTTGACGGCGCCGACGCGCAGCCGCTCCGGGTCGGGCGACGCGAAGGCCCACGAGCCGTCGCGCAGAGCCGCTGCCGTCTCGGGATTCGGCCACACCACCACGCGCAGCGGGAGCAGCCGCAAGCGCACCATCCAGCCCAGTGCCTGGATCGCCTGGCGCGTCGCGTAGCCGTCCTGGGCGGTGGTGACGCCCGCGGCGAGATAGTCGCCGATCGCGCGCCGCGTCACGCGCCACGCGTCCCACGCGGACGGCGAGAGCAGGAGCGACTCGAGGGGATCCATCGCGTTTTCCTCGAGAACGCCGTCGGGTACGCCTTCGGCGTCGCGCCGGATGCGTCCGCCCTCGGGATCCGGTGTCTCCGCCTCGATGCCGAGCCGCACCAGCCCGTGCGAGTTCAGGACCGCGAGGTGTCCCGAGACGTGGAGGATGCCGACCGGATGGCGCTCGGAGACGCGGTCGAGGTCGGCGCGCGTGGGATGACGCCGTTCGGCCAGCAGTGTGTCGTCGTAGCCGAAGCCGAGGATCCAGTCTCCCTCGTCGCGGGCCGCTGCGCGCTCGCGCAGCCTCGAGACGAGCTCCCCGATGTCGTCGATGCTCCCGACCGGCGGGCTCTGGAGGTCGGCCGCGAGCGCGAAGACCCCGGACGCCGGGAAGTGGCTGTGCGCATCCACGAAGCCGGGCAGGAGCGCGCGTCCCGCCAGATCGACCACGGTCGCGCCGCGCTCCTGCGCCCAGGCGCGCCACTCGGCTTCGGGGCCGGCGCCGACGATGCGCGTGCCGTCCACGGCGAGCGCCTCGGCCACGCGGTCGTCGGCGTCCAGGGTGAGGATCGGCCCGCCCACGTAGAGGACCGGGCCGGGCCGACCCGCGAGGACGAGCGCCGCGAACGCGAGCCCGGCCCCCAACGCGAGGCCGACGAGGATCGCCCGCCGGGCGCTCAGGCGGCGCCTCCCGCCTCGTGCACGAAGACCTCCCGGGCCGTGACGATCCGGCTCCACAGCGCTTCTACGCGAGGCCTCTCCGGCCTGTCAACCGCTGCGGGGCGGCCGTTTCGGCGGGATCGGGGCGAGCGAGCGGCCTTCGCGCCCGCTCAATCCGCACGCTCTCCGAGCCGATACAGGACCCTCGGACGTGGCAGGCGTCCGCCCCATGGTGGGGCGAGCCGGCCCCATCGAGATCCGGCGTGCTTCGCGCCGTTCGGGACGTGACCAGCAAACGTCGCATCCTCTTCGCCGGCATCGACGGCTCGGGCAAGAGCACGAGCCTCGACCTGCTGCTGGCGCGCCTCGAGACCCGCTATCAGGTCGTCAAGATCGTCAATCGGGACGGCTCGCTCGTGCGCAACGGGAAGCAGGAGCTCGTCTTCCCGCGCTGCTACCACGCGCTGGTCCGCCTGCGCCCGCTGACGCTGCGCTGGCGGCTGTATCCGATCTTCCTGGTGCTCAAGTACTTCTACAAGCTCGCGGTGATCAAGTACGTGGAGCACGTCCTGCCGGCGGACCTCGTGGTGTACGAGATCGACTTCCTGCTGCATCCGACCGTCTACATGACCTACCACTTCCCGCCCACGCGGCGGACCAGTCCGGACACGCGCCTGCGCTTCTTCGCGAGGATCTTCGGGTCGAAGCGCAACGCCCTGATCTTCTACCTGGACACCGATCCCTCGATCGCGATGGAGCGCATCGTCTCGCGCGGCGCAGCGATCGCTCGCCACGAGAACCTCGACGACTTGAAGCAGCTCAAGGAGGAGTTCGACCGGGTCATCGAGACCGCGCGCGAACGCGGCTTCGACGTGGTCACGATCGACACCAACCGACACGATCTCGTGCAGGTCGTGGACGAGGCGCAGCGCGTGCTCGAGGCACGCCTGGCCGGGTCCGAGGGTCAGCCCGCCGCCGAGGTGCGATCCGTCGCCAGGTGACGCGCCGTGAAGGCGAGGCAGGCGACCGTGCGGATCACCCACCCGAAGCTGGCGCCGTAGATCACTCCCTCCAGGCCTGCACGGGCGCCGACCACGACACCCAGCGCGGCGCAGGCCACGGATGCCCACAGGAAGAGGTTCACCCAGACGAGCTCGCGGTTGGTGCATAGCGCCGTCACCATGGCCTTGGTCACGCCGCTGGTGAGCCGGAACACCCCCATCACCATCGCCGCCAGGAGCACGCTCGGCGAGAGCGCGTACCGTCCTTCGAGAAGGACCTCCACGACGAGTGGCATGCCGATCCAGAGCGCGGCGGCGGTTCCGGCTGCCACCACCGCCACGCCGAGCGCCTCGTTTCGAAGCAGGCGTCGGCGGGCGGGCACGTCGGCGGCCGCACGCAGTCGGGGCAGCAAGGTGAACCCGACGGCGAGCTGGAGAATGCGGAAGGGCGCGATCACCAGGGCCGCCAGGATTCCAAAGGTGGCGAGCGCCTCGAGCGAGAGCACCTTCGGAATCAGCAGCCGCTCCAGATGCGCGAGGAAGAGCGCGGCGGCGTGAACACCCAGATAGGCCGCGGCCTCGCCCCAGTCGAAGCGTTCGGGCGGGCCCGGCCGGGCGTGCGGCTCGCGCTCCACGGCTCGCCACGCCCCGATCGAGGCCGCGGCGTGTCCGGCCGCGACCACCGCCAGCGGCAGCCACGGATGCTCGGTCGGAAGCAGCAGCACCGCGATCGCTGCGGGGAGCAGCAGGAAGCTCGTGGCCTGGCGTAGCGACACGGCCGGCGTGAAGCGCTGGAGCGCCTGGAAGCGGGCCGCGGCCACGTAGCCGGTTCCCCCGGCCAGGATCCCGAGCAGCAGCACGAGCGCGATCGAGCCTTCGAGCGCGTAGACCGCCGTCCCCGTCCACACCACGGCCGCGGCCACCAGGGCCGAGGTGAGGAGCGTGCGGCGCAGCAGGACCATCCCCCCCGCGAGCCGCCGCCGATTCACGACGCCGTCCGCGCCGAGCGGGGCGAGCTGAAGGCCCACGTTCACCAGGCTGAGCGCCAGGGTCAGACGCGCGTAGTCGAGCGTCGTCATCGCCCGCGCCAAGAGCACGTTCGCGAGCGCGTAGCCCACGCCCGAGATCCCGATCACCGCGGCCGCCTGGAGCGCAGGAGACCGCCAGGGGCGGATCAGGGAGAGGGAGGGCTTCGCCAGGCTCACGGCTGGGGAGAGCGACATCTCGGCCCGCTCTCTTGAACCCGCTGCGGCCTCCCCGGGCTGTCTCCGGCGCTCGCTCAAGCGCCCGGATCGGGCGGCCGATACGCGGGCGTGCCGGCGGTGTGCATCGGAGGGCGACAAGTTCCCGCGGCGCCGACCGAACCGTGCACCGCGGCGGTCGGCCCGAGCCTCCGCACGCAGCGAAGCCGCGGCCTCGAAAGGACCACCGCATGAAGCCCACCGCGCTCGTGACCGGCGCCAACGGCTACACCGGGAGTCACCTGTGCCGCTTCCTGGCGGAGAAGGGCGTTCCCACCCGAGGCATGTACTGGGCCCCCGACGGGGAGCCCGACTTCTCGCACGAGAACCTCGAGCTCGTGCCTGGCGACCTGCGCGATCCCGACGGCCTCAAGCGGGCACTCGATGGAATCAAGGTCGTCTACAACATCGCTGCGCTCTATCGCGTGACGAACGTGCCGAACGAGGCCTTCTGGGAGACGAACGTCGAGGGCGTGGGCAACATCGTCCGGCTCGCCGCCGAAGGCGGCGTCGAGCGCTTCGTCCACTGCTCAACGGTGGGCGTGTACGGAGACGTGAAGACTCCCCCCGCGAGCGAGGACTCGCCGCCGGCGCCGGCCGACTACTATCAGTTCACGAAGCTGAAGGGCGAAGAG
>JBFIYM010000222.1:0-5026 GCA_041605395.1 Myxococcota bacterium | reverse complement strand
TACCAGGCGGCATCGGGCACCTCGGGCGGCAGCTCGGGCCGCGCCAGATCGACCCAGCGCAGGGCGACGCGCGCGCCGTCCGGCAGCGTCGCGAGCGCCGCCTCGAAGGCCGCGAGATCCGGGGTCGGCGCCCTGTCGAGCGCCCGGATCACCGCGCGCGCCGGGACCTCCGCGCGCGAGAAGGCATAGCCCCGACCGGCGAGGAACACCCCCGCGACCGGCACCCCGTAGCTCCGGCCCAGCTGGAACGAGAGGTCGTGGAGCACCGCGCCGGAGAGCTCGAGATACGCCGCAGGGGTGACCGCCTCGAGATCCTGGACGGCGACATCGAGCTCCCGCGGCTCCCCGCCGCGCTCCACCGCCAGCCGCAGCGGCTGCCCCACGCGGGCGTCGAGCGCCGCGGCGAGGTCGGTGAAGTCGAGCACCGGCTCCCCGTCGAGCGCCAGGAGGACGTCGCCCGGCTCGAGCCGGCCCGCCGCCGGCCCGCCCGGGAGCACCTCGCGCGCCACCAACAGGCCGGGCGCGCCCGGATGCGCGCGGCGCATGCGCGCCTCGGTCCCGGGCGAGAGCCCGAGCCGCCCGAGCTCGTCGTAGGGGGCCCGTTCGAACACCGCCTGGAGCGTCCCGCGCGACACGGCGCGGCCCGCCCGGAGGCGCTCGAGCGCGTAGACGACCCGGTCGAGCGGCAGGAAGAAGCTCGAGGCGGCGCGCTGGCTGCCCCCGGCGACCAGGGCGACCACCCGGCCCGCCCGATCCACGACGGGGGAGCCCGAGCTGCCGCCCGAGGTGCCCGATGCCGCCTGGTAGTAGAAGGTGTTGAAGTCGCCGTAGTTGCCGCGGCCGTAGCGCGGCGCCTCGCGATCGAGCCGCGCGAGGGTGCCCGCCAGAATGGAGAGCTTCTCGCCGGCGTCGTTGCCGATGACGCGCACCTCGGCGCCGACCCGCGCGGCCTCCGGCGCGAGCACCAGCGCGCGCGGCCGCATGAAGCGCACCGCCGCGGGGTCGTAGCGGAAGAAGCCGTAGTCGTGGACCGGATCGCGATATACGGGCCAGACCGGCACGCGCTCGTGATTCAGGAAGACGGCCTCGGCGGTCACCGGCCCCGGGCGGACCACGTGGCGGTTGGTGAGGATCAGGCCGCGCTCGGTGTCGACGACGAAGCCCGTCGCCACGGCCACCCCCGCGGTCTCGGTGTCGAAGGCGCGCGTCCCGGTGACCCGGAGGGCCACCACGCCCTCGGAGACGCGCTCGATGGTCTCCTCCCACGCGTCGCGGGTGTGTCCCGGCGCGGGCAAGACCAAGCAGAGCAGCCAGAGGAGCCCGGCGCCGGCGAGCCGGGTCATGCGACTCCGTCGGGGACGGGTTGCGCGGTCATGCGACTCCGTCGGGGACGGTTTGCGCGGTCATGTGCCTGCGTCTGGGCCCGCGGGCACGGCGCCCACCCGCGTCAGGAAGCGGCGCACGTACTTGCCGAGCACGTCGGCCTCGAGGTTCACCCGATCGCCCGGCGCGAGGCCGCCCAGCGTCGTCACGGCGAGCGTGTGCGGAATCAACGCCACGGCGAAGCCGTCGGGCGCGAGCTCCACGATGGTCAGGGCCACCCCGTCGACGGCGACGGAGCCCTTCTCCACCAGCCAGTCGAGAAAGCCGGGACTGGTCCGGATCGAGAGGCGGCTGTCGTTCCCGCGCACGGCGAGCTCGCGCACGCTCCCGGCTTCGTCCACGTGGCCCTGGACGATGTGGCCGTCGAGGCGTCCGTCGGCGCGGAGCGCCCGCTCGAGGTTCACGCGGCCGCCCGCGCGGAGCCCGCCCAGGCTGGTGCGCTCCAGCGTCTCGCGCACGGCGTCGAAGGCCACCCGCTCGCCGGCGACCTCCGTCACCGTGAGGCACGCCCCGTTCACCGAGACGCTGTCGCCGAGCCGCAGCTCGCCCGCGATGGACGGCGCCGTCACCACCAGCCGCGCGCCCGCCTCCTGCGGCTCGAGCGCCACGACTTCGGCCATGCTCTCGACGATCCCGGTGAAAATGGGACTGACTCCGCGGCTTCAGCTCTCGAAACGCCGCTCGATCTCGCTCAACATGCGATCCCGGACCACCGCGTAGTCGGCGGGCAGCTCGATCGGCGGGTTCGGGTCGTCCGACTGGATGCCCTCCAGCCGCATCTCGTGGTAGCGCACCTTGAAGTCGACGAACTTGAGGCCGTGCGCGGTCGAGATGACCACCACGCGATCGGAGGGGCGGATCGTGCCGCGCTCCACCAGCTTGCGCGTGGCAGCGAGCGCCACCCCGGTGTGCGGGCAGTTGAAGAGGCCCGTGCGGTCGGCGCGCGCGGCCTCCTCCGCCAGCTCGACCTCGCTGGCCTGCTCCACGATGCCGTCGTAGCGACGGATCGCGTCCACCGCCTTCTCGTAGGAGACCGGGTTCCCGATCTGGATCGCCGAGGCCAGCGTCGGGCGCGCGTGGATCGGCTCGAAGACGCGGAAGTCGCGCTGGAAGGCGCGGTAGAGCGGGTTGGCGTTCTCGGCCTGCGCGCACACGATGCGCGGCCGCCGCGGCACCAGGCCCAGCTCCACCAGCATGTCGAGGCCCTTCGCCAGGGCCGAGACGTTGCCGAGATTCCCGCCCGGGATCACGATCCAGTCGGGCACCTCCCAGTCGAACTGCTGGACGATCTCGATGCCCACCGTCTTCTGCCCCTCGATGCGCAGGCTGTTCATCGAGTTGGCCAGATAGATGCCGTCCTTCTCGGCGACCTGCTTCACGATCTCCATGCAGCCGTCGAAGTCCGTGTCGAGCGCGAAGACGATGGCGCCGTTGGCGACGGGCTGGATCAGCTGGGCCATCGAGATCTTGCCGCGCGGCAGGAACACGATCGCCGGGATCTCCGCCGCCGCGGCGTAGGCCGAGAGTGCGGCGGAGGTATCGCCGGTCGAGGCGCAGGCCACGGCGCGAATCGGCTTCCCGCGGGCCCGCATCTCCTTCACCATCGAGACCAGCACCGTCATGCCGAGGTCCTTGAAGGAGCCCGTGTGGCTGTTGCCGCACAGCTTCAGCCACAGGTCCTCGACGCCGAGCGTGCGGCCGTAGCGCTCGGCCCAGAACAGGTTGCTGTGCCCTTCGTACATCGAGACGACGTTCTCGTTGTCGATCTCGGGCAGCACCCACTCCTTCATGCCCCAGACGCCGGAGCCGTAGGGCCACTGCGTCTTGTGCGCGCGTGCCTCGAAGAGGTCCTTCCAGGCGGCCGCCGGGGTCTTGGCGAGCTCGGCCATGTCGTGCTGCACCTGGAGCAGGCCGCCGGCGCTGTCGGTGTAGACGACCTCGTCCAGCGGATGCCGTTCGCTGGGGTCGGCCAGGCTCTGGAACCATGCGCGGTAGCTGGGCTTGGTGGCCATCAGCGCTCCTCTTCGATGCGCACCAGGCGCGTCGCGGCGGCGATCTCGGGCAGCCGGTCGATCCGGGCCAGCGCACGCCGCACCGCCGCCTCGCGGGCCGGGTGCGTGAACACCAGCACGGGCACGGCGCCCCCGGCACGCAGCGGCTTCTTCTGGAGCACCGACTCGATGCTGATGCCGTGCTCGCCGAGCGCCCCCGCGATGTGGCCCAGCACGCCCGGCTGATCGGCCGCCTGGAACACCAGATAGCAGCGCGCCTCGAGCTCGCCGAGCGGAACCACCGGCAACGGCTCCAGGTGATCGGGCAGGAAGGAGAGCGGCGCCACGCGGCCGGCGTGGCCCCGGCGGATCTCGCGCGCGATCTCCATCAGGTCCGCCACCACCGCGCTCGCGGTGGGCTGCTCGCCGGCCCCGGCGCCGTAGAAGAGCGTGGGGCCGACCGCGTCGCCATGCACGGCGATCGCGTTCATGGCGCCGTCCACCTTCGAGAGCAGGCTGTCGGCCGGGATCAAGGTGGGATGGACGCGCGCCTCGATGCGCCGGCTGCCGTCGTCTGCGACGTGCTCCCGCCCGATGGCGAGCATCTTGATGCGGTAGCCGAACTCCTCGGCAGCCTCGAAGTCGAGCGGCGTGATGCCCCGGATGCCTTCGGTCGGCACGTCCTTGTAGGTGAGCTGCGCCCCGAAGGCCATCGCCACCAGCAGCGTCAGCTTGTGCGCCGCGTCGATCCCGTCGACGTCGAAGGTCGGGTCCGCCTCGGCGTAGCCCAGCTCCTGGGCCCGCTTCAGCACCACCTCGAAGGCCTCGCCGGTCTGCTCCATCTCGCAGAGCACGTAGTTCGTGGTGCCGTTCACGATGCCGTGCAGGCTCTCGATGCGGTTCGCCGCGAGCCCTTCGCGCAGGCTGCGTAGGATGGGGATGCCCCCCCCGACGCTGGCCTCGAAGGCGACGTCGACGCCGCGCGCGGCAGCCGCCTCGAAGATCTCGCGCCCGTGCAGCGCCAGCAGTGCCTTGTTCGCCGTCACCACGGGCTTGCCCTGCCCGATCGCAGCCAGCGTCACCCGCTTCGCGGCCTCGTAGCCGCCGATCAGCTCGATCACGATCTCGACGGCCGGGTCGCGGATCAGGCCCTCCGCGTCGGCGTCGAAGCGGATCCCGGTGAGGTCGACGCCGCGATCCCGCTCGGTATCGAGATCGGCGATGCGCACCAGGCGTAGCGGAAAGCCGAGCCGCTGGGCGATCACCGAGGCGTTGTTCCGGAGCAGCCGGGCGACGCCGGTCCCGATCGTCCCGAGCCCCACCAGCCCCACCCCGACGGGCTCGGCGCTCACGGGGGCGGCGCCGAGCGCAGGAAGCGCCGGATGCCGCGAACGGCCTGCCGGATGCGGTGGCGGTTCTCGACCAGGGCGAAGCGCACGAAGCCTTCGCCCGTCTCGCCGAAGCCGATGCCCGGCGAGACCGCGACCTTCGCCTCCGCCAGCAGCCGCTTGCTGAACTCGAGCGAGCCGAGGGCGCGGAAGGCCTCCGGCAGCGGCGCCCAGACGAACATGGTGGCCAGCGGCTTCTCGATCTTCCACTGCCCGGGGCCGGGCTGGGCCAGCCCCTCGACGAGCGCGTCGCGGCGGGCCTTG
>JBFIYM010000221.1:0-5201 GCA_041605395.1 Myxococcota bacterium | reverse complement strand
TCTCCGTGAACGTCTCGACGCGCGAGTTCGGCCCGCACCTGGTCGAGGGCATCGCCGCGACGCTCGCGGCGCATGGGGTGTCGCCCGAGCGGCTCCAGCTCGAGATCACCGAGAGCGCCATCATGCGCGACGAGCGGGCCGTGGTCGCGGCGCTGGAGGAGCTCCGCGCGCTCGGGCTCTCGATCGCCCTCGACGATTTCGGTACGGGCTACTCGTCGCTGTCGTACCTGCGACGGCTTCCCGTGGACACGCTCAAGATGGACGGCTCGTTCATCGGCGCCATCACCAGCGACACCGAGGCCGCGGCCCTCACGCGCTCCATCGTCGCGATGGGCAAGGCGCTCGGGCTGCGCGTGGTCGCCGAGGGCGTGGAGCAGCCGGCGCAGCAGGCACTGCTCCGGAAGTGGGGATGTCACGAGATCCAGGGCTACCTGGTCGGGGCGCCCGTGCCGGCGGAGCAGGCCCTCGCTTTGCTGGACCGGCCTCGGGGCCGGCGGCGGAAGTAGGCTCGGGGCCGGCGGCGGAAGTAGGCCGGAGCACGACGTTGCGGAAGGCCGTCTCGTCGGGACGCAGAGTGACGTCGTAGCGGGTCTCCGGCAGGCCGTCCGCCCAGGCCCGCAGCCAGTAGCGTCCCGGCGCGACACCCGGGATCTCGAAGTGTCCGCTGGCCGAGGGGCGTGCGACGAAGCGCGTCGGTGTCACGAACAGGACGCTGCTCTCCTCGGGATGGAAGGGACAGTGGACGCGCACCGGCCCGGGGTGGGCGAGCTGGACGCGGCGCTGCTCGCCCGGGCCATAGGCGCCGAGGTCGAAGGCGTTCGGCTTCGAGTAGGAGAATGCGCCGTGGAAGAGGGTGTCGTCGTTCCGGAACCAGACCTCGTCCCCGGGCGCCACCGCGAGCAGGTCGGGTGCGAGCCGGGTATCCCGATGGCGGAGCACGGCCGGCACCGGTGCGGCGCCCGGCGCCCGCGACGGGATCGGCTCGAGATAGACGACGGCGCGTGCGAGGTCGGCGCGGGAGAGCCGCTCGCCCTCCGCCACGAGCCGGCCTCGGAGCGATGCGGGGCCCGGGGCCGGCGCCGGCTCCGGTCCGCTCGCGCAGCCGGCGAGATTCGCTGCCACGAGCAGGGCGACGGCGAGCCACGCTCGCACGGGGCCCCCGCCGCACGGCGGCCGCATGGGGCCCCCGCCGCGCGCTGTCTGGGTGCTGCGCATTCTGCGTCATCGACCATTGGCCGGGCGGCCTGAAGCCGGGTTGCGCCCGTCCTATGCTGGAGAGGAGGGGAGCCGATGGCCCAGCGGCTGAGCCACGTGGCCGTCACCGTGCCGCGGACGCGCCTCGAAGGGAAGCAGCGCGAGGTCCTGCTGGCCGTCTACGCCGAGGTATTCGGCTGGCGCGAGAACCCCGGCCTCGCGATTCCGGGCGAGCGCATCGTGCTGCGTGCGCCGAGCGATGCGCAATACCTGACGATTCGCGCCGCGGCCGAGCCGATGCGCGGCGACGGCCGGGAGCACGTCGGCATCGCGGTCGACTCGGAGGCCGAGCTGCGGGAGATCCACGAGCGCGCGTCCGCGCTGCGCGCGCGCCATCCGGACCTCGAGCTCGACGACGTCCGGAGCGCGTACGGCGGCGCGCTCCTCACCTTCCGCCTGCGCTTCGCCCTGCCAACGAGCATCGAGGTGCAGTACCTGCGCCGCTGAGGCGGGGGCGCGAGCCCTTGCGGGCCGGGGCGACGATGGCGCAGGCTCGTCCCATGCGGCTCGGGGTCGTGATCCTGCCGGAGCTCCGGCGCGAGGAGCTGGTGCGCGTCTGGCAGCGCGCGGAGCAGCTCGGCTTCGACCACGCCTTCACCTACGACCACCTGGCCTGGCGCTCGCTGCGCGACCGCCCCTGGTTCGCCGCCGTGCCGACGCTCGCCGCCGCCGCGCTCGTGACGGAGCGCATCCGGATCGGAACGCTGGTGGCCTCGCCGAACTTCCGCCACCCCGTCCCGTTCGCGCGCGAGCTGATCGCCCTCGACGACCTCTCGGGGGGGCGCCTCACGCTCGGGATTGGGGCGGGCGGCCAGGGCTGGGACGCCACCGTCCTGGGCCAGGAGGCCTGGTCGGCGCGGGAGCGCGCCGAGCGCTTCGCCGAGTTCGTGACGCTCATGGACCTGCTACTGCGTCAGCGCGAGACGTCGTGGCGCGGGACCTACTACGCGGCGCACGAGGCGCGCAGCCACCCCGGCTGCGTGCAGCAGCCGCGCGTTCCCTTCGCGGTCGCCGCGACCGGGCCGCGCGGCATGGCCGTCGCCGCGCGCTTCGCAGACCGCTGGGTCACGACCGGCGACCGGCGCCGGGAGGGCCTCGCTCCCGCGGAAGGGGCGCGCGTCGTGGCGACCCAGCGCGCGCTGCTCGAGAAGGCCTGTGCCGAGCGGGGCCGGGACCCGGCGGGGATCGGACGCATGGTGCTGACGGGCGTGGGCCTGCGCGCGGGCCTCGACTCCCCGGGCGCCTTCGAGGACACGCTCGGCGCCTATGCGGAGGTGGGCGTGACCGACCTCGTCGTGCACTGGCCGCGGGTGGACGGGCCGCACGCGGGGGACGTCGCCGCGTTCGAGCGAGCGATCAGCGCCGCGCTGCGAGGGGGTTGAGCTTCTCGATCAGCGCTGCGCTGCGAGGGGGCTGAGCTTCTCGATCAGCGCTGCGCTGCGAGGGGGCTGAGCTTCTCGATCAGTGCGCGCTGGAATGCCTCCGGCGCTTCGAGCGGCGGTACGTGTCCGGCCTCGTCGAACCAGACGATCTCCACGTGCGGCGCCGCCAGCGTGGCCGCCCACTCCTCGACGAGCGGGTAGGGCGTGTTCCAGTCGTGACGCCCCGTGAACAGGAACACCGGGACCTCGAGGCGCGGGATCTGCGTGCGCACGTCGAAGCCGTCGAGCCCGTCCCAGAGCGCGTCGAGCGTGCGCTGGAAGCAGTCGAAGAAGTGGAGCCGGGTGCGGAGCGTGTACTCGCGGCCGAACAGCGCGGCCGGGAGCGCCTCGCGCGCGCGGCTCACGGCATGGATGCTGCCGCGATACTCGGCGAGGCGACGCCGCTGCATGGCGAGCGCTTCGCGCGTCTCGTAGGGGGGCTCGATCGCGGCGAGCTCCGCCTGGGCCTCGGTGTCCCCGCGCCGGCGCGCCTCCTCGCGCACGAACTCGAGCGAGAGCTCCTCGTTCCGGCGCCCGTTCACCACCTGGCCGAGGCCGACGTAGGCATGGAACAGCGCCGGCCGCGTCTTCACGGCGAGGGCGCCGACCACGCTGCCCCAGGAGTGTCCCAGCAGGAAGATGCGGCCCTCTGGGCCGCCGAAGCGGCGCCCCAGCCGTTCCGACAGCTCGAGCGTGTCGGCCACGATCTGGTCGCGGGTGAGCGCGCCGAAGTCCGTGCCCGGGCAGGAGGCCCCGGCGCCGCGCTGGTCCCAGTGCACCACGACGAAGTGCCGCTCGAGCTGGTCGCCATAGAGGCGCGCCACCGGGAGCTGGCCGAAGCCGGGTCCGCCGTGCACGTAGAGCAGCACCGGCTTCGCGCGATCGTGCCCCCGGATCAGGATCGTCTGCTCGTGCCCCCCGAGCGGGACGCGCTCGAGCACGGCGATCGACGCGGCGCCGGGGATGGGCGCGGTGCGCGCCGGCAGCAGCGCCCACACGAGGAGTGCGAGCAGCAGCAGGGCGACGGCAACCCCGACCGCCTTGCCCACGCGGAAGAGCCACCGCATGGCCGGGACGCTAGCCTTCCCCCGCCCTCGGGGTGTAGCTCAGCGGCCAGAGCCGGATCTTTGGGGGATCCGCGTCGTGGGTTCGAATCCCACCACCCCGACCAGGGCGCCGCCTTCGCCCTGCCGCAGCATACCCCGGGGCGCGGACGCGGCGCCCGACGTCGTCCGGGACGAGCCGGGCCACTATTCGCAGGCGGGGAGCTGGACGCCGAAGATCGAGAACAGGCTCGCGAAGGTGTTGTCGCTGAGGCAGTTCGCCTGGACGCTTCCGATCAAGAGCGCGAGGTCGGCCGCCGCGAACGAGAACGGGTGGCTCGGGTCGGGATTCGTGCCGTTGTTCGTGATCTCGTTTCGCACGATCCGATTGCGCCGCGTCGAGCTGTCGGCGACGAACGCGGGCGTGACGGTCGGGTCGAGCGAGCAGTCGAACTCCGTCTGGAACACGGCCAGGCAGTAGTCGACCAGCGCGATGCCGGCGAAGTCGTTGTCCGCGATGTGGTTGTCGGCGATCTCCGAGCCGTCGACGCCCACGTGGATGATGCCCGTCCCGGCCGGAACCGAGGCCAGGATCGAGCCCGGGCGGGCCGTGTTCGGCTTGTTGTTGTCCACGATCACGTTGTTCCGCATGTCGATGCGCTTCGCACTGCCGCGGAGGTGGTAGATGTCCGGCAGCAGCAGGATCGCCATGCCGACGCTGTTGCCGCGCGCCTCGTTGTGGGCGAGCAGCACGTCGTCGCTGTTCGACACCTCGAACCCGTTCACGTTCCTGCTCACGAAGTTGTGGACGACCTTCACGTTCTCCGAGGTCTCCACCCAGATGCCGCTGTCGTCCGAGTCGAACGCGCGGCTGTGCGTGATCAGGCCGTTCTTCGAGAGGGTCGGAAAGATCCCGTAGTTCTTGCTGCCCCGGGTCTCGACGTCGATGATCTTGAAGCCGTCGACGCGCTCGGTGAACAGGCCGTTGTTCACGAAGCCCTCGATGTCGATACCGCGGATCTCGAGGCCTCGAATCACCGGATCCATCTCCACGGGGCCGGGCTCGAAGCCGGGCTTCAGCTTGAAGGGCGGCGCCAGGCTCTCGTGACAGGCCATGCAGTCGTTGCGGTCGGCCGGCACCGCCACGATGCCGTTGCGCTGGTTGCCCGCGTTCTGGAGAATGACGCGGTCGACCTTCGTCTTCTTGGACTTCTTCGCCTTTTTGGCCTTCTTCCCCTTCTTTGCCTTCTTTGCCTTCTTGAGCTTCTTGGCCTTCTTGGCGCGCGTCTCGCCGATCAGGCGGATCCCGCTCTGGTCGATCTGCAGGCCGTTGGTGGCGTCGGCCAGCTCGCGGTAGATGCCGGGCTTGACGATGATGGTCCCGCCCGGCCGGATGCGGTCGATGGCGTCCTGGATGGAGTCGCCGGGCTTGACCACGATGCGCTTCTTGAGCTTCTTCGGCTTGCGGTCGTCGGCCGTGGGC
>JBFIYM010000220.1:0-5217 GCA_041605395.1 Myxococcota bacterium | reverse complement strand
CGGGCGCGCGTTCTATGGCGTTTCTCCCCGCTACTACGAGGCCGTCCTGCCCTTGCTGCCGCTCCTGGCGCTCGGCTGGGCGGGCGCCCTTCCGGCCCGGAAGAGCGCCCCGGTGCTCGTCGCGCTGTGGTTCCTGGTGGCGGCGTTGGACTCGCCAAACTGGACGGACGCGCGCTACGAGGCCCACCGGGACGCCATGCGGGAGGCCGAGGCCTGCATCCACGATTACTACGCGGGGGTGGGGCCGGGGTACTGCCCGACGACGAGCCCGAGGACCGACCTGGCGCCGTTGCTGGAACGCGCGAGACAGCTGGAGATGTCGTTCGCGAGGCCGCGGGACTGAGATCGAGCGCGACGGGCGACGGCCCGGGCACGCGCCGACTGCGCGGAGCGCGGCTCAGCCGCGGAAGTGCTGCAGCACGCCCTTCAGGAAGTCGTCCTCGGAGACGCCGAACTTCGCCTCGAGCTGGTGCTTCTCGTCGAGCGCCCGGTAGGTGCGGCGCAGCAGCTCGCGGAAGGTCTCGAGCACGCCCTGGCCGGTGCTGGCCACGGCGGGAAAGGTCGGGATGTCGCCCCAGGCGGTGCGGATGTCCTCGAGCGGCTTCACGTCGGGGAGGTCGCGCTTGTTGAACTGCACCACCTTCGGCATGCGCGCGAAGTCGATGCCGTTCGCCTTCAGGTTCGCCTCCATGTCGCGCCACGAGTACTGGTTGGCGCTCGCCGATGCGCGCTGCGAGTCCGCGATGAAGGCGATGCCGTCGGCGCCGGCGAGGACGACCTTGCGGGTCGAGCGGTGCATCACCTGGCCCGGCACGGTGAACAGCTTGAGCTTCACCGAGAAGCCGTTGTGCGTGCCGAACTCGACCGGCAGGAAGTCGAAGTAGAGGGTCCGGTCGTCGGCCGTGTCGAGCGTGACCATCTTGCCCCGCACGCTCGGCCGCAGGAGCTCGTGCAGCTTCTGGAGGTTCGTGGTCTTGCCCGAGAGCGCGGGGCCGTAGTACACGAGCTTCAGCACGATCTCGCGGCCGGCCATGTTGATCTGGACCATCGGGTCCCTCTCCACTCGGGCAGGAACAGTCCCGGCAGAACTCTTCGGCAGGAAGGCCGTCTGCGTTGAGGATCTGCCCACGGAAGCGTCGAAGCTGCCGAAGACCCCCGCGGGGGCTACTTCAGGCCGAACGCGGCCAGCAGGGCCCGGGCGGCGGCGGCGGGCGACGTCTTCTGGGCCGCGACGTCGGCCTCGAGCTGGGCCACCTGGGCGGCGACCGCCGGGTGCGCGCGAAAGGCCTGCTCGAGGCGCTCGTCCACGAGCGTCCAGAGCCACTCGCGGGCCTGGCGGCGGCGCCGCTCGCTGAGCTCTCCGGCCTGTGTGAGCGCCTCGCGATGGGCACACACGGTCTCCCAGAAGGCCGGGATGCCCTCCCCGCTCGAGGCGCTCGCGGTCAGCACGCAGGGGCGCCAGGCCGCGCTGAGCGGGCGCAGCAGCTCGAGCGCCCGGGCGTGCTCGGCGCGGGTCCGCTCGGCCAGCGCCTTCTGCTCGCCGTCGGCCTTGTTGACCACCAGCGCATCGGCCAGCTCGAGCACCCCGCGCTTCAGGCCCTGGAGCTCGTCGCCGGCCCCTGGCTGGAGCAGCACGGCGAAGAAGTCCACCAGCGAGCGGACGGCGAACTCGCTCTGGCCAATTCCCACGGTCTCGACCACCACCACGTCGAAGCCCGCCGCCTCGCACAGGAGCATCGCCTCGCGGGTGCGATGCGCGACGCCGCCGAGGGCGCCGCCCGAGGGCGAGGGCCGGATGAAGGCGCGCTCGTCCTGCGCGAGCCGCTCCATCCGCGTCTTGTCCCCGAGGATGCTGCCGCCGGTGACCGGGCTGCTGGGATCGACGGCCAGCACCGCCAGGCGCTTGCCCGCCTCGAGCAGGTGCATGCCGAGCGCCTCGATGAAGCTCGACTTCCCGACGCCCGGCGGCCCGGTGAGCCCGAGCCGCACCGCGCCGCCGGTGCGTGCGATCAGGCTCTCGAGCACCGCCTGGCCGAGGGCCTGGTGATCGGGTCGCGTGCTCTCGATGAGCGTGATCGCGCGCGCCAACGCGCGACGGTCCCCGGCGGCGATCGCGGCCTCGAACTCGGCGGCCGTCGCCGGCCCGCCGCCCGCGGACGCGCTCATGGGAGCGCTCCGGACGCGCTCATGCGCGGCGGGTCCGCACCACCTGGAGGACCTCGCGCGCCGCCTTCGGAATCGCCGTCCCCGGCCCGAACACCGCCGCGACCCCCCGCTCGCGAAGGAACGGGTAGTCGCGCGGCGGCACGATGCCGCCCACCACGACGGCGATCTCCGGCGCCCCCTTCGCCCGGAGCGCCTCCACCAGCTCCGGCACCAGGGTCTTGTGCCCTGCGGCCTGGCTGGAGACGCCCACGACGTGGACATCGGCGTCGAGCGCCTGCTGTGCGGCCTCGTCGGGGGTCTGGAACAGCGGCCCCACGTCGACGTCGAAGCCCAGGTCGGCGAAGGCGGTCGCGATCACCTTCATGCCGCGGTCGTGGCCGTCCTGGCCGAGCTTCACGACCAGCATGCGCGGCCGTCGGCCCTCCTGCTTGGCGAACGCCTCGACCTCGCGCTGCGCGGCCTCGAACTCGTCGTCGCCGCGGTAGGTGCCGCCGTAGACGCCCGAGACCGAACGCACCTCGGCGCGGTGCCGCGTGTAGACCTTCTCGAGCGCCAGCGAGATCTCGCCGAGCGAGGCCCGTACGCGCGCCGCCTCGACCGCGGCCTCGAGCAGGTTTCCCTCCCCCCGCTCCGCGAGCCGGGTCAGCTCGGCGATCGCCTTTTCGACCGCCGCCGCATCGCGGCGGCCGCGGAGCGCCTCGAGGCGCCGGATCTGCGCCTCGCGTACGGCGGTATTGTCGATGTCGCGGACGTCGAGCGGCGTCTCCTCGTCGAGCCGGTACTTGTTCACGCCGACGATCACGTCCTCGCCGCTGTCGACTCGTGCCTGGCGGCGGGCCGCCGCCTCCTCGATCCGCAGCTTCGGCATGCCGGCCTGGATCGCCCGGGTCATGCCCCCGAGCTCCTCCACCTCTTCGATCAGGGCCTGTGCCGCCTGGTAGACGCTCTCGGTGAGGCTCTCCATGAAGTAGGAGCCGCCCCAGGGATCGATCACGGCCGGGATGCCCGATTCCTCCTGGAGGATGAGTTGCGTGTTCCGCGCCACGCGCGCGGCCGCGTCCGTCGGCAGGCTGACCGCCTCGTCGTAGCCGTTGGTGTGGAGGGACTGCGTGCCGCCGAAGACCGCGGCCATGGCCTCGATGGTCGTGCGGATCACGTTGTTCATCGGGTCCTGCTCGGTGAGGCTGGCACCCGAAGTCTGGCAGTGGGTGCGGAGCATCAGCGAGCCTGGCTTCTTGGGCGCGAACTCGGCCTTCATGCGCTCGCACCAGATGCGGCGCGCGGCGCGCATCTTGGCGATCTCGAGGTAGAAGTTCATGCCGATGCACCAGAAGAACGAGAGGCGCCCGGCGAAGGCGTCCACGTCGAGGCCCTTCGAGCGCGCCGCACGCACGTACTCGAGCCCGTCGGCGATGGTGAACGCGAGCTCCTGCACCGTCGTCGCGCCGGCCTCCTGCATGTGATAGCCGGAGATCGAGATCGAGTTGAACTTCGGCATCTGCTTCGCCGTGTACTCGATGATGTCGGCGACGATCCGCATGCTCGGCTCGGGCGGATAGATGTAGGTGTTGCGGACCATGAACTCCTTCAGGATGTCGTTCTGGATGGTCCCGGCCAGCTTCTCGCGCGGCACGCCCTGCTCCTCGCCCGCCACGATGAAGCACGCCATCACGGGCAGCACGGCGCCGTTCATGGTCATCGACACGGTCACCTGGTCGAGCGGGATGCCGTCGAACAGGATCTTCATGTCCTCGACCGAGTCGATCGCGACGCCGGCCTTGCCGACGTCTCCCGTCACGCGCGGGTGGTCCGAGTCGTAGCCGCGGTGGGTGGCGAGATCGAAGGCGACCGACAGGCCCTGTTGGCCGGCGGCCAGGTTCGCCCGGTAGAAGGCGTTGGACTCCTCGGCGGTCGAGAAGCCGGCGTACTGGCGGAGCGTCCAGGGCCGGTTGGCGTACATGGTCGCGCGCGGGCCGCGCACGAAGGGCTCGAGGCCGGGCAGCGTGTCCGTGTGCTCGAGGCCTTCGAGGTCTTCCGCGGTGTAGAGCGGCCGGATGCGCAGGCCGTCCGGGCTCACCGTGACGAGCTCCTCCGGGTCCTTTCCGCGCAGCTCCTTCTCCGCGAGTGCGCGCCAGCGTTTCCGGTCCGTCTTCGACGTCATGGGCAGGGCTCCCTCAGAGCGAGCGACGATAGCGACCGCCGACCGCGAACAGGGCTTCGCTGATCTGGCCGAGGCTCGCCACCTTGACCGTGTCCAGCAGCTCGGCGAAGACGTTGCCGCCGCGCCGCGCCGCGGCCTTCAGGCGCTCGAGGGCCGGACCCGCCTCGGCGCGATGGCGCGCCTGGAAGGCGTGGAGGGCGTCGAGCTGCTGGCGCCGCTCCGACTCGCTCGCGCGCATCAGCGCGACCGGACGGAGCCCCGCCTCGCCGCCCGCCCCCTCGAACGTGTTGACGCCCACGATGGGGAGCTCGCCCGAGTGCTTCTTGGCCTCGTAGCGCAGGCTCTCGTCCTGGATGCGCCCGCGCTGGTAGTGCGTCTCCATCGCGCCCAGCACGCCGCCCCGGGCGGAGAGGCGCTCGAACTCCTCGAGAACGGCCTCTTCGACGCGGTCCGTGAGCCACTCGATGGCGTAGGAGCCCTGGAGCGCGTTCTCGCTCTTCGCGATGCCGAGCTCGCGCTGGATCACGAGCTGGATGGCGAGTGCGCGACGCACCGACTCCTCGGTGGGCGTGGTCACGGCCTCGTCGTAGGCGTTCGTGTGGAGGCTGTTGCAGTGGTCCTGGATCGCGGTGAGCGCCTGGAGCGTGGTGCGGATGTCGTTGAAGGCCATCTCCTGGGCGTGGAGCGACCGGCCCGAGGTCTGGATGTGGTATTTCAGCTTTTGGCTGCGCTCGGAGGCGCCGTAGCGTTCGCGCAGCGCTACTGCCCAGATGCGTCGCGCGACCCGGCCGATCACGCTGTACTCCGCGTCGAGACCGTTGCTAAAGAAAAACGAAAAGTTGGGCGCGACCGCGTCCACGTCCATCCCGCGCGAGCTGTAGTACTCGAGG
>JBFIYM010000219.1:0-5241 GCA_041605395.1 Myxococcota bacterium | reverse complement strand
TCGTCGAAGACGTCGTAGGTGGGCAGGTGCGTCTTCGGCTGGACGGCCGCGCGCTGGCCGCCGGCCAGCAGGACCGCCGCGTTCACCAGCCGCCGCGAGCCCCGCTGCGTCACGGGAAGAACCGCTCCCACCGCGATGGGGATGCGGCGAGAGGCCTCGGCCAGCGCGTCCAGCTCGCGGAGCTGGTCCTCCACGAAGCCCCGCCGCTCGAGCAGGTCCATCGGCGGGTAGCCGGTGAGGGCCATCTCGGGGAGGACCGCCAGGTCGGCGCCCGCCGCAGCGGCCTTGGCCGCGGCCTCCTCCGCGAGCCTGCGGTTGCCGGCGAGGTCGCCGATCGTGGGATCGATCTGGGCGATCGCGACGCGCAACGCCGCTCCTTCAGGGGTAGTAGACGTAGATGGCGTCGGCGATGCAGGCCGGCTTGGCGCCGCCCTCGACCTCGACGGTGACGCGCCCCGTCGCCTGCACGGCGCCGCCCTTCACCTCGTCCGCCGCCACCCGCTCGCCGACCCCGCGGATGCGGGAGCCCACCGGCACCGGGGCCGGGAAGCGCACCCGGTCACAGCCGTAGTTCACCCCCATCGAGATGCCGCGCACCTCGATGAGCTGCGGCAGGAAATGGTTGACCAGGGACAGCGTCAGGTAGCCGTGCGCGATGGTCTTGCCGAACGGGCCCTTGGCGGCGCGCGCCGGATCCACGTGGATCCACTGGTGGTCGCCGGTGGCGTCGGCGAAGCCGTCGATGCGGCCCTGATCGATCTCGAGCCATTCGCTGGCGCCGAGCGGCTTGCCGACGGCGCCGAGCAGCTCCCGGGGAGTCGCGAATACGGTGGGCATCCGGAGATCCTAGCCTCGCCTCGGGGCCTGGTCCCCGCGCAGCGCCTCGAGGATGTCGGCGACGAAGCGGTCCGGTCGGAAGAAGACGCCTTCCACCTCGCTGTCGAGCCCCGTGCGGACCACGACGAGGCGCTCGTCTGGAACCACGGTCACCACCTGCCCGCGGCTCCCGAGCGCGCTCACGCCTCGGAAGGGGACCAGCCAGCTCTTCTCGAAGAGCCAGAGCTGGCCTCCGTAGCCGACCAGGCCCAGCGCCCCGTGGCGCCAGAGGCCGACCAGCCCGGTGGCACGCGCGGGCGCCGGCGTGCTCATGGTCGCCACCCAGCCCTCGGGCAGGACGCGCTCGCCCTCCCAGACGCCGTCCTGGAGCAACAGCTGGCCGAAGCGCGCGAGGTCGCGTGCCGTACTGCGCACCTGACTGCTGAGCACGAAGTTCCCGCCCCAGTCGGTCTCCGCCACGGTGTCGTGCATTCCGATCCGGTCGAAGAGCGCGCGGCGTGGGAACGTCCAGTAGGTGGCGTCGTCGCCGAGCACGTTGCGCATGGCCCGCACCAGCAGCAGCGTGTCGCGGTTCGCGTAGAGCCAACGGCTGCCCGGCTCGACCTCGAGCGGCGCGCCGGTGATGGAAGGGATCGAGTCGGCCCCACCGAAGTAGACGTCGGTCATGCCGGCGCCCTCTTCGGCGAGGCCGCTGCTCATGTGGAGCAGGTCGGCCACGGTGATGCGCGCGCGCGGATCGTCCGCACCCCATTCCGGGATCGGTGCGGGGGCGTCGAGCGCGAGCCTGCCCTCCCCGACCAGCACGCCCACGAGCGCACCCGTCAGGCTCTTG
Source organism: Myxococcota bacterium (assembly GCA_041605395.1). Classification (GTDB taxonomy): domain Bacteria; phylum Myxococcota_A; class UBA9160; order UBA9160; family UBA6930; genus JBFIYM01. Next base: position 3,572 of record JBFIYM010000219.1, on the reverse strand, counting down.
GCCACCGACCAGGTCCGGTAGGGCGTGCGAGGGCCGAAGCCATCGCGGTAGCGCTCGGCGATGATGCGCCCGTCGCGCACGACCACGACGCCGACCGTCTTGGTGGCATCGCCGTAGCTCTCCCCGTCGAAGGCGCGGGCGAGCAGCAGCTCGAGCGTCGGCTCGTGCGCCTCCGGCCAGGGAGGAGCGGGCCGCGACTCCGGAGGGGGCGCCGGATGGGGCGGCAGCGCGGCGGCCTGCGCGGGCCCCGCGCCGACCGGGAGCAGCGTGCAGCCGAAGCCCGCGCGGTACGCCGCGATCCGCGGGGCTTCGCCCGCTGCGTAGGCGACCGCGACCAGGCGCCGTGCCGGGTCGGGGATCGGATCCGGGATCGCGTACGCCCCGGGCGGCAGGCCCCCGAGCTCGTCCTCGAGCACCGCGGCGAGCGGCCGGCCGGCCACGAAGAGGGCCGAGCACGCCGCACCCGCCTTCCACCCGGCGAGGATGGCCGGGTCGTCGTAGACGGCCGGGAGCGGGGTCCGGATGCACGCGAGCAGCCCGCTGGCGAGCCCGAGCACCAGGGAGCGAAGCTGACGACGCATGGCCACCTTCCCCGGAGGCACAGGAAAGCGCGGCCTGCGGACCCCGACAAGCGGCGGGAACCTTTCGCCGGTCCGAGCCCCCCATCCCTGCGAGGTTTCGAGATGAGCGAACGATCCCGCGACTGGACGACCTGGATCCTGCTCCTGCTGGGGGCGGGTGCCATCGTGAACGGGCTGTTGATGATGGTCACGAGCGAGGCCTGGTTCGAGGCCATCGCCGCCTACACCGGGCCCTACAACGTCCACCTGGTGCAGGACGTGGGCGCCGCCTACGTGACGGCGGGCGCGGCGGCCTTCTGGGCCGGACGCCGGCCCGAGTGGCGAACGCCGCTCGCCACGAGCGCGGCGCTCTTCATCGGCATCCACGGGCTGATCCACGTGGTCGAGGTGCTGCGCGGCCTGCATCCGGCGTCGCACCTGATCGAGGACTTCCCGGGCGTCTACCTGCCGGCGCTGCTGCTCGGCTGGATCGCCTTCCGCTCGCGACCCGCGGCTCGAGCCCAGGAGTGACCATGCGCCTGTCCCCGATCGAGAAGCCGCCGAGCCTGCTCGGCAAGATCCTGAACGCCGGCATCCGCCGCATGCTCGGGCGCCCGATCACCCCCTCGCAGGTGATCTACAACCGCGTGCCCGCCGCCTGGCGCATCACGCTCGCCTTCCAGCTCTTCGAGCGCTTCGGCGCGAAGCTTCCCCAGGAGCTGCTGCTGCTGCTCACGACGCGCGTCGCGATGCTGAACGGCTGCGCCTTCTGCCAGGACATCAAGCGCGCCGTGGCGGTGCGCAGCAAGCTCGGCACGAAGCGCTTCGACGCCCTCGCCGACTGGCGGAGCAGTGACGCGTTCGACGCGCGCGAGCGCGCGGCGCTCGCCTTCGTCGAGGAGGCAACGCGCAGCAAGGTGGTGGGCGACGCCACCTTCGCCGAGCTGGCCAAGCACTTCGACGAGCGCGAGATCGCCGAGATCACGCTCGCGAACGCCATCGAGAACTTCTACAACCTGCTGAACCTGCCCCTCGAGGTCGAATCCGACGGCCTCGAGGCCCTCGCCGCTCAGGCGTAGCCCGGCGGCGCTCGGAACACGCAGCCTGCCGCTTCGAGCGCGGCCGCGGCCCCGATCGTGACGTGATCGCCCCAGGCCGGCCCGACGAGCTGCACGCCGAGTGGGAGACCGCTCGCGTCGGGGCCCGTCGGCACCACCGTCGACGGCAGCTCCGCCACGCCGCTGAGCCCCGCCCAGAACATCTGCTGGTAGTGCGTCTGCTCCTTGCCGTCGACGTCGAGGCGACGCGCCTCCATCGGCCCCTCGTCGCGCAGGAACGCCGAGGTGGCGCAGATCGGCGTCACCAGCAGGTCGAACTCGTGGAAGAAGCGGTGCCAGGCCCAACGCAGCTGGGCGCGCGCTTCGTGCCAGCCGAGCCACACGTGGTGGCTCATCGTCTGGTTGCGGAGCAGCTGCGCGCCGTCGCTCTGGTCCTCCGGACCGAGGGCGGCGGCCTGCTTCGCGAGGCCCTCGTAGACCGGGGCCGGCTGCACGCCGCCCAGGAACCCCATCAGGAGCGCGCGATACACCTGCCCGCCGTGCTCGCTGGTGAACTCGGGACGGGCCGCGTCGTCCACCATCGCGCCATGCTCCGCGAGGACGCGCCCGACGCCACGGACGCGCGCCTCGACCTCGGCGGCGACCGGCGCCACGTCGTCGTTCGCCCAGACGGCAACGCGCAGCTGCCGGACTCCCCGGAAACGAGGCAGCTCGAAGCGAACCCCTGCGTCGAGCTCGTCGGGGCCGGCGAGGACGTCGAGCCCCAGGTCGAGGTCGGTCGCCGAGCGCGCCAGCGGGCCGACCACGGCGATGTCGGGCTCGGCCAGCTGACCCGGCAGCGAGTGACCGCGCACCGGGATCAGGCCCCAGGTCGGCTTGTGGCCGAACACGCCGCAGTAGTGGGCCGGGTTGCGGATCGAGCCGCCGATGTCGGAGCCCACCTCGAGCGGCACCATGCCGGACGCGAGCGAGGCGGCCGCGCCCCCCGACGAGCCTCCCGGCGTCCGCGACGTGTCCCACGGGTTGCCGGTGCCTCCGTAGATCTCGTTGTAGCTCTGGAGGTCGCCGAGCGCGAAGGGCACGTTGGTCTTGCCGAGGACGATCGCGCCCTCGCGACGCAGGCGCTCGACGACCACGGAGTCGCGCTCCGCGACGTTGCCCGCGAGCGGGGGCATACCCCAGGTGGTGGGCGCCCCGGCCAGGTCGAACGACTCCTTCACGGTCATCGGGAGGCCGCGGAGCCGCCCCCGACGCCCACCCGGCGCCGCGTCGATGGCGCGCGCCTCGTCACGGGCGCGCTCGAAGTCGCTCCAGATGATGGCGTTCAGCTTGCCGTTGAAGCGCTCGATTCGAGCGAGGTGTGCGTCGAGCAGCTCGAGCGCGCCCACCTTGCGCCGGCGCAGCGCGCGCAGCATCTCGGTGGCGGAAGCGAAGGGGTCCATCGCAATCCTCCGTGGGAGCGCCATGCTGGCACGGATCCGGCGCGGATTCACCGCCGCGGCGGCGTATGATCTCGGCCATGCCGCGGCAGATCGTCCCGCTCGCGCTGCTCGTGGTCGCCACCCTGGCCTGTCGGCACGCACCCGCGTCCGAGCCGCCGGATGCGGCGGTGCTCGCGATCACGGGCGCCTACGTGGCCGACGTGCTCGCCTCGGCACCCGGCCGTGTGGCGCGGCTCCGTCCGCCCGGTGCGCGCTACGACGCGCTCCCGGACGACTCGCTCGCGGGGGTGGCCGCGCGGCGCGAGCGCCACGTGGAGTGGCTGACCGAGCTTCGCGCCATCGACCGCAGCACGATCGCGGGGGCGCCGGCACGACTCTCCCATGACCTGGCGACGAGCCTGCTCGCGAACGAAGAAGCGCTCGACGTGTGCCGGCTCGAGCGCTGGAACGTGAATCAGATGTCGGGCTGGCAGGTCGCGTTCGCCGACATGGCGCTGACGCAGCCGGTGGAG
>JBFIYM010000218.1:0-5559 GCA_041605395.1 Myxococcota bacterium | reverse complement strand
GCTGCTCGCGCGAGCGGCGCCGCTCGCGCGTCCGGTCCCGGCCGGGGTCGCCCTCGCGGGCGTCATCGCGCTCGCCCTGGCGGCGCCGAGCCCGAGCTTCCTGTCCGGCTATCGGGAGGCCGTCGCCTACGAGGAGCTGATCGATGCGCACGGCATCGCCGACGAGCGCCGCTACTACGAGCCCTTCACCGGGCTGCGCCACTACGCGCTCCACGGCGGCGTTCCGGACCACCACTGGATGGCGGAGGGCGAGCAGGCGCGCCGCGCGGGCAAGCGGCTGGTGCTGATGCAGGCGGCCGGCTTCTTCGGCTTCGCGGCCGGGCCCGAGGTGCACGTCGTCGATCCGCACGGCCTGTCGGAGCCCTTCCTGGCGCGCCTGCCGCCGCCCTACATGCCCGATTGGCGCATCGGCCATCTGTGGCGCGCGCTGCCCGAGGGCTACTGGGAGACGCTGCGCGACGGCACGCCCCAGATCGTCGATCCCGGCCTCGCCGAGTATCGGGCCGCGCTGGTCGAGATCACGCGCGGGCCGCTGTTCCGGCGCGAGCGCTGGGCCGCGATCATCGGGATGGCGCTCGGCCGCTACGAATCGCTGCTGCCCGTGCAGTCGCTGCGCTTCCCCCCGACGACCACGCGGGACGCCGCCGGGATGGACGGCGAGGAGATCGACCTCGACTGGCGAGGCATCGACGTCCGCTTCGGCGAGAAGGCTCGTGCGGACGCAGTCGAGCTCGAGGTCTCGGGCGACGACGGCCACGGCCTGGTGTTCTTCCGGGGCGAGCGCGACGTCGCTCGGGTGAAGCAGGCACCGCGGCCGGGCGCGGCGCCCGGACTGGCGTCCGTGCGCGTCGCGGTGCCGGACGCCGCCCGTGCCGAGGGCTTCGACCGCATCCGGGTCATTCCGTACGGCGGCGACGGGCGCTATCGGATCGCGGGCCTCACGCTGCGCTGAGCGGCCCGGCGGCGGCGGGCGCCCGCGACGCCGCGCGCCGAAGCACCGCCGGGTAGCCCCCCTCCTCGACGCAGGCGTGGTCCAGCACGCCGCGCTCGCGCAGCAGGCGGTGCATCTCGGGCAGCCGGTAGTGGGGCACCGTCATCAGCAGGTGGTGCTCGAGGTGGTAGTTCACGCGGTTCGGCGCGATCAGGAGGCGCTCCCACCAGCGCAGCAGCGTCGTGCGCGTGTTGCGCAGCGGGTCGTCGGCATCGGGCGTGAGGGCGTGCTCCGCGATGGCGCGGATCCGCGTCACGAGGGTGTGCGTCGTGAGCCAGGCGCCCGCCCAGAGGAGATAGAGCTCGGCGTGGCCGAGCGCTGCGAGCGCGAGGAGCAGGGCGCCGTTGGTGGTGGCCACCCCGATCGCGGCGCGTCGCGCGTCGGCGTTCTCGAGGCGCCCGAACGTGCGCCGGAAGGCGGCGCGCGCGAACTTCCAGCCCGTCTGGCCGGAGAGGTCGCGCCAGACCTTGCGGCGCAGGCTGGCCCGCGTGATGGGGAAGGGCGCAATCAGGCCCAGGTCGGGGTCGCGCTGCGTTCCGGTGTGGGCGTGGTGCTGGAGGTGGTAGGGGCGGTAGGCGCGCAGGTCGCTCCAGATCGGGTAGGCGCAGAGCCACTGCCCCACGAAGTCGTTGACGGCGCGGGCCCGGAACAGGCTCCGGTGCGCCGCCTCGTGCATCAGCACGGCGCAGCCGAGCTGGCGCGTGCCGATCACGAGCAGGGCGGCCACGATCGTGAGCGGGTTCGGCCAGACGGCGACCGCGGCCATGGCGCCGAAGGTGAGGCCCCAGTTCGCCGCCACCGAGCCCCACGAGCGCAGGTCGTTCATCGCCAGGAGCCCGGCGATGTCCTCGCGCGAGAGCGCCCGGCGCCAGTCGAAGTTGCCCTCGGCGGTGTGGCGTTCGACGACCGCCTCGCTGGCGGGACTTCCCGAGATGGCCTCGGCCATGGCTTCTCCTCAGGCGTGCGCGACGGCGAGCGCGCCGTCCACGGGCAGGTTGAGTCGCGCGTGCGGCGCACCGTGACGCGCCAGGAAGGCGGCCCAGCTGCGCCGCCCGGCGCGGTCGTAGCGCCGCAGCGCCGCGACCACGGCGCGGCGCTCGTCGGCCGGCACCAGCGGCTCGGGCAGCAGCGGGTCCTGGACCAGCGCGCGGATCACGCGGCCACCGAGCGCGAAGGATTCGACCATGGCGTCCGCCTCGGCGAGGCTGGGCAGCCGGGCCTCGCTGGCCGCCAGCACGCGGAGGCTCTCGGCGTAGCGCTCGCGCAGCGCCGTCGTGTCCCAGAGCCGGCGGGCGCGGGCCTCGGTCCGCGGGTCGAGACCCCCGAGCGTGAAGACCAGGGCCTCGGGCTCGAGCCCGAGCGCCGAGAGCTCGTCGCGCGCGGACTCGACGCCGCCCCGCAGATTGTCGGGGCGCACCCGCAGGCCCGGCGCGAGCCGCGCGAAGCCGAGCAGCCGGAGCGCGCGCTCGGCCGCCTCGCCGCGACGGCCCCGGCGGTCGGCGTGCTGGACCCCGAGCCAGCCGCCGTCCCAGCGCCGCAGCCGCTCCTCGAGGCGGCGCCACGACACGACGCGCTCGTTCAGGGCGGCGGCGCGCGGCCCGAGGCGATAGCGCCCGCGCTCGTCGCGCACGGCCAGGCCTCGCGCGAGCAGCCGGCTGAGCGCCACCCGCACGCCGTTCTCGGGAATGTCGAACAGGCCGGCGGCGGCCACCAGCGCCCCGACCGGCAGGCTCCCGTCCCGCAGGGTGGACAGCAGGTCGAGCACGAGGCTGCGCGGCGAGGGTCCGGTCACGACCCGCGGATATTACATAGCTATCCAGATATCAGCAACTTCTGTAATGTTCGGGCGCCCCCGGGCGGGCTACAGCAGCAGCCCCGCCATGCAGCCGGTCATCGCCGAGGCGAGGGTGCCCGACAGGATGGAGCGCAGGCCGAGCGCGGCGATGTCGCCGCGCCGCGACGGCGCCATCCCGCCCATGCCGCCGATCAGGATCGCGAGCGAGCCGAAGTTGGCGAAGCCGCAGAGCCCGTAGGAGGCGATCACGGCCGAGCGCTCCGAGATCGCACCCGCTGCGATCTGCTCGGCGAGCGCCTGGTAGGCCAGGAACTCGTTCAGCACGGTCTTGAGGCCGAGCAGGGAGCCGACCTCGAGCGCGTCGCCCGGGGCGATGCCCATGGCGAGCGCCAGGGGGGCGAAGCACCAGCCGAAGATCCGCTCCAGGCTCAGGTTCTCGATCCCGAGCCACCCCCCGAGCGTCGCCACGCCCGCGTTCGCCATCGCCACCAGGGCCACGAAGGCGATCAGCAGCGCGCCGATGTAGGCGGCGAGACGGAGCGCCGCCAGTGCCCCCTCGGAGGCGGCGTCGATCACGTTCACGGCGCGGCTCGGGAGGTCGCTGCCGGCACCGGTTCCGGTGAGCGGCGTCTCGGTCTCGGGCAGCATCACCTTCGCGACCAGCACGCCAGCGGGCGCCGAGAGCAGGCTGGCCGTCACCAGGTGCCCCGCCCAGTCCGCCTCGCCGAGCACCTTCGCGTACGCCACCAGCACCGAGCCGGCGATGGTGGACATGCCGGTCGTCATCACGCAGAAGAGCTCCGACCGCGTCATGCGCTCGAGGTAGGGGCGCACCAGCAGCGGCGCCTCGGTCATGCCCACGAACACGTTCGCGACGGCGGCGAGGCTCTCGGCGCCCGAGCTGCCCAGGGTGCGCGACAGGCCGCGTGCGAGCACGCGCACGACGCGCTGCACGATGCCGAGGTGGTAGAGGATCGCGAACAGGCTGCCCATGAACACGATGATCGGGAGCACCTCGAGGGCGAACGAGAAGCCGCCCTCGGTGAGCGCCCCGAACACGAAGTCGGTGCCGGCGTCGGTGAAGCGCACCAGGCCGTTCACCACGCCGTTCACGCCGACGAAGAACGCCCGGCCCGCCTCGGTGCGGAGCAGCAGCAGCCCGAGCGCGAGCTGGAGGGCGCCGCCCCACGCGATCACGCGCCAGGGCGGATGCCGGCGGTCGATCGAGCAGAGCCAGGCCACGCCGACGATCGCGAGCAGGCCGAGCGCCGAGCCGAGACGCGGCCCGAGCTCGCTCACGCGCGCGCCTCGAAGGCGCGCGCGAGCCCGGCCACCGCGGCGCACGGATCCGAAGCGCCCGCGACGGCCGAGAGCACGGCCACGCCACGGGCGCCGGCCGCGAGCACCGCGGCGATGCGCACCGCGTCGATCCCGCCAATCGCGACCAGCGGGAGCGGCGCCACGGCACGCGCCGCCTCGGCCAGCGCGGGCAGACCACGGGGCCCGTAGCGCGTCTGCTTCGAGGCCGTGCCGAACACCGGGCCGAACGCCACGTAGCCCACCGGCTCGGCCGCGGCGCGCCGCCACTCCTCGGGCTCGTGCGTCGAGCGTCCGAGCGCGAGCGTCTCCCCGGCCAGGCGGCGCACCTCGTCCGGCGCGAGGTCGGTCTGGCCCAGGTGGACGCCGTCGGCCTCGAGCGCGAGCGCGAGATCGAAGCGGTCGTTCACGACGAAGCGCACGCCCGCCCGGCGGGTGCTCGCGCGGATCGCCTCGCCGAAGGCGAGGGCCTGGCGGTCCGTCGCGTGCTTCGCGCGCAGCTGCACCACGGCGGCGCCGCCGTCGCAGGCGGCCTGCGCCTGCTCGACGGGGCCGAGACGCCAGCGCGGGTCGTCGTCCGCGAGGACGTGCAGGCCGCCCCAGCTCACGCCTCCGAGCCCCCGAAGCTCACTCGTCGGGGCCCCCGGCTCACTCCTCGGTGCCCCGGATGGCGAGGTCGGTGAGCTTCTTGCGGAGTGTGTTGCGGTTGATGCCGAGCAGGGCCGCCGCGCGGAGCTGGTTGCCGCCGGTCCGCGCCATCACGGCCTCGAGCAGGGGTCGCTCCACCCGCTCGAGCAGCCGGCGGTGCAGCCCCTCCGGCTCGGGCCCGGCGAGCTCCGCCGCCACCTCCTCGGCGACCAGCGTCTCGAGGGCCGGCTCCGCACCCGGCCGGGCGGCCGCCGAAGGAGCCGCGGTCAGGAAGGCGAAGTCGTCGGGGCCGAGCACGTCGCCCGCGGCGAGCACGAGGGCGCGTTTGATCGCGTTCTCGAGCTCGCGCACGTTGCCCGGCCAGTCGTGCGCCGCGAGTCGTTCGAGCGCGGCATCCGAGAGGGCGACGCGACGCCCGGCGAGCGACTCCGCGTAGCGACCGAGGAAGTGCTCGACGAGTGGCGCCACGTCCTCGCGGCGTTCGCGGAGCGGCGGCACGTGGATGGGGACGACGCGCAGCCGGTAGAGCAGGTCCTCCCGGAAGCGGCCCTCGGCGACCGCGCTGTCGAGGTTGCGGTGGGTGGCGGCCACGATGCGCACGTCGACCCGCTCGGTCCGTCGCGCGCCCACCGCCGAGACCTCGCCGCTCTGGAGCACGCGCAGCAGCTTGGCCTGGAGCTCGACCGGCATGTCGCCGATCTCGTCGAGGAAGAGTGTGCCGCCCGAGGCCTCCCGGAAGCGCCCGAGCCGAGACTCCACGGCCCCGGTGAAGGCCCCGCGCTCGTGTCCGAAGAGCTCGCTCTCGAGC
>JBFIYM010000217.1:0-5724 GCA_041605395.1 Myxococcota bacterium | reverse complement strand
GAAGAAGCGGTCGCCGGGCCGCGATGCGAGCCAGCGCGCGACGGCCTCGTTCACCTTGTCGCCCGCGGTGCGCCGTGGGTCGTAGCGGATGCTGGCCCCCGCCTGGGCGCGGCGAACGCTCTCCGGGAGCGGCCCGACCTCGTGCCAGTCGTCGAAGCCGCGGTCGAAGCCGGCGGGCCGGAACAGCATCAGGTTGGAGACCACCCCCGCCGTGTGATAGCCCGCGTCGCTGAGGGCCTCGGCCAGGGTCGGAACCGCCGCCGGGATGCAGGCGTCGCCTTCGCCGCTCGAGTAGCGCGCGAGCCCGCACCAGGTGTCCCCGGTCCAGGGCAGCGGGCCGCCGCCCTCGCGGGCCTCGATGCTCGGCGTGCGGCCCGTGAACAACGCCCCCATGGACATCGTGGTCTGATGGAAGGCCCCGTTCGCCCGCTCGAAGCGGGTCCCCTCGGCCGCGAAGGCATCGAGGTGCGGCGTCGCCACGCGGCCGCCGTAGGCGCCCACCCGGTCGCGTCGCAAGGTGTCGATCACGACGAGGACGATGCGCTCCGGGGTCCGGTCGCGCCATGACGCCCAGAGGGCGGCCGCAGCACCGACGACCAGCAACACCACCGCGAGCAGCACCGCGCGACGACGGGGGCGCCAGCCGGGCATGGCGCGACCCTAGAGGACATCCCCGGAACCCGCACGAGCGACCGCTAGCGAGCCGCCCCTTCGTCGAGCCGGCGCGTGGCCTCGAGGATCACCTCGGTCACGGAGGCCTGGAAGCTCCGCTCGGGTGTGGGGCTCCCGGGCGCGAAGTCGAAGCGCCCGGCGTGGACCTGGGCGAGTGCGAGGGCGGCCTCGAGCCCCTCGAGCTTGGCCGTCTCGGCGTGCACGAGGCGACCCGCCTCGAGCCACAGGAAGCCCTCGCCGTCGTCCGTCTCGACCGCCAGGCAGCCGTGATGGCCGCCCATCTCGAGCATCTGGAGCACCGCGAACAGCGGCACTTTGCCGAGATCGCCACGCAAGGCCTCGTTCGAATCCGCGCCGCTCGACGGCCAGAACGAGACGACCGTCCGGGTGTCGTCCATCTGCGAGACCGCCGTCCCCGCCTCGACGCAGCAGTAGCGGATCTCGACCCCGCCGATGGTGATGCGGTCTCCCGACTCGAGCCCGGTCTCCCTTTCGATCCGCTCGCCGTTCAGGAAGGTGCCGTTGGTGCTGCCGAGGTCGCGGAGCACCACCCGATCGCCCTGCCAGCCGACGCTGGCGTGGCGCCGGGAGGCGCCCGCGGCGGGGAGCTGCATCTCGCACTCGGGGCTGCGACCGAGTGTCACCTCCTGCCCCGGCTCGACCCGCACCGGGGCCAGCGGGGGCGCGAACAGCATCGGGGACTCTGCGGCCATGCGGGGGGCTTCGGCCGCCCAGGCGCACGGCTTGAAGGTCGCCCGGCCGGCCTCCCGCGCCCCTCAGCCGAGGATCTCCCCGGCCAAGAACTTCCGTGCCTCCGGGCTCTTCGGCTCCTGGAAGAACGCCTCCGCCGGCGTCTGCTCCAGCAGCCGGCCGCGGTGCAGGAAGAGCACCTCGTCGGCCATGCGACGCGCCTGGCCGAGGTCGTGCGTGCTCATCACGACCTTCACGTCGTCGGCCCGCAGCGCGCGCACGGCCGCCTCGAGGGCGCCGGTCGCGCCCGGGTCGAGGGCGGCCGCCGGCTCGTCGAGGAGCAGCACGGCGGGCTGGCGCACCCCCGCCTGGGCGAGCGCGACGCGCTGTTGCTCGCCGACCGAGAGCCGGCGCGCCGGCCGCTCGGCCAGCTCGCTGAGGCGGGTCGCTGCCAGCACCCGGGTGATGCGCCCGGCCGCTTCCTCGCGCGGCACGCCGGCCAGGCGCAGCGGGTAGGCGAGGTTCGCTCGCACCGAACGTCTCAGCAGCACCGGACGTTGCAGCACGATGGCGCTGCTGCCCGCCGCCGGGCTCGGCCCGAGCCAACGCACCCGCCCGGCGCTGGCGGGGAGCAGGCCGGCGGCGAGCCGCAGGAACAGGCTCTTGCCGCCCCCGTTCGGCCCGACCAGCACGGACAGCGACCCGGCCTCGAGACGGCACGAGACGTCGTGCAGGCGCCGCGCCCCGCCCGCGTCGAAGCACACGTTCTCGAAGACGAGCGGGAGCGCGCCGCCCGGCTCAGGCCCCGGCACGTCGCGCCACCTCCCGGGCCAGCTCTGCCGCCGCGGCCACGGCCCACGAGATGCCGAGCAGCAGGATGCCGAGGCCGAGTGCCAGGGCCAGCTCGCCGCGGCTGGTCTCGAGCGCGATGGCGGTCGGCATCACGCGGGTCACGTGGGCGATGTTGCCGCCCACGATGATCACCGCGCCCACCGCGGAGATGGCACGTCCGAAGCCGGCCAGCAGCACGGTCGCCAGCGCGAAGCGGCCCTCGACCAGCAACGTCGGCACGGCGCGGAACGTGCCGGCGCCGTGGGCCCGTAGCTGTTCGCCGTACTCCGTGTGGAGGTCCTCGATCACCTGGCGCGTGAGGGCGACGATCAGCGGGGTGATCAGGAGGGTCTGGGCGATCACCATCGCGGTGGGCGTGAAGAGCAGGGCGAGCGAGCCGAGGGGCCCCGAACGCGACAGCAGCATGTAGACCACGAGCCCGACCACGACCGCGGGCAGGCCGAAGAGCGCGTTGGTGGCGGCCACCACGAAGCGGCGCCCCGGGAAGCGCGCGATGCCGAGCAGGGCGCCGAGCGGCAGCCCGAACACGGCGGCGAGCGCCAGGGCGGCGGCGCTGACCTCGACGGAGAGCCAGACGATCTCCGCGAGCTCGGGGTCCCAGCTGAGCAGCAGCCGGAACGCGGTATGGAACGCGTCGCCGAGACCGGACATGGCGGAGCCGGAGAGCTCACCCCGGGCGAGCCGCGTCGAGCGGCGCGAGGGCGTCGGGGTCGGTGACCGGCAGCGTGCAGAAGGTGCCGCGGCAGACGTACGCGGTCGGTGCGCCGCCCACGGCCTCGCGCCCGGCCAGCCAGCTCGGGTCCACGCCGGCGGGCGCCGGCGCGCCGGGCGCCGCGACCAGCACCGCCTCCTCCGGCGCGAGCAGCTGCCGCGCGCGGAGGGCGAGCGCCCGGGTGCGCGGGTCCGCCAGGTCGCCGATCACGACGGCCGCCGAGAGGCCGCGCTCGTTCCAGTCGGCCGCGCGCGCGAGCGTCGGATACGCCGCGGGCGCGCGTTCCAGCACGAAGGCGTGCGTGCGGAGCACGCGTTCCGCGGTCTTGCGGAGCGACTCGTTTCCCGAGAGGGCGGCCACGCGCAGCAGGCCCAGCGTGGCCAGGCCGGCCGAGTGCGGCGTGGCGCCGTCGTGGTCGGAACGCGGACGCTGTGCGAGCGCCTCGCCGTCGGCGGGCGTCAGGAACAGGTCGTTCTCCGCCGGGTCGAAGAAGCGCTCCCGGATCTCCTCCGCCACGGCCAGGGCCTGCGCGGCCGCAGTGGCGTCCCCCCCGGCGCGGAAACGGTCGAGACAGGCCGTGAGCCAGGCGGCGAGGTCGTCGAGGAAGGCGGGCACCCGGGCCTCCCCCTCTGCGAAGACGCGCAGCCAGCGGCCGTCGGCATCACGCATGCGGCGCTCGATGAACCCCGCCGTGGCCTCGGCCGCCTCGACGAGGCCCGCCTCGTCGAGCACGCTCCCCGCGTACGCGAGCCCCGAGACCGTGAGCGCGTTCCAGCCGAGCACGCGCTTGTGATCGGTTGCGGGCGGCACCCGCTTGGAACGCGTCGCGAGCAGGGCCGCACGCTCCGGCTCGAAGTCGCTGCGCGGCCCGCGCGCGAGGTCCCAGAGCACGTTCTTGCCCTCGAAGTTCCCGGCTTCGGTCACCGCATAGGCGTCGCAGAATGCCGCGCCGCGTTCTTCCCCCAGCACGGCCTTCACCTCGGCCGGCGTCCACACGTAGAAACGGCCCTCCTCGCCCTCGCTGTCCGCGTCCTGGCTGGCGGCGTAGCCGCCTTCGGGCTCCTCCATCTCGCGCGCCAGCCAGCCGGCTGTCTCGTGCACCGGCCACAGCAGGTCCGCGTCGCGTCCCCCCGTTCGCCGCCAGAGGTCGGCGTAGATGCGCAGCAGCTGTCCCTGGTCGTACAGCATCTTCTCGAAGTGCGGCACGCCCCAGTGGCCGTCGACGCAGTAGCGGTGGAAGCCGCCCCCGAGATGGTCCCACAGACCGCGGCGTGCCATCTCCTGGCACGTCTTTCCGAGGAAGGCGAGGGCCGCGTCCCGCTCGTCGGCGGGGAGCCGATCGCTCGCGGCGAGCAGCGCCTCGAGGTTCGTGGGCGTCGGGAACTTGGGCCCGCTGCCGAAGCCGCCGTGCGCCAAGTCGGCGCTCCCGAGCAGCGCGCGCGCCGCGGCGAGCAGCGTCGCCGTGCCGGGTGGCTCGCCGGCCACGCCGCGCGGCCGCTCGGCCAGCGCCGCCAGGATCTGGCGCGCACTCCCCTCCACCCGCTCGCGCTGCTCGCGCCAGGTGCGGTCCACCGCTTCGAGCAGCTGGCGGAAGGCGGGCAGGCCATGGCGCGGCTCGGGCGGGAAGTAGGTGCCGGCGTAGAAGGGACGGCCGTCGGGCGCACAGAACACCGTGAGCGGCCAGCCGCCATGGCCCTGCAGGCGCACCACCGTGTCCATGTAGAGCTGGTCGACGTCGGGCCGCTCCTCGCGGTCCACCTTGATGCACACGAAGAGGCGATTCATGAGCGCGGCCGTGTCCGCGTCCTCGAAGGACTCGCGCTCCATCACGTGGCACCAGTGGCACGCGCTGTAGCCGATCGACACCAGCAGGGGCCGGTCGGCCTCCCGCGCGAACGCCAGCGCCTCGGGCCCCCAGGGCCACCAGTCCACCGGGTTGTGCATGTGCTGGCGGAGGTAGAGGCTGGTCTCGCGCCCGAGTCGATTCCGGGGCCGCGACGCGCTGGGCTCACTCACGCGGGCGAGGGTAGCGGGCGAGCCCGATCCGGGGGCCTAGACTCCCGCGGCCGTGAAGAGCGAGGCGCTGGATCCGATCTCGTCGGCCGTCACCCGGGCCGAGGCCTTCGTGCTCGGCGAAGCCGGCCCGCTCGAGCAGGCGTTCTGGCAGACCCTGCTGCGCCGGCAGGACGCGCGCCCGCTGCTCGCCGCGCTCGACGCGCAGCAGCGGGAAGACGGCGGCTTTCGACCCTGGCGCGACGCCACGGCGCTCGCCGCGACGTTGCGCGGGCTCACCTGGCTCGACGCGCTCGGTCTCCTCGACCACCCGATTCCGGAGCGGGCGGTCGGCTACCTGCTCGCGCAGCAGCAGGCCGACGGCGGTTGGACGGAGCCCGCGGCGAGCGAGGCGCGTCGCATCGCGCTCTCCGGGGAGGTGACGGGCCTGCTCGCCAAGACCCCCTTCGCGCGCGCATCGTCGCTGCGCCGCGCGGAGGGCTTCCTGGCCGATCGCTGGGCGGTCGAGCGCGTGCAGGGGCCTTCGTACGAGCCCATCCTCTCCTACGTGCACGCCCTCGTGCACCTGCACTCCGAGATCGCGGACGAGGCGCTCCAGTGGTGCGGGCGCGAGCTCGAGCGCGGCTATCGCGAGGGTCGCTTCGACGCGGTCCGCACCGCGCGCATCTTCACGCTCTGCGACGCCCGGGCCCTGCCCGGCGCCCGGGTGGATTCCCGGGAGCTGCGGGCTGCGATCCTTTCCGGGCAGGCCGACGACGGCGGCTTCGGCTCCGGGGAACGCGTCG
>JBFIYM010000216.1:0-5990 GCA_041605395.1 Myxococcota bacterium | reverse complement strand
CGCTCTGGCAGAAGTAGGGCGTGCGGAACAGCTCGGGCAGGCACACCACGTCGGCGCCGGTCTGGGCCGCCTCGCCGATCTTGGCGACGGCGCGCTCCAGGTTCACGTCCGCATCCGCGGCCATGCGCATCTGGACCGCCGCGGCCCGGTATTTCGCCGACTTCACCATGCGGCGCGCGAGGATAGCGGCTTCAGCGCCCCTTCCAGACCGGCTCCCGCTTCTCGGCGAAGGCGCGGGGGCCTTCCTTGGCGTCTTCGGACTGCATCACGCCGGCCGCGTTCTGGACCTCGATCTGGAAGGCTTCGGCGAGCGGCATGCCGCTGGTCTGGAGCGCGGTCCGCTTGATGGCCTCGAGCGAGAGCGGCGCGTTCTTCGCCAGGCGCTGCGCCACCTTCTCGGCCTCCGCGAGGAGCTGATCCGGCTCGACCACGCGGCTGATCAGGCCGAGGCGCTCGGCCTCGTCCGCCGGGATCGGGTCGCCCGTGAGCAGCAGCTCCATGGCCCGCGCCCACGGCATCTGGCGCGGGAGCCGAACCATCGAGCCGCCGCCCGGCACCAGACCGCGCTGCACCTCGGTGAGCCCGAAGCGCGCGTGCGGCACGGCGAGGCGGATGTCGCAGGCGAGCATGATCTCGGTGCCGCCCGCGAGCGCGGTGCCGTTCACGGCGGCGACGATCGGCTTCCAGAGCTCGAAGGTCTTGAGGAGCGCCACGTACGATAGCCCGGGGTCCGCGAGGAGTCGGCGGTCCCACTCGTTCTCGGGCTTGCGCGCGCCCGTCCAGAGTGGGAGCAGCAGCTTGAGATCGCCGCCCGCCGTGAACACCTCGCTGCCGGAGCCGGTCAGTACCGCGACGCGGAGTGCCGGGTCGTCGCGGAACTCGGTCCAGGCGTCTGCCAGCCGGCAGAAGGCCTCGGGCGAGAGCGCGTTCTTCGCCTGGGGGCGGTTCAGCGTGATCCAGGCGACGCCGTCGCGCTTCTCGAACAGCAGATCAGGCATGCGGCGCAGGCTACCGCAGCGTATCGTCGGGCAGCGACCGCCGGAGGCGCGCCGATGCCCCTCGAGACGACCATCCCCGTGCTCTCGGTGGACGACCTCCCCGGCGCGCTCGACTACTACCAGCGCGTGCTCGGCTTCACGCGCGACTGGGTGTGGGGCGAGCCCCCGACCGTGGCGGGCCTCACCCGCGACCGCATCGAGCTCCAGCTCGCGCAGCGCGGCAAGCTCGGCCCGCCCGGTCCCTCGCACGTCTACCTCCGCGGCAGCAGCGTCGACCCCCTGTTCGGAGAGCTCCGCGCGGCCGGCGCGGAGGTCCGCGAGCCCATCGCCGACCGCCCCTACGGCCTGCGCGACTTCTCGATCCGGGACCCGAGCGGCAACGTGCTCGACTTCGGCGCCCCGCTCGGCGAGGCGAAGCCCGCCGCGCCCGCGGCAGAGACGCTCAAGATCTTCGTCCCCGCCAAGGACTTCGCCGTCTCGAAGCGCTTCTACCAGGCCCTCGGCTTCCGCCTCGACTGGGAGGAGGGGGACCTCGCCCAGTTCACGATCGGTAGCACCCACTTCCTGCTCCAGGACCTCTTCCACCCGGTCTGGGCGGGCCACTTCGTGATGCACGTGCGCGTGCCGAGCGCGGACGCCTGGGCCGCGCACGCGCGCAGGGCGCTTCCTGCCGCCGGCTTCGCGGATACGCGCATCGAGGGGCCGCGCGACGAGAGCTGGGGGTTCCGCACCGCCTACGTCTGGGACCCGTCCGGGATCCTGCTCCACTTCGCCGAGCCCCTTGCATCGAGCCCTTGAGCCCGCCAACCGCCGCGCCCGGAGTCCGCCATGTCCCCCACCGTCTCGATCCTGCTGCTCTGGATCGCCTTCACCGCCACCCACCTCGGCCTCGCGAGCACGCGCGTCGAGCCGAAGCTTCGCGCCCGGCTCGGCGACGGCGGCTTCCTCGGCCTCTACTCGCTGGTCGCGCTCGTGATCTTCGTGCCTCTCATGACGATCTACTTCGGAAACCGGCACGCGGGCCCCTGGCTCTGGGTGATCCCGGTTGGCCCCGTACTGCGCGCGCTCCTCTACCTCGGCATGACCCTCGGCCTGGTCCTCGTCGCGGGCTCATTGCTCAGGCAGAGCCCGGCCTCGATCGTGCCGGGGGGGACGGCCGAGGTGCGCGGCGTCTACCGCGTGACGCGGCATCCCCTCGTGCTGGGGCTCGCCATCGTCTGGGCGCTCCACCTGATCCCGAACGCGAGCACCGCCGACGTCGCCTTCTTCGGCGGCTTCCTCGCCTTCTCGCTGGCCGGCGCCTGGCACCAGGACGCACGCAAGCTCGCGAGCGGCGACGCCACCTTCCGGGCCTTCCACGCCGCGACCGCCTTCCTGCCGTTCGGGCGCGGCTTCGGAGGCCTCACGGAGCTCCCGCTGCTGGCGATCGCGATCGGCGTCGTCGCGTCGCTGTTCGCGCGCTGGCTCCACCCCGGCCCGCTCTGGCCCTAGGAGGGAACCGTGTCGGACGCGCTGTCCCTGCTCGAGCTCGAGCCCGCCGGCGAGGCCCGCTTCCGCGTGCGCAACGAGGGCGACCCGGCGGTCGCCGACGTCGTCTTCGGCGGTCAGCTGCTCGGCCAGATGATCGTGGCGGCGAGCCGGGCGCACGAGGGCAAGCGGGTGCGGACGATCCACACGATCTTCGCGCGCGCGGCGCGGGTGAGCGCGGACACCGAGCTCGCCCTCGAGCCGATCCACGCCGGTCGCTCCTTCGCGAGCGCGAGCCTGACGGCCTGGCAAGGGGAGCGCCTGTGCGCGCGCGCCCTCGTGCTGCTCGACGCGCCCGACTCCGACCTGATCCGGCACGCGGCCCCTGCGCCGAAGGTGGCCGCGCCCGAGCGATCGCCGGACGCCGGGCCGAGCCCGCTCGTGCTCCCGGGCACGGAGCTACGCATCGTGGACGGCGTCGACCTCGTGAGCGTCGACGCCCCGGTCGGCCCCGCCGAGCTCTTCGCCTGGCTGCGTTACCCCGGCGCGCCGGACGACCTGGCTACGAGCCAGGCGATCCTCGCCTGGGCCACCGACGGCTTCCTGATCGCGACCGCCATGCGCCCGCACGCCGGCATCGGCCAGGCCGAGGCGCACCGTTCGCTCTCGACCGGCGTGGTCGGCCACACGCTCACCTTCCACGAGCCGTTCTCGGCGGCCGAGTGGCTCCTCATCGCCCACGAGAGCCCGCACGCCGGCGCTGGACGTTCCCACGGGCGGGCGCAGGTCTTCACCCGCGAGGGCCGGCTCGTCGCGTCCTTCGTCCAGGACAACATGATCCGCGCGATGGCCGCCCGCGGCACGATGTAGGCCACCGCCTAGCGGGGACGCGCCTAGCGGGGACGGCGCCTAGCGGGGACGTTCGTCAAGAGGTCAAGACACGGGGCGAACGACTTGACTTCTTGACGAACGTCCCCGTCCTCGCGTCCCCGTCCTCGGTGGAGGTTGTCAGGAGCGCGGTTGCCAGGGCTCGGAGAAGAACCAGTCGAGCGCCTCGTCCTGGAACGTGCCCGAGGGCCAGTGGCGGCCGCCCTCGTCGACCTTGAAGGTGACCTGGCAGCCGAAGGCCTCGAGCTGCTCCTTCATCGGGAGCGCCACCTGCTCGAACGGGAACAGCTCGTCGTGGGTGCCGTACTCGACGAGCACGGCGGGGCGCGGCGTGCCCGCGGCGGCGGCCTCGTTCTCGATCGCCACGAAGCCGGCCGCCCAGCCCATCACGGCGCGAAACATCTCGGGGTTCGAGAGGCCCACCGAGAGCCCGTAGCTCGCGCCGTCGGAGTAGCCGATCAGGCCGACGCGCTCGAAGTCCACCGGGTAGCGCCGGAAGATCAGGTCGTAGGCGTACTCGAAGAAGTCGAGGTCGGGGCGCGTCGAGGGCGCGTCCGCCGGGACGCCGCCCTGCGCCGCGTGCTGGATCAGGTCCCAGGTCATGCCGAAGGAGCGCGGGACGAGGAAGAGCGCCTGGCGGCGCTCGGCCTCGTCGCGGTAGGCCTTCATCAGCAGCTCGTCCTGGCGACCGGCGCCGTGGAGCACCGCCAGCAGTGGGTACCGCTTCCCGGGGTCGATCTCGTCCGGCGTGAAGAGCGCGGCGCGCTGCGCGCCCTGCTCGATCCAGTCGAGCCCCGTCGGCAGCTCCTCGACCGGCTCGGGCGTCTTCTGCTGGATGCGGAGCTTCAGCGAGTCCACGGCGCTAGGATGGCAAACTTCGCCGTTCCGGGGAGGACCGATGCCCGACTTCAGCTTCGCCGAGGTGAACGAGACCATCGCGGCCGCGATTCCGGACCGAGAGGCGCTGGTCTGGCGCGACCGTCGCATCACGCACGCCCAGCTCGCCGAGCGGAGCCGCCGCTTCGCGAACTTCCTGCTCTCGCGGGGGCTCGAGGTCTCGGCCGAGCGCTCCGCGCTCGCCGGACACGAGTCCGGCCAGGAGCATCTCGCGATCTACTGCTACAACGGCAACGAGTACGTGGAGGGCATGCTCGGCGCCTGGAAGGCGCGCGTGGCGCCCCTCAACGTGAACTACCGCTACGTGGAGGAGGAGCTCACCTACCTCTTCCAGAACTCGAAGGCGAGCGCGGTGCTCTACCACGCGGAGTTCGCGGACCGCATCGCGGCGATCCGCGACGAGCTGCCCGCGCTCCGCGTGCTCGTCCAGATCGCGGACGACTCGGGCAACGCGCTGCTGCCGGGCGCGGTGGACTACGAGGAGGCCCTCGCCGCCGCCTCGCCCGACGCCCCGCCCGTCGAGCCCTCGCCCGACGACCTCTACATACTCTACACCGGTGGGACGACCGGCATGCCCAAGGGCGTGCTGTGGCGCTCGGCCGACATCTACGCCTCGGCCATGGGCGGCCGCAAGCCGGACGGAAGCGAGCTCGGCTCGCTCGAGGAGATCGCCGCCTACGCCAAGGCCGGGGGCCAGATCCGCTGCCTGATCGGGCCGCCCCTCATGCACGGCGCCGCGCAGTGGGGCCTGTTCATCAACATGGGCATGGGGAACGCCTGCCACTTCGCCGACGACAACCGCAAGCTCGACCCGCCCGACTTCCTCGGCACCCTCGAGCGCGAGCGCATCGGCTCGATGACGATCGTGGGCGACGCCTTCGCCCGCCCGCTGCTCGACGAGATGGCGCGCAAGAAGTACGACCTCTCGAGCCTGTTCGTCGTCGGCTCCGGCGGCGCTCCGCTCTCGGTCGCGAACAAGAAGGCGCTGCTCGAGCACCTGCCCCAGGCCACGGTGCTCGACTCGATCGGCTCCTCCGAGACCGGCATGCAGGCGAGCAACCCGAGCAACAAGCAGACGGGCGTCTCGACGGGCGACTTCAAGCCGCTCGCCGGCGCCGGCGTGGTCTCTGCCGACCTGGCGCGCGTGCTCGCGCCGGGCGACGACGAGATGGGCTGGTTCGCGCAGAAGGGCCGCGTGCCGCTCGGCTACTTCGGCGACGCCGAGAAGACGGCGAAGACCTTCCCGGTGATCGACGGCGTGCGCTGGTCGGTGCCCGGCGACCGCGCGCGTTTCCGGGCGGATGGCAGCATCGAGGTGCTCGGCCGCGACTCGGTCACGATCAACTCCGGCGGCGAGAAGATCTTCGCCGAGGAGGTGGAGCACGCCCTGAAGCACCACCCCGACGTCTTCGACGTGGTCGTGGCCGGGCGGCCGAGCGAGCGCTGGGGGCAGGAGGTGGTGGCCGTGGTGCACCTGCGGCCCGGCTCGAAGACGACCCCCGAGGACCTGCTCGAGGAGGCGGGCAAGCACCTGGCGCGGTACAAGCTTCCCAAGCACTTCGCGTTCCGGGATCGCATCCAGCGCAGCCCGAGCGGGAAGGCCGACTACCGCTGGGCGCGAGAGCAGGCCATGAGCGAGCCGCGAAGCGGCTCGCGATGAACGGACGGGGCCGAAGGCCCGGCTTTCCTGAGGCGAAGCGGCTCGCGATGAACGGACGGGGCCGAAGGCCCGGCTTTCCT
>JBFIYM010000215.1:0-6069 GCA_041605395.1 Myxococcota bacterium | reverse complement strand
GGGGCCCGGCGCGTCGCCGAGCAGTCCGGCGTCGACCTGCGCGCGGTGGAGGGCACCGGTCCCTCGGGACGCGTCACCAAGCAGGACGTGCTGCGCCACGGGCGCGGCGGGCTCGGCCTCGGCGGGCTTGTGCTCGGGCTTGGCCGGCCGGGCCTGGGCCTTGCTCCGCTTGCCGGCGCCCTCGGCGGCCTGCTCGTCGATGCGCGCCAGCTCGGCGCCCACCTCGACGGTCTCGCCCTCGGGCACCAGGATCTTCGCGATCACGCCCGCCTGGGGCGCCGGGATCTCGGCATCCACCTTGTCGGTGGTGATCTCGACGAGCGGCTGGTCGCGCTCGACGCGATCGCCCTCCTTGACCAGCCAGCGGGCGACGGTGCCTTCCACCACGCTCTCACCGAGTTCAGGCAGCGTCACCACGACCGACATCGACTCTCCCTCCCGAGGCCGGAGACGATAGCCATCCCCGCCGCGATCGGCGGCCAGGAGGGACGGCTACAGTCTGGTTCGTCCAGGCGGCGAAGCGGGAGGGCCCATGGAGCGCGAATCCCTACGCGAGACGTTGGCGCGGCTGCACCGCGAGCTCGAGGATGCCGAGCCGATCGATGCCTCGCTGCGCTCGGACCTGGAGCAGGCCGTCGCCGAGATCCGCGAGGTGATCGAGCGCAAGGATCCGCCGGAGCCCGGGCACCCGCTGCGCGAGCGGCTCGAGGAGCTCGCCGTGGCGCTGGAGCAGTCCCATCCGCTGCTCACCAAGGCGGTCGCCCGGGTGGTGCGCGCCCTCGCGGTGATGGGCATCTGAGCCGGGGCGGCGGGAAGCCGAGCGCCCGGACCCCCTAGAAGTTGATGCCGCGCCCCTCGGCGGCGAGCGTCGCCTCGAGGATCGCCTCCGAAAGCGTGGGATGGGCGTGGCAGGTGCCGGCGATCTCGGCGGTGGTCGCTTCGAGCGTCAGCGCCAGACCGAGCTCGGCGATCAGCTCGGTGGCGCCGTGCCCGACGATGTGCGCCCCCACGATCTGGCCGTAGCGGGGCTCCGCCAGGATCTTCACGAAGCCGGCCGGGTGCGCCGCGGCGATGGCCTTGCCGGACGCGGTGAACGGGAAGCGGCCCACGCGCAGGTCGTCGCCGTGACGCTCCCGCGCCTGGGCCTCGGTCAGGCCGATCCAGGCCACCTGCGGCTGGGCGTAGATGCAGAACGGGATCGTGCCGTGGTCGAGTGCGGGACGGCGCTCGCCCGCCAGAAACTCCACCGCGGCGATGCCCTCCTCCGACGCCTTGTGGGCGAGCAGCGGGCCGCCGACCAGGTCGCCGATCGCGAGCACACCGTCGAGCGAGGTCCGCCCCCGCTCGTCCACGGCGACGAAGCCGCCCTTGCGCAGCTCGATGCCCGCCTCCTCGAGCCCCAGCGAGCCGGAGAGCGGGCGGCGCCCGATCGCGACGAGGAGCTGGTCGGCCGCGAGCTCGTCGGCGCCCTTCTCGCTCGAGAGCGCGACCCGCACGCCGGCGCCATCCTGCTTCACGCCCTCGAAGCGGGTGTCCAGCCGCACCTCGATGCCCTTGCGCCGGAACTCGCGCTGGAGCGCCTGGGCCACGTCCGGGTCGGCGCCCGGCAGCATCTGCGAGGCCATCTCGAGCACCGTCACCTGGGCGCCGTACATGGCGTACACGTAGGCGAACTCGATCCCCACGGCGCCGGCGCCGACGATCACGAGGCGCTCCGGGCAGCGACGGCTCGCGAGCGCCTCACGCGAGGTGAGCACGCGCTCGCCGTCGACCGTCACGCCGGGTGGGACCCACTCGCTCGAGCCGGTGGCGAGCAGCACGTGGGCCGCCTCGACGCTCTCGCCCGAGTCCACCTCGACGCGCCCCGCACCGGCCAGCCGTCCCCGGCCGGGGAGCCAGGTGATCTGGTTCTTCTTGAACAGGCCCTCGACGCCCTTCGCGAGCCGGTCGGCGGTCTTGCGGCTGTGGTCGACGAGCTTGCCGTAGTCGAGCGTCACGCCGGACGCGCTCACGCCGAAGGTCTCGCCGTGGCGCGTCAGGTTCTCGACCAGCTCGGCGCCGGTGAGCAGCGCCTTGCTCGGGATGCAGCCCCAGTTGAGGCACACGCCACCGAGCCGATCCGCCTCCACGACGGCGACCCGCTGGCCGAGCTGCGCGGCACGGATCGCGGCCACGTAGCCACCCGGGCCAGCACCGACGACGGCGAGATCGAACCGGCTCACGGGACGGCCGACCGGCTCAGGCGACCGGCTTCTCGACCTGACGCACCGGCAGCTCGGCGAGCTCCCGGTGGCGGCCGTCGCCCGGAACCTTCTCCGCCTGGACGCGCGCCTGGAGCTTGATCAGCCCGTCGAGCACGGCCTCGGGCCGCGGGGGGCAGCCGGGGACGTAGATGTCGACCGGAATGATGGTGTCGATGCCCTGCACGACGGCGTAGTTGTTGTAGGGCCCGCCCGAGCAGGTGCACGCGCCGAAGGCCATCACCCACTTGGGCTCGGCCATCTGGTCGTAGACCTTCTTCAGGATCGGCGCCTGCCGGTGGGTGATGGTGCCCACCACCATCATCAGGTCCGACTGGCGCGGCGAGAAACGCGGCAGCGCACAGCCGAACCGATCCAAGTCGTAGCGCGGCCCGGCCACGGACATGAACTCCATGCCGCAGCAGGCGGTCACGAACGGGTACAGGAACATGGAGTACTTCCGCGCCCAGTTGATCACGGTGTCGGCGCGGGTGGTGAGGAAGGAGTCGCTGCCCTGGCGGAGCAGCTCGACCATCTCCTCGGCGCGGTCTTGGGGGGAGCGCTGCCCGATCTCGGCGGCTTTCTGGATGGTCAAGGCGGCCTCCCGAACGAGCGCCGAATCTAGCTACCCTCCCGCCCGATGTCGCGCACCCAGGAAGCCACGCCCAACGGCGTCGTCGTCCGGCGCCGGGCGTTCGCCTGGAGCGTGCACGGGCTCACCGCGAGCGGGGCCGCGGTCGCCCTGCTGGCGCTGCTCGAGACGGCGCGGGGCGCGCCGCGCGTGGCCCTGCTCTGGATGCTCGTGGCGTTCGTGATCGACAGCGTGGATGGCACGCTGGCGCGCCGCGCCCAGGTCGAGCGCTGGGCGCCGCGCGTCGACGGTCGTCGCCTCGACGACATCGTGGACTACCTGAACTACGTGATTGTGCCCCTCTTCTTCCTGGCCTGGAATCTCCACGTGGAGCCGCTTTGGGTGGTCGCGCTCCCGGTCCTCGCCAGCGCCTACGGCTTCTCGCAGACCCAAGCGAAGACGGACGACGGATACTTCCTCGGCTTCCCGTCCTACTGGAACGTGGTCGCGCTCTACGCCTTCCTGCTCGACGTGTCGCCTGCCTGGACGACCGCCTGGCTGGTCGGGCTCGCGGTGGCGGTCTTCGTTCCGCTCAAATACCTCTACCCGAGCCAGATGCGGGCCTGGGGACGGGTCACCAACGCGGGGGCCGGGTTCTGGGTCCTGATCTGCGCCGCCCTGCTCTTCTGGCCCGAGCTGCCGGGCGCGCGCGGCCTGGCCTGGCTCACGCTCGCCTACCCGGCCGGCTACGTCGCGCTCTCGTTCTGGCTGGGCGGCTTCTCGCGCCGCGACGCGCCGTGAGCCTGGGCGAGGCGGAAACGACGGGCCCGGGCGAGGCGGAAACGACGGGCCCGGGCGAGGCGGGGGCGACGGAACCGACCGGCGTGCTGCTCGCGCAGCTCGGCACGCCCGCGTCACCGAGCACCGGCGACGTGCGGCGCTACCTGCGCGAGTTCCTGTCCGATCCGCGCGTGATCGATCTCCCGGCGCCCGCGCGCTGGCTCCTCGTGAACGGCGTGATCGCGCCGTTCCGGGCGCCGCGCTCGGCGCGCGCCTACCGGGAGATCTGGCAGCCCGAGGGCTCGCCCCTGCGGATCCACACGGAGGCGCTCGCCGCCGCGCTGCGCGAGCGGCTGGGCACGCGCGTGCCCGTCGCTGTCGGCATGCGCTACGGCAAGCCCGCGCTGACCGACGCGCTGACGGAGCTCGCGGACGCCGGGGTCGGGCGCATCGTCGTGGCCACGCTCTATCCGCAGCACGCGGAGTCCTCGCGCGGCACCGCCCTGGCGGCCGTCCAGGCCTGGGCGGCGAGCCGCGCGGCGTCGCCGGCACTCGCGATCCTGCCGCCCTTCTTCGCGGCGCCCGGCTTCATCGAGTCGCTGGCGGCCCAGGCTCGTCCCGTGCTCGAGCCCTTCCGCCCCGACCAGGTGCTCTTGAGCTACCACGGCCTGCCGGAGCGGCACGTGCAGGCGGCGGACCCGAGCCGCGACCACTGCCTGGTCCACCC
The DNA here is from genome assembly GCA_041605395.1 of Myxococcota bacterium. Classification (GTDB taxonomy): domain Bacteria; phylum Myxococcota_A; class UBA9160; order UBA9160; family UBA6930; genus JBFIYM01. The sequence goes on along the minus strand of JBFIYM010000215.1, from coordinate 1,751 downwards.
GCGCTGCTGCCAGCAGCCGGGCGCCACCGACTTCTGCTACCGCGCGCAGTGCTTCGCGACCTCGCGCGCCGTGGCCGCCACGCTCGGACTGCCGCTCGAGCGCATCTCGACCGGCTTCCAGTCCCGGCTCGGTCGGGCACGCTGGATCGGGCCCTCGACCGATGACCTCCTGGTCTCGCTCGCCGGCCGCGGCGTCCGGCGGCTCGCGGTGCTGTGTCCCTCGTTCGTCGCGGACTGCCTCGAGACGCTCGAGGAGATCGGCATCCGCGCGCGCGCGCGCTGGCGGGAGCTCCGCGGCGAGGCGTTCGCGCTGGTGCCGTGCGTGAACGCCTCGCCCCCGTTCGTCGAGTTCCTGGCGGGCCAGGTCGAGGCGATGGCCGGCTGATCCTGGCGGGCCCGGTCGAGGCGATGGCCGGCTGATCCTGGCGGGCCCGGTCGAGGCCATGGCCGGCTGATCCTGGCGGGCCAGGTCGAGGCGATGGCCGGCGGAGTCAGCCGGCCCCGGCGGCCCGCACTCCCGACGCGAGGGCCTCGCCGAGGGCGACGCCATCCCAGCAGCCGCCCGCCAGCGCGAGCGGCGGCAGCGCGCGCAGCCGCTCGCGGATGCGGCGCACCGTCGCCACGTGGTCGGGGCCGGGCTGGGGGATGGCGCGCGGCCAGCGGGAGACGGCAACGAGGCGCGGGGCGTCGCGCAGGCCGAGCGCACGGTCGAGGCCCTCGTGGGCGCGTGCGAGGAGCGCGTCGTCCGGCGCGTCGACCGCCCCGGGCCAGCGCAGGCCGCCGAGCATCGCGGTCACCAGCTCGCTTCCCGCCGGCGCGCGACCCGGGAACAGCCGGCTCATGAAGAGCGCGCCGAGCAGCGGGAGCCCGACGTCGCGCGGCACCAGGAAGCCGAAGCCGGAGGGCGGGCGCCGGCACGCGGCCGGGGGCAGGTCGAGCGCCAGGCTCACGATGGGGGCCATCGCGAGGCCCTTCGCGTACGCGGCAGCCTCGGCGTCGTGCGGCGCCAGCAGCTCGGCAGCCCCGGCGGCATCCACGGCGAGGACCACGCGCCGCGCGCGGAGCGGGCCTTCGGCGCTCTCGACGCGCCAGCCGTCGGCCTCCCGCGTGAGCGCGTGCACGGCCGTGCCGAGCCGCAGCCGCTCGCCGAGGCCACGCGCGAGCAGCGCCGCGAGGCCGCCGAGGCCGTCGCGCGCCGAGTAGCTCCCGGGGAGGCCGCGCGGCCCGCCGCGAATCGCGCCGCGCAGCAGACCGCGCGTGATCGAGCCGCCCTCCCGCTCGGCGGCGACGAGGCCCGGGAACACCGCCTCGGCACCGAGCCGCGTCTCGTCGCCCGCGTAGACCCCCACCAGGAAGGGCGCGACCAGCGCGTCGAGCGCCTCGCGCCCGAGCCGACGCGCAACGAAGTCGGCGACGCTCTCGGCCGCGCCGTCGCCGCGGGGCACGAACGGCTCGCGCAACAGGCGTCGCTTCCCCGCACCCGAGAGGAGCGGGCTCCCGAGCAGACCCAGCGGGCCGAGCGGCACGGGCACCAGGCCTTCCGGGCGCAGCAGGAAGCGCTCGCCGCTCTCGGGGCCGGCGCGCAGCAGCGCCGCCTCGAGACCCGCGCCCTGCAGCAGCGTGAGGGTCTCGGCCGGGATGCGCGTGGTGCTGGGTCCGCGCTCGACGAGGAAGCCATCGAGCCGCTCGCTCTGCATCACGCCGCCGGGCGCGGGACGGGCCTCGAGCACACAGACCTCGGCGCCGCGCGC
>JBFIYM010000214.1:0-6086 GCA_041605395.1 Myxococcota bacterium | reverse complement strand
GCCCTTCGAGCTCGACGACTACTTCGTGGACTGGGAGATCACGGGGCAGCGCAAGAACGAGACCGAGGTCGTCGCCACGCTGGCGGCGAAGAACGAGGTGCGAACCCTGCTGGAGCGGCTCGGAGAGTCCGGGCTCTCGCCGCACATCGTGGAGGCCGAGGGCCTGGTGCTCTCGAACCTCGCCTCCGTCTTCGACCTCCCGGGCGCGCGGCTGCTGGCGGACATCGGCCACCGCAAGACCACGCTGTGCCTGGTCGTGGACGGCCGCGCCGTGGCCTCCCGCACGGTGCCGCTGGCCGGCCTGGCCCTGACCCGCGCGCTGGCCCGCGATCGCGGGGTGGACGAGGCCGTCGCCGAGCGCGCCAAGCTCGAGGAGGGCCTCCGCCCCTCCGACGCGGCCTCGCTCGAGACCCTCGAGCGGCTGGCCCGCGAGATCCTGCGCACGGTGGGCTCGCTCGAGGCGCTGCTCCCGGGCGGCAGCGCCGGGCTCGAGGCCGTCCACCTGCTCGGCGGGAGCGGCCGGCTCCACCGGCTCGACGAGTTCCTTGCCGAGCGCACGGGCCTCCGGACCCAGCGCCTCCCGCTCCCGGCGGGTGAGCTCGGCGCGGCCTTCCTGGCGGGCGGCGACCCGCTGCTGTTCGGGCCGGCGATGGCGCTCGCGTTGCGCGGCTCCTCACAGGCCGCCACGCGGATGAATCTCCGCCAGGGCGAGCTCGGCCCGCGCATCGACTACCGGCAGGTGGGCCGCGAGCTGCGGCCGACGCTGTGGCTGGCGCTGGTCGCGCTCCTGCTGGGTGGGCTCTCACTCGGCACGCGGCTGGTGCTCGACGCGCGTCGTGCGGAGGCCCTCGAGGACCAGGCGCGCGCGCTGGTCTCCCAGGCGCTGCCCGAGGCACCGCCCGGGGCCGATCCGCTGGCGACCATGCAGGCGGCGGTGCGCAGCGCGCAGCGGCGCGCCGACACGCTCGGCGTCTACCGCGGCAACCTCTCCGCGCTCGACATCCTCACCGAGATCTCGCGGCGCGTGCCGCCCGAGCTCGACGTCGTCTTCGAAGAGCTCTCGATCGATCGCCAGGTGATCCAGATCAAGGGCCATTCCCCGAGCTTCGGGAGCGTCGACGCCCTGCGCGGCCAGCTCGCGCAGTTCGGCCCCTTCGCGGAGATCACGGTCGGCGACATCACCGCCGACGCCCGGCGCGGCGGCCAGAACTTCAGCGTACGGATCAGCCTCTCCGGCGAGGGAGGGGCCTCGTGAAGGAGCTGTGGCTGCGGGCGGTGGTGGCCTTCCAGGGCCTCTCGCGGAACGAGCGCGTGCTGGTGAGCCTCGCCGGGGGCATGCTGGTCCTCACGCTGCTGTGGTTCGCGCTCGTGATGCCACTGCTCGGAACCTCGCGCCACATGGCCTCGCAGGCGGCGGCCGCAGAGCAGCAGGTGGAGGCCGTCCGCGAACTCCGCGTCCGCTTCGACGAGGTGCACGGCCGCCTCGCCGCGGTCGAGGCCCGCATCCAGGGCGGTCCGAAGGGCGAGATCTTCACGGCGCTCGAGCGGATGGCCGCGCAATCGGCGGTGAAGATCGATTCCATGGAGCCCCGCACCTCGCCCGCTAGCGAGGACTACCGCGAGACCAAGGTGCAGGTCTCGCTCAAGGGCGTGACCCTGGCCCAGGTCGTGGGCTTCCTCTCGCGCATCGAGGACGCCCCCCAGATGCTCTCGATCAAGAGCCTGCGCATCCGCACGCGCGCCGACAAGCAGGATCTGCTCGACGTCACCTTCTCGGTGTCCTCGTTCGAAGCGATCTGATGGCGGCGGGGCGCGATCGGAGGCCCGCAGGCCAGCGCTCCCCGCGGCTGCTGCTCGGGCTCGGGATCGCCGGGCTGTTCACGGTCTTCGTGGTCGCGCGCTTCCCCTACGAGCGCCTGCGCCCCGTCGCGCAGGAGGCCGCCTCCGCCGCCCTCGGCGCCCGGGTCGAGATCGCACGGCTGGGCCTCGGGCTCGGCTGGGGCGGGCCCGAGGCGACGGCCCACGAGCTGCGCGTCGAGTGGCCCGGCAGCGCGCCGCTCCGGCTCGAACGCGTGGGCGTGCGCCCCGCCTGGGCGCTCGCCTGGCTGCGAGGCCAACCGCGCTGGCACATTGCGGCCACGGGGGCACCCGGCCGTTTCGGGGGGCAGGTCGCGCCGGATCGCATCGAAGGCGAGTTCCGCGACGTCGACGTCGCGGCGCTGCCCTGGGCGACCTTCGGCAGCACCCCACCGCTGGTCGGTCGCGTGTCCGGGCGCCTGGACCTCAGCCTCAGCCAGGAGGACGGCCGCTGGGACGGCTTCGCCGACGTCGTCGGTGAGAACGGCAGCGTCGACTTCGCGGGCCTTCCGGTGGCCATTCCGTACCAGAGCCTCGCGGCGCGCGTCGAGCTGGCCCCGCAGCAGCTCGCACTCAGTGCGGCGCGGCTCGCGGGCCCCCTGATCACGGCGCGCTTCGCGGGCGCCGCGACGCCCGGCTCCGGCGCGCCGGCCAGCTGGCCGCTCGAGCTCCAGGTGGACATCGAGGACGTGGACCCGGCGCTCCGGAGCCACCTCGCCCCCCTGGGGATCCGGCTCGACCGCGAGGGCCATGCGAGCCTCCGGGTCACCGGGACGCTCGCCGCCCCCGTCGTGGTGGCGGCCGGGCGCTGAGCTGCTGGCCGCGGGCGCTGAGCTGCTGGCCGCCGGGCGCTGAGGTGCTGGCCGCCGGGCGCTGAGCTGCTGGCCGCCGGGCGCTGAGCTGCTGGCCGCCGGGCGCTGAACCCGGGCCAGATTCTGTTAATATCCTTCCATCCTGATTGATTGATCGATCGGGCCGGCCGATCTCCTCAGCTCTCTTCTCGCTCCCCGCGCGGGATGGATGGACGTGAGCGCCGAACGTCTCCAGAAGATCTTCCGCACGCTCGGTGACCCCACCCGGGTTCGCATCCTCGCCCTTCTCGAGCGCGAGGAGCTCGCGGTCCACGAGCTGATGGAGGCGCTCGGCATGGCGCAGTCGCGGGTGTCGCGGCACCTCGGCATCCTGCGCGAGGCGGGCCTGCTGCGCGATCGCCGGGAAGGCACCTTCGCCCTCTACCGCTTCACGCCGCCCGAGCCGGGCCCCTGGGCGGAGGCGTGGGCGCTCGCCGCGCGGGCGCTCGGGGACGACCCCGTCGCCGCGCGCGATCGGCTCGCGCTCGAGCGCGTGATCGCCGCCCGCGCCGCGAAGAGCCGCAGCTTCTTCGACGCGGTGGCGCCCGAGTGGGACGCGCTGCGCAAGGTGTGGAACGACGACGCCCTGCGCGCCCGGGCGCTCGCCCGCGTGCTGCCGCGCGACCTCGTGGTGGCCGACGTCGGCACCGGGACCGGCACGCTCGCCCTCGAGCTGGCGCAGGCCGGTATGCGCGTGATCGCGGTGGACCACTCGAAGGCGATGCTCGAGGCCACCCAGCGCAAGCTCGATCAGGCCGGGACGGGCGGCGTCGAGCTGCGGCTCGGCGAGGCCGAGGCCCTGCCGCTGGCCGACGGCGAGGCGGACGCGGCCTTCGCGCACCTGGTGCTCCAGTACCTGCCCACCCCGAGCCGTGCACTCGCCGAGCTGGCGCGCGTGGTGCGCCCGGGCGGGGCGGTCGTCGTGGTGGACTTCGTGCGGCACGATCGCGAGTGGATGCGGCAGGAGCTCGGCGTGGTGTGGCTCGGCTTCGAGCCGGACGAAGTGGCCGGCTGGCTGCGGGACGCGGGCCTCGAGCACGTGCGCGTCGAGGTGGAGGCGCCGACGCACCGCGGCGGTGACCTGCCCGCCACCTTCCTCGCCGACGGACACCGCCCGCCGGAGTCGCCGGCATGAGCCCGCGCGAGGCTCGACTGCGTGAGCTGCTCGAGAGCCGCATCCTCGTGATCGAGGGCCCGAAGGGCACCATGATCCAGGCGCGCGGGCTCGGGGAGGTCGACTTCCGGGGGGACCGCTTCGCGGCACACGACCACGACCTGCGCGGCGACAACGAGGCGCTGATCCTGACCCGGCCCGACGTGATCTCCGCGATCCACGACGAGTACCTGGCGGCCGGCGCCGACATCACCGCCACCGGCACCTTCAGCGCGAACCGCATCTCGCAGGCCGACTACGGCCTCGAGGACCACGCCTACGCCATGAACCTGGAGGGCGCGCGGATCTGCCGGCGCCTGGCCGACGCCTGGAGCGAGCGCACGCCGGACAAGCCGCGCTTCGTGGCGGGCGCGATCGGCCCGACCACGCGCACGCTCTCGATCTCGCCCGACGTGAACGACCCCGGCAAGCGCGCGATCACCTGGGCCGAGCTGTCCGCCGCGTTCGCCGAGCAGGCGCGCGGGCTCGTCGAGGGCGGCGCCGACCTGCTGCTGGTCGAGACGCAGATCGACACGCTCAACACCAAGGCGGCCCTGGTGGCCATCGACGAGGTGTGCGAGTCGCTGGGCGTGCGGGTCCCCGTCGTGGTCTCGATCGCCGTCACCGACGCGAGCGGCCGCACCCTCTCCGGCCAGACGCTCGACGCGTTCTACCACTCCGTGCGTCACGCGAACCCGCTCGCGATCGGCCTCAACTGCTCGCTCGGCGGCGAGCAGATGCGCCCGCACGTTGCCGAGCTCGCCGAGCTCGCCGACGTCCACGTCTCGGCCTACCCGAACGCGGGGCTCCCGAACGCGATGGGCGAGTACGACGAGGGCCCGGCCCTCACCGCCCAGTGGGTCGGGGAGTGGGCCAAGAGCGGGCTCGTCAACCTGGTCGGCGGCTGCTGCGGCACCACGCCCGCCCACATCGAGGCGCTGGCCGACGCCGTGGCCGGCGTAGCGCCGCGCCGCATCCCGACCCCGACGGAGCGCTTCACCCACCTGGCCGGCATGGAGACGCTGACGATCCGACCCGACAGCAACTTCCTGCTGATCGGCGAGCGCACCAACGTCACGGGCTCCGCGAAGTTCCGGCGTCTGGTGGAGGCGAACGACTGGGAGGCCGCGCTCGCCGTCGCCGTGGAGCAGGCACGCGGCGGCGCGAACCTGATCGACGTCAACATGGACGAGGGCCTGCTCGACTCCGAAGCCTGCATGCGCACCTTCCTGGCCTGGCTCGCCTCCGACCCCGAGGTGGCGCGCCTCCCGATCGTGATCGACAGCAGCAAGTGGTCGGTGATCGAGGCCGGGCTGCAATCGTGTCAGGGCAAGAGCGTGGTCAACTCGATCTCGCTCAAGGAGGGCGAGGCCGACTTCCTGGCCAAGGCGCGGCAGGTGCGTCGCTATGGCGCCGCGGTCGTGGTGATGGCGTTCGACGAGGAGGGCCAGGCCGACCGCGTCGACCGCAAGGTCGAGATCTGCGAGCGGGCCTACCGGCTGCTCACCGAGCAGGCCGACTTCCCGCCCGAGGACATCATCTTCGACCCGAACGTGCTGGCCATCGGCACCGGCATCGAGGAGCACGCCGAGTACGCGAAGGCCTTCATCGAGGCCACCCGCGAGATCCGCGCGCGCTGCCCCGGGGTCCACGTGAGCGGCGGCATCTCGAACCTCTCGTTCTCGTTCCGCGGCAACGACGCCGTGCGCGAGGCGATCCACGCGGCGTTCCTGTACCACGCGATCCGTGCCGGCCTCGACATGGGCATCGTGAACGCCGGCCAGCTCCCGGTCTACGAGGACATCCCGGGCGAGCTGCGCGAGTGCGTCGAGGACCTGATCTTCGCGAGGCGGCCCGATGCCACCGAGCGCATGGTCGAGCGCGCCGAGGCGGTGAGGGGCAAGGGGCGTCGCCGCGAGGTCGACCTCACCTGGCGCGAGGGCACCGTCGAGGAGCGTCTCTGCCATGCGCTCGTGCACGGGGTGGTCGACTGGATCGAGGCCGACGCGGAGGAGGCCCGCCAGAAGCTCGGCCGGCCCCTGTCCGTGATCGAAGGCCCGCTGATGGACGGCATGAACGTGGTCGGCGACCTGTTCGGCGCCGGCAAGATGTTCCTGCCCCAGGTGGTCAAGAGCGCGCGCGCCATGACGAAGGCCGTCGCCTACCTGGAGCCCTACCTGGAGGCCGACCGCGAGGCCGGCGAGCGCTCCGCGAAGGGCCGGATC
>JBFIYM010000213.1:0-6125 GCA_041605395.1 Myxococcota bacterium | reverse complement strand
GAAGTTCTCGCCGTCCACGCGCAGCCAGTCGAAGTCGCGGCCGGCGAAGTAGAGGAAGCCCGCAGCGTCCCGATAGCCGAGGTCCCCCGTCCAGTAGATGCCGTCGTGCACGCGCGCCGTGTTCGCCTCGGGGTTCCGGTAGTAGCCTTCGAAGCTGGGGGCGCTCTCGCGGTTCGCGATCTCTCCGATGCAGGCGTCGGCGTTCAGCAGGCGACCGCCCGCGTCGAACTCGGCCGGCGGCTTCTCCTCGCCCGTCTCGGGGTCGAGGATCACGGTGCCGGGCTGGCCCAGGCCCAGGGCGCCAGCGGGCATGTCGGGGACGCGCCCGATCGTGACGGAGCCCTCGGTCGAACCGTAGGCGTCGAGCACCCGACAGCCGAAGCGCTTCGCGAAACGCTCCAGATCGTGCGGTGCGGCCTCGTTGCCGAAGGCGAGCTTCAGCGGGTTGTCGGCGTCGTCCGGCTGCTCCGGCGTCGCGAGGATGTAGCTCAGGGGCTTGCCGACGTAGTTGAAGAAGGTGACCCCGTACTTCCGGACGTCGGGCAGGAAGCCCGAGGCCGAGAACCGCCTTCGCATCACCAGCGTCGCCCCGCAGTGTACGGCGGGAACCCAGCCGGCCATCAGCTGGTTCGAGTGGAACATCGGCATCGCCTGATAGCAGGCGTCGTCCGCGCCCACCCCGCGGTTGGTGCAGACGTTCCATCCGATCCACGCCAGACGCCGCTGCGAGCAGATCGCGGCCTTGGGCTGCCCCGTCGTACCGGAGGTGAAGATCAGCAGGTAGGGAGCCGACGCATCGAGCACCACCTCCGGGTCCCGCGCGCCCGCGTGCGGGGCCAGCGCCGCGGGCCAGGCGGGCGTGTCGACGGTGACGATCCGCTCGCGCGGCACGCCGCAGTCGAGGCCCTCGAGGAGTGGCAGGTGGCGGGTTTCGGTCACGATCCAGGCGCAGTCGGTGTGACGGATGTCGCGCGCCAGCTCCGCGCCGCGGCGCGTCGGGTTGATGCCGACCACGCAGGCTCCCGCGAAGGCGGCGGCGCCCAGCAGGAACGAGTACTCGGGCACGTTGTCGAGCAGGATGCCGACGTGGAACGGGGCGTCCGATGCGAGCGCACGGCGCTCGGCGAGCAACCAGGCGGCGCGATCGAGCGAAGCCTGGACGTGCTCGCGCCAGCTCCAGCGCTGCTCCTCGAAACAGAGCGCCGGGCCCTCGTCCGTCGATCGGAGCCGCAGCAGGTCACGCACCGTGGTGGGCGGCGGAGATTCGGGGGCCGTCACGGGATCGCATCGTATCGCAGCGCGGGATCGCCCGGGGGCTCGCGCGCCGGAGCGGAGGCCTTCCCGCGTCCGCGCCCGGGCTCCTCGAGCAGCACGAAGAGCAGATTGTCCGTGAAGGCCGGATCGCGCGTCATCCCCAGGTGATCGCTGAACAGGAAGGTGATGCGGCTCCAGTCGATCGGCGTCACGAGCCGCGGCGACCATTGGCCGCCGGGCCGCTCGTCGAGCAGCGCGCTCTCGCGCAGCACCACCCCGTCGCCCGGCCCGGTGTCGACGACACGCACCCGCCGCTCGACGTCGACGGCCACCCGGGCGGGGGTCGGCGCCGCGTCGCCCGCGATCAGATGGATCGACAGGCCCGACGGCGTCGCTGCGGGAACGTCGAGCGCACCCTGCACGCGCGCCGCGCGCGCGAGGCCCTTCTCGACCTGATCGCGCGCGATCGCCTGGCGCTCGGTCGGCGACCGGCCGGGCAGCAGCTCGGCCAGGGCGGCGGCCTGTCCCGGGTCGAGGAGACCCCAGCGCCGCTCCTGCCACACCGTGGGATCGAGGATGTCGAGGGGCGCGTCCGCGCCCTCCGCCACGACCCGGGCGTGCCGCGAGCGCGGAAGCAGCTGGTAGAAGGAGGGAAAACTACCCAGCACGGCCGCCTCGTAGCGCGGCAGGATCCAGGTGATGCGCTCCCCCTCGAGGAGCGCCCGAAAGGCAGCGAGCGAGCCTCCGTTCGGCGTGCCGACCAACACGGCGCGTTCGATCAGCTCGGCACCGGCCCACGAAGGCGGCGTTCCCGGGGGCGGCGGCTCCGCCGTCCCGTACCGCAGGTAGTAGCGGAGCACGAGGCCCCCGAGCGAGTGGGCCACGACGTCGAACTTGACGTCCGGACGCTCGATGCCACGCGCGCGGAGCTCGTCCACGACGTAGGCGCGCTTCTCGCGCAGGAACGCGTCGAGCGAACGCGCGCTCTCCACCAGGTCCCGCCGCCAGTCGTAGGGGAACTGGAAGCAGGTGAAGTGATCCGATCCGTAGTCGATCGCGCCGGCCAGCCCGAGGTTCGCGTCCCGATAGCCGCCGGCGCCGAGCGCCGCGAGCAGATGGAAGTAGGCCTTCTGCTCGACACTCAACCGCAGCCAGTCGACGCGGACGCGATCGAGCACCTCGACGGCGTGCGTCGAATCCCGCAGCGCGGCGAGAGGGGCCCCGGCACGCATCGGCAACGCGAGCTCGGCGCCCTGGCGGCGCAACGGAACGAAGGCGCCCCACACGGTACGGCCCGTCTCCTGGTTCTCGAGTCGCGATCCCAGCAGGCCCGGAACGACGACGATCGGGTTGCGGGAGAGGTCCTCCTGGGCCGAGCGGTTGTAGAGGCCACCGAGATCCGGAACCGGTAGCCCCACCACGCAGCCCGAGGCGAGGATCGCGAGCAGCGCGGCGCGTGCGCGCGCGCGGCGCAGGCCCCCTGTCGGCGTCGACCGCTCCTCCCCCGGCACGCTAGACGGCCAGCTGGACGTCGGTCACGCCGTCCAGGAAATCATCGACCACCCGGGTGACGGGGCCCTGCGGGAGCGGCAAGCGCAGCAGCCAGGGGATCAGGGCACGGACCAGTCGGGGAAGCGCGCCTCGGGCGAGCACCAGCCGAGGCGGCTGCGCGGCGAGGCTCTGGATCCGGTCGATCTCCGGACCGCGCTCGGGCTCGACCCGGGCCGCCGCGGTGTCGAGCGCCTCGATGCCGGCGCCGTCGCGGAACGCCGGCACCAGATGGTTGGCCGCGACCACGGCGTCGCGCAGCGCCACGTTGATGCCTTGCCCGCCTACGGGCGACATCGTATGGGCGGCATCCCCGATCAAGAGCGCTCCCGGCCGCGCCCAGCCGAGCACGCGATCGGTGACGGCATCCAAGAGGAAGGGTCGGGTCAGGCGCTCGGCGCTCGCGCGCAGGTGCGGCGCCAGCTCGTCGCCGACGTGGTTCGCGAGCTCGCGCACCCAGTCCTCGACGCCGCGACTCCGCAGCTCGCCGAAGGTGCCCTTCAGGATCACCCAGCCGAGCTGGAGCAGGCCGTCGGGCGCCGGCAGCGCGATCAGCAGGTGTCCGCCGCCGACGTAGCCGTGTACCGCGCGCTCCGACCAGGCGGGCGGCCACGGCAGCTTGGTCCAGACGATGTCCATCGGTGCGCCGAGGTCGCGCGCCTCGAAGCCGCCGCGGCGACGCACGATCGAGGCTCGCCCGTCCGCGCCGACGACCAGCGAGGCGGGCAGCTGCTCACTGCCCCCCTCCCCCTCGACGCGCACTCCCGAGATGCGACCGTTCTCACGGATCAGGTCCCGCACGGCCACGCCGCGCAGCATGCGAAAGCCCGGGTGTCGCGTGGCGCGCGAGACCAGATGCTCGAGCAGCGCGGGCTGGGAGACGAAGAGGGGCAAGCGGCCTGCGAAGAGCCCCTCCTCCGCCCCGAAGCGGGCCACCGGTCGACCCTCGATGCGGATCTCGAACGCCTCGGGCCGCGCGTGCGGAATCCCCTCCTTGGTGAGCTCCACCCCGAGTGCGTCGAGCACCGCGAGGCCGCTCGGCATCATGACCTCGCCGCGGAACTCGCGCTCGAAGTCGCGCTGGCGTTCGATCAGCGTGGTCGGGATGCCGCGCGACACGAGCAACAGCGCCAGCGCCGCCCCGCCCGGGCCCGCGCCGACGATCACGACCGGGTGGCCTGCCGCCATGCCGGGGCTCCTCTGCGCCCATGCTTCCGCGCCGCCGGGGCGCGGTCAACCTGCGAGCTTCGGCAAGACCTCGTTGGCGTAGAGCTCCACGCTCTCCCAGGCGAGCGCGGGCGGTATCCCGCCACAGAGCGGATAGAGCGCGAACGCGGCGAAGGGGCCCTGCTCGTCCGCGCGGGCCAGGCACGCCTCCGGCGTGAGGACGCGATAGAGCCCTTCACGCCGCAGCTCGTCGACCGTCGTCGCGCGTGAGTGCACGGTCGAGCTCTGCTGGCCCGCCGGCTGCCAGCCGGAGTAGACGCGCGCCTCGTAGAGCAGATGCTTGCCGATCGCGGCCCAGGTGCGGTCGGGATCGCGCGAGACGAAGATCATCTCGCCGCTTCCCGGCCGCATCAGGACCGGCTCGGCGCCCCGCTCGCGGCAGGCCTCGATGTAGGTGCGCTCCGTCTCCGGGTCGTTGTTGGCGGGTTGGTAGGGGAGACCGAAGCGTGCGGCGCGGAGCGCCCCGCGGCGGCTCTGCCCACCCACGTAGATCGGGGGGTGGGGCTGGGTGAAAGGCGCCGGCGTCACCTGCACGATCCGGCCGTTCCACTCGAAGCGCTCGCCGCTCCAGGCCCGCAGCAGCACCTCGAGCCACTCGTCGAGCAGGCTGCCGCGGTCGGCGTAGGACCGCCCGAACATGGCGAACTCCTCGCGCCGGTAGCCCATGCCGAGCGTGGCCGTGACCCGGCCGCGGCTGATCAGATCCAGCACGACCAGGTCCTCGGCGAGCTTCACCGGGTCGTAGAGCGGCGCCAGCAGCGCGGCGATGGAGATGCGCACGCGGCTGGTCCGGCTGGCGATGGCCGAGGCCAGGACCAGCGGCGAGGGCAGGAAGCCGTCGTCGACGCCGTGGTGCTCGGAGACGGAGATGCCGTCGAAGCCCTTCTCGTCGGCGAACGCAGAGAGCTCGAGCGCCGCCTCGTAGAGCTCGGGATGCCGGGCCGGGAAGCGCGTGGGCGCGCGGAGATCGAAGCGCAGCAACGAGAACGCCATGGGCTCAGCCTTCCTCCCCACCGAAGGGCGTCATCGGCGATGCTCCGTGGGCAGCTCGTCGAGGACGTGGAAGCGCACCTGGCCGCGCGCCACCAGCTTTCCGTCCGAGCTTCGTTTCACGTCCACCTCCCAGACGTGTGCCGAGCGGCCGCTGTGCACGGGTCGCCCCTCGCAGCGCAGCTCGCCCACGCTGTGGGAGCGGAAGAAGTCGGTCGCGTTCGCGACGCCCAGCACGCCCTTCTGGCCGAGCGCCAGCGCGCGAAAGCCCGCGCCGTAGCTCGCGACGGCCTCCACGATCGAGCAGTAGACGCCGCCGTGGAGAACGCCGTAGGGCTGGTGATGGCGTGGACCGGCGTCGAGGCGCGCCAGCACGTGCTCCGGCGTCACCTCGAGGAACTCTATGCCGAGCGCTCGGCCCCAGGCATCGGCTTCCGAAACTCCCGTCTCCTGCACGCGGCGCCCTCCCCGGCGCGCCACATGCTAGGGCAAGCGCGGCGCCCCGCCGCGGGGGTCAGGGCGCGGGCGCGGGGCGCCGGAGCACGAGCGCGCCGCTGGCGAAGCCGCCGAGCGCTGCCGCGAGGACGAGCCATGGACTCGCGCCGCTCGCGAGCACGAGCGCGAAGAAGCCGACGGCGACGAGCGCGGCGCCGTCGATCGCGCTCCGGGTGAGGACCGGGAGGTCGGCCTCGCGCAGCGTCCGGGCGAAGCCGAGTAGGCCGATCCAGGCACCGGAGACGAGCTGCGGCGCGATGGCCCAGACTTCGTTCGTGGCGCCGAACCCGGTGGCGGCCAGCACACCCGCGGCCCCGCTCGCGAGCGCCGGCCCGCGACCCAGCCAGCCCTCGACGACCAGACCGAAGGCGAGCCACAGCAGCAGCGAAGCGGCCACGGCACGCGGCTCCGCGGCGCCGGGCAAGAGCGCGAGGCTCCCGGCCATGACCAGGCCGACGCTCAGCCAGGGCACACGGCGGACGCTCTGCCCGCGCCGGTCGAGCCGGGCGATCTGCTGCGCGCCCGCCGGCAGCGCCGCGATGCGCTCGCGCAGCTCCCGCTCCACGGCCGTGAGCCGCTGCGCTGGAACGTCGCGCCCGCCGAGCGCGACG
>JBFIYM010000212.1:0-6165 GCA_041605395.1 Myxococcota bacterium | reverse complement strand
CCTTCCTTCCGCTCCGAGCAGCGGGCGGGGACGGCAGCGGTCGGAGCTGCCAAAGGCCGGGCTGTCCGTAGGGCCTGCCTTCGCCTCCGTAGGACCGGACTCCACCGGTCCTCGTGGCCCCGGGAGCGTACGCGCGTTCTCGAGAGGTTCCCTAGGCGCCCGGCGTGTCGAGCTGGCGCAGCGTGAAGACGATGGCGTCGGGGGCCGGACGCTCGCTGGTGACCTGGACCGTGGCGCCCGCGAGCCGGGACGCCGTGTACTCGATGAAGCCCTGGGCGGCCCAACGCGAGACCTCGGGCAGGGCGTCGGCCTCGCTGACCTCGATGCGGCTCTCCGCGGCCGCTTCGTCCGCCACGAAACGCCAGCGGCTCACGTTGAAGATGGCCCCGGCCAGGCTCGCCATCAGGTTCGCCTCGTGGGCGCTCCAGCGCTCGTTGGCGGCGCGCTTCTCGGCGCCGATCTCGTCGCCGCGGGCGAGCTGCTGGTAGAGGCCGGCGGCGAAGAGGCGTTCCGCGGCCCGCGCGCCGCGCGCGACGACGTACTCCGGGCGACCGTCGCCCTCGGCCTGCATCAACAGCTCCGTGAGCCGCCGATAGCTCGCGAGCGGGTACCAGAGGCCCGGCATCACCTTCTGCTCGATCAGCCGCAGGTCCTCGGCCTCGAGTGCCGCCTCGAGCGTGTCGCGGTCGAGCGCGCCGGCTTCCAGCAGCCGCAACAGGTCTTCGACGACCCCCTGGAAGGCGCTGCCCTTGATCGAAGGTACGGCCATCGCCGCTCCTCCCCCCCTTCCGATCGGCGGGACGCGACAGGGCCCTTAGCGCGCTTTGGACAGGGCCCTTAGAGCGCTTTGGACAGGGCCCTTAGCGCGCTTTGGAGAGGGCCGTTAGAGCGCTTTGGAGAGGGCCCCGATCGGCATACGCAGCCGCTCGAGCATTGCGAGGTCCTCCCCCGGTGAGCGGCCCAACGTGGTCAGGTAGTTGCCCACGATCAGCGCATTGATCCCCGCCTGCATGCCGGCCTCCTGGAGGTCGCCCAGCGTGATCTCGCGGCCGCCCGCGTAGCGCAGGATGGTGTCGGGGAGGGCCAGCCGGAACAGCGCGATCCAGCGCAGGGCCTCGCGCGCGGGCACCAGCGGACGCGCCTCGAGCGGGGTCCCCGGGCGCGGATTCAGGAAGTTGACCGGCACCTCGTGAGGCGCGAGGGCCCGCAGCTGGCCCAGCAGCTCGAGGCGCTGCGCGTCGCTCTCGCCCATCCCGAGCAGCACGCCGCAGCAGAGCTCCATGCCGCACTGCTTGACGAGCTGGCAGGTCTCGAAGCGCTCCTCGAAGGTGTGGGTCGTGACGATCTCGGGGAAGAACGAGCGTGCGGTCTCGAGGTTGTGGTTGTAGCGGTGCACCCCGCCCGCCGCGAGGCGCTCGGCCTGCTCGCGCGTGAGGATGCCCGCCGAGACGGCGACCTGGAGGCCTTCGCGCTGCACGACGGGCACCAGCTCGAGGATGCGCTCGAGCGTGCGCGCGTCGGGCCCGCGAATCGCGTAGACGAGGCAGAACTCGCTGGCGCCGAGCTTCGCCGTCTCGCGCGCGGCCTCGCGGACGGCGTCGGGCTCGAGCAGCGGGATCGGCGCCACGGGCGTGGAGAAGCGCGCCGACTGGGAGCAGAAGTGGCAGTCCTCGGGGCAGCCGCCGGTCTTGGCCGAGAGGATGCCCTCGACCTCGACCGTCTCACCGCACCAGGCGAGCCGCACCTCGTGTGCGAGCTCCGCGAGCGGGCCGGTCTGCGCTTCGGGAAGCGCCGCCAGCGCGGCGAGCTCGGCGTCGTCGAGGCGACGCCGCTCGTCGAGCAGAGCGAAGCGGGCGTTCGAGAGGGCGTCCATCGCGTCGGGCGGGCTCCGATCCCCGGGGCTAGCGTTGCGGGCTGGGACGATAGCGGGCGGGCAGGCAAGCGCATGAGCGAGACCGATGACAGCCGACGAAACGCGAAGACGACGGCGGACGCCGCATGGGTGGCGCGGGACGAGGCCGTGGTCTGGCACGGCTTCACACAGATGGCGTGCTACGGCGAGAACGCGCCCGTCATCGTCGAGCGGGCGGAAGGCCGCGAGCTGATCGACGTCGCGGGGCGCCGGTACCTGGACGCCATCTCGTCCCTCTGGGTGACGACGCTCGGTCACCGCGTGCCGGAGCTGGACGAGGCGCTGGTGGCGCAGCTCGGGCAGGTCGCGCACAGCACGCTGCTCGGGAACGGCAACCGCGCGGTGATCGAGCTGGCTGAGGCGCTCGCGCCGCGCGTTCCGGTCGATTCGCCGCACTTCCTGTTCGCGTCCGACGGGGCCTCGGCCGTGGAGCAGGCGCTCAAGATCGCCTTCCAGTTCTGGGCGAACCAGGGGGTCCAGGGCCGCACGCGTTATCTCGCCTTTGGCGACGCCTACCACGGCGACACCGTGGGCAGCCTCTCGCTCGGCGACGGCGGCTTCGGGACGACCGTCTTCGACCCGCTCCGCTTCCCCGTGTTGCGCGCTCCGTCCTTCGCGGACCCGCGCTGCATCGAGAAGGCCTGCACCCGGATCCGGGAGCAGCGTGACTCGCTCGCCGCGGTCGTGGTCGAGCCCCTGGTGCAGGGCGCCGCGGGCATGCGGATGCTGCCGCCCGAGCGCTTCCCGGCGCTCGCGGCCGCGTGTCGGGAGGCGGACGTCCTGCTCGTCTGCGACGAGGTGGCGACCGGCTTCGGTCGCACCGGCACGCTGTTCGCGTCCGAGCAGTGCGGACTGCGTCCGGACCTGATGGCGATCGGGAAGGGCCTGGCCGGCGGCTATCTGCCCCTCTCGGCCACGGTCGCGAACGCACGCGTCTACGAGGCCTTCCTCGGCGCCGATCTCTCGGAGCGCACCTTCTACCACGGCCACTCGTTCAGCGGGAACGCGCTGGCGGCGGCGGTGGCACGCCGCCATCTGGAGCTGATCGACGCCTGGGACGTGCTCTCGAACGTGCGCGCGCGCGCCGCCGAGCTGGCCAAGGGCCTGGGCGAGCGCGTGGCGGAGCAGCCGGCCGTCCGCGAGGTGCGCCAGCAGGGGCTGATGTGCGGCATCGAGCTGGCGCCGCCCGCCGAGGGGCTCCGCTGGGGCCGGCGCGTCTCGAAGGCGTGCGTCGAGCGCGGCGTGTTGATCCGACCGCTCGGCGACGTGGTCGTGCTGATGCCGCCGCTCACCGTGACCTCCGGCGAGATCGAGCGCATCGTACGCGCCGTTTCCGAGTCGATCGAAGAGGTGACGGGCGCGTGAGCGGCCCGGGCGGCTCGGAGACCTGGCGAGAGCGCGTCGCTGCGCACAACGCCGGGATCCGTGCGGAGGGGCGCTGGCGCAGCATCCGTGCGCTCGAGGGCGGGGCGCCGGAGACGCGCCTCGCCGCGAGCGGTCAGGCGGTCGTCTCCTTCGCGTCCAACGACTACCTGGGCCTCTCGCAGCACCCAGCGCTCGGCGAGGCCGCCGAGAGCGCGATCCGCCGCTTCGGCACCGGCAGCGGCGCCTCGCGCCTCGTGGTGGGCGCGCGGCCGCTCCACGACGAGCTCGAGCGCGAGATCGCGGCCTGGAAGGGCGCCGAGGCCGCGCTGCTCTTCCCGACCGGCTTCGCCGCCAACGTGGGCCTCTTGACGGCGCTCGGCCGCGTGGGTCCGCTCCTCGTGTGCAGCGACGCGCTCAACCACGCCTCGATCATCGATGGCGCGCGGCTCTCGCGGGCCGAGGTGGCGGTCTACCGCCACGGCGACCTCGAGCACCTGGCCACGCTGCTGAAGGGCGCGGAGCGCGCCCTGGTGGTCAGCGACACCGTGTTCTCGATGGACGGGGACCTCGCCCCGGTCGAGGCGCTCGCGGACCTCTGTGCGCGGCACGGGGCGCTGCTCGTGCTCGACGAGGCGCACGCGGTGCTCGGCCCGCCGACGCCTGCGCGTCCCGGGCTGGACGTGCTGGTGGTGGGCACGCTCTCCAAGACGCTGGGCTCGCTCGGGGGCTTCGTGGCCGGCCCGCGCGCCTACGTCGAGCTGCTGGTGAACACGGCGCGCCCCTTCATCTTCACCACCGCCACCACCCCGGCGGATGCAGCGGCCGCACTGGCGGGGCTGCGACTGCTGCGCTCGGCGGAAGGGGAGGCGCTGGTGTCGAAGCTGCGCGCGAACGTCGATCGGCTGCGGCCGGGGCACCCCTCGCCGATCGTGCCGATCGTGCTCGGCGACGAAGCGCGCGCGCTCGAGGCCTCGCAGGCGCTTCTCGCCCAGGGGCTGCTGGTCCCCGCGATTCGCCCGCCCACGGTCGCGCCCGGCACCTCGCGTCTGCGGGTCGCCCTCTCCGCGCTCCACACCCCGCAGCAGATCGATGTGCTGGCCGCCGCGCTCGCCCGCCTCGGCGCGGCGCCATGAGCGCGGCAGCGCGTCCGCGCTTCCTGCTGGTCGTGGCCGGGACCGGGACGGAGGTGGGAAAGACCTGGGTCGGCGCGCGCCTCGCCGCCGCGCTGCGGGACGCGGGCCTTACCGTGGGCGCCCGCAAGCCCGTACAGTCGTTCGATCCGGACGAAGCCGGGCCCAGCGACGCCCAGTGTCTCGCGGCCGCCACGGGCGAGGCGCCCGAGCGCGTGTGCCCGCCGGCGCGTTGCTACGAGCGCGCGATGGCGCCGCCGATGGCCGCCGCCGTGCTCGGGCGGCCGGTGCCTCGGCTCGGCGAGCTCGCCGCCGAGGTGGCGGACTCGTGGCCGCGGGTCGCGCCGGACGTCGGCCTCGTCGAGCTCGCCGGCGGGCCCCGGTCCCCGCTCGCCGAGGACGGCGATGGCGTCGACCTGGTGGCCGCACTCGCGCCGGACCTGGTGGTGCTCGTCGCGGACGCGGCGCTCGGTGCGCTGAACGCCATCCGCCTCTCGGCGGATGCGTTGGCGCCGCACCCGATCCACCTGCACCTGAACCGATTCGACCCGGCGGACGAGATCCAGGGCCTGAACCGGCGCTGGCTCGCGGAGCGGTCGGGCCTGCCGCTGACGACCGATCTCGAGACGCTCGGAGCGGCCGTCGCCGCCCGGCTCCCGCGCTTCTGTCCCCACTGCGGCCGCTCCGCCTGCGCCGCCGGCTGCGCGCGTCCGCTCGACCCGCCGCGCTTCTGCGCGCGCTGTGGGGGCAAGCTGACCGTCCAGGTGGCGCCGACCGGACACCGGGCCGAGTGCCGGGTGCACGGGATCCTGGCGGGTTAGGACGTCGCCTCTCAGGTTCCGGTGGAGGGGTCGGCCGGGGCCTCAGGGAACGAACTTGGCGGCCTTGCGGACCACCCCTGCGGCCTTGCCCGTCACTTCGAGGAAGTTCTCGAAACCCTCCGATTCCATGACGCTATCGCCGTGGAGGGTCGAGTAGACGATGTAGTCGTTCAGGTAGGGGTCCCAGACGCCGAGCGCGATCGCATTCTGGCAGCGCGGGACCACGACCATCTCCTCCATGCCGTCGCACATCGGGCCGTAGATGTAGACCGGCTTGTCGCGGCCCTCGATCAGGTAGCGCTCGGCGAGGCGCTCGAGCAGCTTGCGCTCGCCCGACTCGACCATGGCGAGCACGCGGGGCTCCTCGCGGCCGCACACCGGGCCCTTGGCGTTCTCGTGACAGAGCGACACGTACACGCGCAGGCGCCGGCTCGGGTCCATGTGGGCTGCCACGAGCTTGCCGACCGTGATGGGGTACGTCTCCTCGAGCTCTTCCATGACCTGGAAGCCGGTGCCGAGGTCCGTGGCGCACCCGGTGAGGGCGAGCGCGAGCAGCAGCGTGAGCAGGGGACGGAGCATGGGGCACCTCCTGTACGGCGCCTCCCCCTCCCGAAAGCCGGAGACCTACATAGGTTAGTACCCGCGCGCGGGGTTGTGAGCGACATTTTCTCGCCGCCAACGAAAAGGTTGGAGCGCGTTGCAACGCACGGCGTCGCGCAACCCGGCCGCAGCTCCCCCGCCAAGCGTGCGGCACGGGTCGCAAGCTTCCGCGCGCAAGGTGCGTCGACGGCTATGCTGCGCGCGTCGCGCCGTTGCCTGTCGAGGAGCCTCGTGTGCCGCCGTGACAGCGCGCCCCGCACGAATGCCTGCGTCTCCTCGAAATACGGAGCGCCGTCGTACACCCTCAGCTTCGAGAAGAGCTTATCCTCCCAATTGG
>JBFIYM010000211.1:0-6172 GCA_041605395.1 Myxococcota bacterium | reverse complement strand
GGGCGGCGCAGGAGGACCTCGCCGCGCGAGCGCTCCGCCTCTGCCTCGCCCGATGCTGCGGCGGCGGCGTCCGTCATCGGGAGCTCGGGTCGGGGCGACCCGCCCCGACGGCCGCCATGCGCCCTGCGACGAAGCGCGCCAGCTCCTCTGCAGCCAGCGCATTGCCCTCGACGTTCCAGTGCGTGTTGCCCCGCCAGTAGAGCGGCTGCTCGCGCACGCGTTCCTGGAAGGCGGGGAACAGATCGAGGCTCTCGATACCCCGCTCCGCCAGCCGCTCGACGAGCTGGCGCTGCGGGCACCCGGGTAGGAGCAACCCCGGCCGCTGGCCGAGGTATCGGAGGACGCGCCCCCGAAATTCCTCATCGACGTGTACCCGGCCTGGAATCAACGCCACCAGGAAGTCCGCGCCGTCGAGCCGCACCTCCGAGTCGAAACGGGCCAGGACGTCGACGACCTCCTCCACCCGCTGCCCGAACCAGGCGCGGTTGGCGAGCAGGCAGAGCTGCAGCGCGTTCCCCTCGATGCGGAGCAGCGTGGCCTGGGACAATCGGCTCCGCCTCGGATTCCGCACGTGGCCGGGATCCGCCACGGTTCCGCCCCGCTGCGACGGCTCCGGCTCCGCGCGCTCGTCGAGCCAATCGCTCGTCGGCAAGGGCTCCGCCAACAGTCGAGCCAGGTTGCTCGACAGGAGCCAGACCCGGCTGTGTTCGCGCAGGCGCGACCGCTGCCACGGGGTGGCGCCTCCGGCGTCGGTGAAATCGTTCCCCGCGAAGAAGCCCACCACGACCAGATCGGCGCGCAGCAGCTCCCGCTCGAGCTCCCAGAGGCGGAGCTCGAAGCCCGGGCCGACGCCGCCCACGCCCAGCGAGAAGACCTCGACCTCACGATCCAGCCGCTGTGCCAGCTCGGCCTCGAGTCGGGTGGGCCACATCTGGCGGAAGGGCGTCCCCCCCGAGCTGTTGGCGAACGAATCCCCGAGGACGGCGATCCGGAACACGCCGGGCTTCTTCACCCCCCCGTACTCCCCGGTTCGCATGGATCGGGAGTTGTAGATGAAGTCGCCGCGCCGCTGGAGTGGCGTATAGCCCTGCGCGGAGCTGCGCATCAGGGTCGGGAGGTCCGGGATCTCGTCGAAGTCGGTCCGGACTCCGGGCTGATAGAGCAGCGGCGCAAGGCCCGAAAGGTGGGGCACCAGGAGCCGCAACGCGACCTCACAGAGCAACACGACCAGCGCCAGCTGCGCGGCGAGTCGAATCACGAGGCGTGCGGCTCTCCTCGCCACCTAGGGTCGCTCGTCCTGCTCCCGCACGAAGGTCACGAACGCCATCGCCGGGCGCTTCGAGGAGTCACGCATCGCGAACTGCATCATCTCGAACCGCCAGCCCTCTCGGGTCCACTCGTTCAGGATCCGCTCGAGCGCTTCCGCGCTGACGTCGCTCGTCTCGACGACCTTGAAGACCTGGGCCATGCGCTCCGCGCTCCGGCGGCTCAGTCGCGGAAGACCGGCTGGCGGTCTTCCTTGCGAGCGAGCATCGCCTCTTCGAATTTCGGGCGCGGCCTCTCGCTGCGAACGTGGCTCATCCGAGACGCCTCGCGAGGTCCTTGGCGGCGTAGGTCAGGATCCAGTCGGCGCCGGCGCGCTTGATGGCGACGACTGCCTCCTCCATCGCGCGCTCGCCGTCGATCCAGCCGCGTTCGGCGGCGGCGCGGATCATCGCGTACTCCCCCGACACGTGGTAGGCCGCGAGCGGCACGTCGAAGAGGCGGCGCGCTTCGGCCAACACGTCGAGGTAGGGGAGTGCCGGCTTCACCATCAGGACGTCCGCCCCCTCCTCGAGGTCGAGCCGCATCTCGCGCAGCGCTTCCCGACGGTTGGGCGGGTCCATCTGGTAGGAGCGGCGGTCGCCGAACGCCGGCGCGCTCTCGGCCGCCTCCCGGAACGGCCCGTAGTAGGCGCTCGCGAACTTGGCGGCATAGGAGAGGATCGCCACGTCCTCGAAGCCGTGGTCGTCGAGCAGGCCGCGGATCGCGGCGACGCGTCCGTCCATCATGTCCGACGGCGCCACCACGTCCGCTCCGGCGCGCGCATGCGAGAGCGCGGCACTGGCGAGGCGGGCCACCGAAGCGTCGTTCACGACGTGCGGCCCGTCGACGATGCCGCAGTGACCGTGGTCCGTGTACTCGCAGAGACACACGTCCGTGACGACGACGAGCGCGGGAACCTGCTGCTTGATCGCCGCGACGGCGCGTTGCACGACGCCGTCCGCGGCGTCCGCGCCCGAGCCCCGCGCGTCCTTCTCGCGCGGGATCCCGAACAGGATGACGCCGGGGATGCCGAGGTCCGCGACCGCCTTCGCCTCGCTCACGAGCTGGTCCACCGAGAAGCGATGCACCCCGGGCATGGAGCCGATCGGCTCGCGCACCCCCGAGCCCTCGACGACGAAGCAGGGGAGGATCAGATCCTCCCGGTGAAGCCGGGTCTCCCGTGCCAGGCCGCGCAATGCCTCGGTCCGGCGCAGGCGCCGCATGCGGGTCCGCGGAAAGCTCATGCGTTCTCCTCCTGCCGGTCGTCGCGGAAGGCCGCGGCGAGTGCCTCGACCCACGCCTCCGGCGCCGGCTGCGCGGCGACGGCCGCGGCCTCGAGCCCGCTCTCGGCCAGGGCCGCCTGCGTCACCGAGCCGATTGCCGCCACGACCGTATCACGCGCCGCCCGAAGCCCCTCGGGCCCGACGCCCGCGGCGAAGCTCCGCACTGCGGACGGGCTCGCGAAGCAGAGGGCGTCGAGCGCTCCCCGAGCCAGCTCGGCGGCGAGCGCAGGGCCGTCGAAGGGCGCGGGCTCGGTGCGGTAGGCGACCCAGTCCTCGACCCGCGCGCCCTCGGCCCGGAGCCCCACGGAGAGCGCCCCGTCCGCGCCCGCCGCGCGCGGCCACAGCACCCGGCGGCCGGCCAGGGGCAGCGCGCTGCGCACGGCCACGAGCAGGCCCGCCGCGCCACCGCTCCCGTTCCCGAGGCGGAGCACGGGGAAGCCGGCGGCCTCGGCCACCGCCCTCGTGGCGTCCCCCACGCAGACGGCGCGGGGCGCGATCGCGGCGGGCTCGACGCCCCGGGCGACGAGCTGTGACGACAGCGCGCGGACACCGTTCGCACTGGTGAAGACGACCAGGTCGAAGCGTTTTCCGCCCCGGATCGCGGCCTCGAGCGAGGGAGCGAGCGGCTCCTCCACGGTGCGGATCATGGGGACGCGCACGGGCTCGGCGCCGGCCTCCTCGAGCGCGCGACAGAGCGCTTCCCCCGGCCCGGCGGGCCGGGTCACGAGGACGCGCCGGCCGAACAGCGGCAGCCGCTCGAACCAGGCGAGCTCTCGACGGAGCCGAACCACGTCCCCCACCACGACGGCGGCCGGCGCGCCCAGACCCGCCGCCGCGACGGCGTCCGGGAGCGTCGCCAGCGTGGCCTCGACCACGCGCTGGTCGGGCCGGGTGCCGTTCATGACGGCCGCCGCCGGCGTGTCGGCCGCGCGGCCGCCGGCGAGCAGCTCCGCGACGAGATCGGGCAGGTTGCGCATGCCCATCAGGATCACCAGCGTGTCGACCGCCGCGCCGAGCGCGCCCCAGCGGATGGCCTCACGCACCCGCGTCGGGTCCTTGTGGCCGGTGACGACCGCGAAGGAAGCAGCGTGGCGCCGGTCCGTCACCGGAATGCCGGC
Source organism: Myxococcota bacterium (assembly GCA_041605395.1). Lineage (GTDB taxonomy): Bacteria > Myxococcota_A > UBA9160 > UBA9160 > UBA6930 > JBFIYM01. The sequence goes on along the minus strand of JBFIYM010000211.1, from coordinate 2,466 downwards.
GTACGAGAGGGCCCCCAGGGCGGCACTCACCCCCGGAACCACCTCGAAGGCCACGCCCGCAGCGTGGCACGCGCTCGCCTCCTCCCCCCCGCGTCCGAACACGTAGGGGTCGCCCCCCTTGAGCCGCACCACGTGCTTTCCCTCGCGCGCCAGCTCGATCAGCAGCGCGTTGATCTCCTCCTGGGTGCGCGGCGGCTCTTCGTGGCCGCGCCGCCCGACGTCGATGCGGAGGGCCCCGGCCGGCGCGAGCGCGAGCAGGCTCCTCGGCGCGAGCGCGTCGTAGACGACCGCGTCGGCCCCGCGCAGCGCGCGCTCGCCGCGCAGGGTGAGGAGATCCGGAGCGCCCGGCCCCGCCCCGACCAGCGTCACCGACCCGCGCCCCTCAGCCATCCGCGGCCTCCGCGCGCAGCGCGGCGAGGATGGCCTCGCCCCCGCCCGCCCGGACCTCGTCCGCCGCGCGCAGCCCGGCGGCCTGCGCTTCGGCGACGGGGGCCCACTGCTCGCTCCGGACCACGCGCTTGCCGTCCGGGCTCGCGACGAGTGCCCGGAGTCGCAGGCGCCCAGCGTCGGCGAGCTCGGCGAAGGCAGCGAGTGGCACGTTGCAATCGCCCTCGAGCGCTTCGAGGAACGCCCGCTCGGCGCGGAAGCAGGCGCGCGTGGCCGGGTCGTCGAGGGCCACGAGCGCGGCGGCGAGCGTATCGTCGGCGCGGGTCTGGAGGGCGAGCGTGCCCTGGCCTCCCGCCGGCAGCAGCTGGTCCGGATCGATGCGCTCCTGGATCAGGTCGGCGAGGCCGAGCCGTTCGAGGCCCGCCGCCGCGAGGAGCACGGCGTCGAGCTCCCGCTCGGCCAGCCGCCGCAGGCGGGTGTCCACGTTGCCGCGCAGCGGCACCACCTCGAAGTCGGGGCGTAGCGCGCGCAGCTGGCTGGCGCGGCGCGTACTGCCGGTCCCGATGCGCGCGGCGTTCGGAAGCTCCACGAGGCGCGCGTTCCGTGCTCGCGCGACCAGCGCATCCCGGGCGTCCGCCCGCGCGGGGAACGCGGCCAGCACGAGGCCCGGATGCAGCTTCGCCGGCAGGTCCTTCGCCGAATGCACCGCGAGGTCCGCACGGCCGTCGAGGAGCGCCTCCTCGATCTCCTTCACGAACAGGCCCTTGCCGCCGATCTTCGCGAGGGACGCCTCCGTGCGCCGATCCCCTTCGGTGACGAGCGGCACCAGCTCGGCGGCATGCCCGAGCGCTTCGCCGAGTGCCCGTCCGATGCCGCCGGCCTGGGCGAGGGCCAGCGCGCTGCCACGCGTCGCGATGCGAACCGTCGTCACGGCCCCGCGTCCGGGTCCTCGTCGGCGTCGGCCGCCTCCGCGGCGTCGGGCGCCTCGTCGTCGTCGGGGGCCTCGTCGTCGAGCCCGAACAGCGAACGGGCGGCCTCGAGGTGGGCGAGCCCGGCCTCTCCCTCGAGCTCCTCGCGCAGCCGCGAGAGCGGCGCGTGGAGCAGCTTGTTCACGATGCCGCGGGTCAAGGCCTCGACGGCCGCGAGGCTGCGCTCGTCGAGGGAGAGCCCGGCGAGCGTCCGGTCGAGCTCGCCGCGACGGATCTGCTCCGCCCGGGCCCGGAGCGCCCGGATCGTGGGCACCGCCGCCAGCGCTCCGAGCCAGCCTTCGAAGCGCTGCTGCTCCGCGGCCACGATGGCCTCGGCCTGCTCGGCCTCGGCCTTGCGACGCTGGGCGTTCTCCTCCGCCAGCGAGGAGAGATCGTCGAGGTCGTAGAGGTAGACGGTGTCGAGCTCGTTCACTCGGGGATCCACGTTGCGGGGCACCCCGATGTCGATCGCGAAGAGGGGCCGATGGCCGCGCTGCCGAAGCGCCGACTCGACGAGATCGCGCGAGAGCAGGGGCCGCTCACCCCCGATGCAGCTCAGCAGCAGGTCCGCCTCTCCGAGCAGCTCGCCCAGCTCGTCGAGCCCGTGCGCGGTGGCATCGAAGCGGGCGGCGAGGTGGGCGGCGCGGGCGCGGGTGCGGTTCACGACGCGCACGGCGCCGAGCCCCTGGCGTCGCAGGCTCTCGAGGGCCAGCTCGATCATGTCGCCCGCCCCGACCAGCAGCGCCGTCTTGTCCTCGAGGCCCTCGAAGATCTGACGGGCCAGATCCACCGCCACCCGCGCGACCGAGACGGGGCGCTCCGCCAGGCTCGTCTCGTTGCGCACCCGCTTCGCGGTGGCGAAGGCGCGCGGATAGAGTCGCCCCAGGATCGGCCCACAGGCGCCGCAGCCGATGGCCACGCGGTAGGCGTCCTTGACCTGCCCGAGGATCTGCGGCTCACCCACCACGAGGGAGTCGAGCGCGCACGCCACGCGCAGCACGTGACGGACCACTCCGCCGTCGACCAGCTCGTACAGCGCAGCGTCGAGCTCGCCGGGCCGCGCGGGCCCGAGCTCACCGACCAGCTCGCGCTCGAAGAACGAGCGCAGCCG
>JBFIYM010000210.1:0-6224 GCA_041605395.1 Myxococcota bacterium | reverse complement strand
GTTCCTCGAGGAGCTCGGGCGGGGGCTCGCACTCCGCGAGGCCGGCCCGGTGCGGGTGGCCGGGCGCGAGGCCTACCGGCTCAGCGGCAGCCTCGGCGGCGGAGAGCTGATCTCCACGTTCCTGTCCTACCGGGGCCTCGTCTACCGCCTGAGCTGCGCCGGCAGCGGCCGCAAGCGGGTCGAGGCGCTCTGCAGCGTCACGACGCGGAGCTTCCGGCCGCTCACCCCGGACCTGCTCCGCGGTGTCACCGGCCTGCGTCTCGCCCTCGTCCCGGCGCGGGCCGGCGAGAGCTTCGCCGCGCTCTCCGCGCGCAGCGGGAACGCCTGGAGCGCGGCCGAGACCGCCGCCTGGAACGCGCGCGGTCCGGAGGCCCGGCTCGGCGCGGGCGAGCCGGTGAAGATCGCGCGCGAGGTGCCCTGGACGCCCCCCGCGCGCTGACGCGGCCTCATCCGGCGCCGCAGCGATCGAACGGCCGGGCGGCTACGCAGCGCCGCCTAGGCCAGCCGCGGGAGCACCGTCGTCGCGAAGCTCAGCAGCAAGAAGAAGCCGCACATGTCGGTCACCGTGGTGAGCACGGGGCCGGAGACCAGGGCGGGGTCGAGCCCGAGCCGGCGCAGCACCAGGGGCAGCACGCCACCGAGGGACACCGAGACCAGGGTGTTCAGCGCGAGCGCCGCACCCACCACGGCGCCGAGCCAGACGTTGCCCTGCCAGAGGTAGGCCACGGTTCCGAGCAGGGAGCCCAGGGCCAGGCCGTTCACGATGCCCAGGCTGCTCTCCTTGGCGAGCACGCGGGCGAGCTCCCGGGGCTTCACCAGGCCGAGCGTCAGCTCGCGCATGCTGACCGCGACGGCCTGGTTGCCGGAGCATCCGCTCATGTCGCTGATGATCGGGAGGAAGACGGCGAGGGTGATGACGGCGGCGATGGTGTCCTGGTAGGAAGCGATCACGCTCGCGGCGATCAGGTTCAGGACCACGTTGAGGGAGAGCCACGAGAGCCGGCGGCCCGAGCGGACGTGGAGGGGGAGCGTGCGCAGCTCCTCACCGCCGACGATGCCGCTGATGCCGAGCACCTGCCGGACCGCCCGCTTGCGGAGGTGCTCCTCGACCGCTTCCGGGAGCACGACGCCGAGCAGTCGTTGGGCGCCGTCCACGACGGGGACGCCGAACAGATGATGCTCGTCGAAGACGCGCTCGAGCTCCTCGATGGGAAGCTCCGCCGGCACCGAGATCGGCGACCGGATCATCAGAGAATCGAGCCGCGCCCCACTCGACGGGAACAGCAGGTCGCGCATGCGCAGCACGCCGACCAACGCTTCGGCTTCGCCGAGGACGTAGAGGTATTGCACGTCGTAGCCGGCGTAGCGCTCGCGGTTGCGCTCGAGATCCTGGCGGACGTCGGTGACCGTCTGCTCCGCGCGATAGGCGAGGAACTCGGTGATCATCAGGCCGCCGGCGCAGTCGCTCGGATACGCGAGCAGCTGGCGCGCGTCCCTGGCTTCAGCGGGCTCCATCTCGTCGAGGATCGCCTCGCTCTCGCTGCTCCCGAGCTGGGCGAGCAGGTCGGCCCGCCGGTCGCTCGGCAGCTCCTCGACGATCGCCGCCGCCCGCTCCGGCGGCAGCTCGGCGATCATGTCGACCGCCTGCACCTCGGCGACGTCCTCGATCAGCTCGGCGGCCTCCGAGGGATCGAGCAGACCCAGCAGTCGGCTCTGGTCGTTCTGCGCGAGCCGGGAGATCGCACGCGCCATCTCGGCCGTGCCGAGCTCCTCCAGGAAGCGGGTCAGCCGCTCCGTGTCGCTGCGCTCGATCAGTTCGCGCAGCTCCTCCCAGGGGGCGAGCTTCTCGTCATTCGCCATGGTCCCCTCCGGCCGGGCAGCCGCCCGGCCGTCGGAGCTTCGCGACTTCGCCCGGGGCTTCGCTACACGGGCTCGTCCGCTCGCGCTATTCCGGCCAGTCCGGCCAGTCCCGGCTCGGGCGGCCCTGCCAGCGCGGTGTGCGCTTCTCGACGAAGGCGACCGGCCCTTCGACGGCGTCGGGCAGCCGGAACAGGTGCCGGTGCAGGGCGGTCTCCTTGCGCTCGATGGCGTCGGCCGCGAGCAGCGGCGCCTCCCAGAGCAGGCGCTTCGAGACCGCGACCGAGACGGGCGCCGCGTGCGCCGCCACGTCGCGCGCGAGCGCCTGGGCCGCCGGCAGCACCTCGGCGGCCGGCAGCACCCGGGTCGCCACGCCGAGGCGTTCGAGCTCGGAGCCCTCGAAGGTGTTGCCCGTCAGCAGCAGCTCCGCGGCCCGCGCGAGACCGACGGCGCGCAGCACCGTCAGGTGGGCATACGCGTCTGGCATGGCGCCGCGGCGCACCTGGACGATGCCGTAGCGTCCCTCCCGCGCGAAGATGCGCAGGTCGCACTGCATCGCGAGCGTCATGCCGAGGCCGATGGCGTGGCCGTTCACGGCGGCGACCACCAGCTTCCGCACCCGGAAGGCCGGGAAGTCGATCGCGGCGGCGCTGAACGAGGCGGCGTCGTCGATCTGGAAGGTGTTGGCAGCGTCGCTCATGTCCGCGCCGGCGCAGAAGGCGCGGCCGGCACCGGTGAGCACCACCGCGCGGACGGCGTCGTCCTCGTCGCAGCGGCGATAGGCCGCGGCGAGTGCCTCGCCCATGGCGCCCGAGAAGGCGTTCAGCTTCTCCGGCCGGTCGAGGGTGAGGGTCGCGACGCCGTCTTCGAGCGCGAAGCCGAGGGGTTCCGACATGCCGCACGGTGTAGCGAACCCCGGCCCGGCTGCGGTACGAAGGGCGCCGCCATGCCGAACCTGGCCGCCGTCCACGAGGAGATCGCCGCAGCGCTCCCGGAGCGGGAGTGTCTCGTCTTCGGAGAGCGCCGTCTCCGCTGGGCCGACGTGACGGACCGGACCCGGCGTCTCGCCGCGGTGCTGGCCGAGGCCGGTCTCGGGATCCGGCGCGAGCGGGCCGGGCTCGCGAACCACGAGTCGGGGCAGGATCACGTCGCCCTCTACCTCTACAACGGAAACGAGTACCTGGAGGGCATGCTGGGCGCCTGGAAGGCGCGCGCGACGTCGTTCAACGTGAACTATCGCTACGTCGAGGAGGAGCTGCTCTACCTCTTCGACAACGCAGACGCCCGCGCGGTGATCTTCCACGCCCGCTTCGCCCCGACGCTCGCCAGGATCCGCGACCGGCTCCCGAAGCTCGAGCTCTTCCTCCAGGTGGAGGACGGCTCGGGCGAGCGGCTGCCCGGGGCGGTCGACTACGAAGCCGCGCTCGCGGCGGCGAAGCCGCTCGTGCCCGAAGGCCTCTCGGACGACGATCTCTACATCCTCTACACCGGCGGCACCACGGGCATGCCGAAGGGCGTGCTGTGGCGGCAGGACGACATCCTGCGGGCCTCGTTGCTGCCGCCGCGCACGGAGCCGACGCTTCCCGCGTTGGTCGAGCGCGCGCGCCGTGGCGCCGGCAAGGTGCGCGCGATGCCCCTCCCGCCGTTCATGCACGGTGCCGCCCACTGGGCCGCGTTCACGATGTGGCATACCGGGGGCACGGTGGTGGTGCCGCCGCAGCCGCGTCACCTCGACCCGGCGGACGTCTGGTCGACCGTCGAGCGCGAGCGGATCACCGCGCTGACGATCGTGGGCGACGCCTTCGCGCGGCCGCTCCTCACCGGGCTGAAGGAGGGGCACTACGACGTCTCGTCGGTGAAGACGCTGAGCTCGGGCGGCGCGATCCTCTCGGCGGGCGTGAAGGACGAGCTGCTGGCCGCGCTGCCCGGGGCACGAATCCTCGACGTGCTGGGCTCTTCCGAGTCGGGCCACCAGGCCACGCAGATCAGCAGCGCGGGCAGCAAGGCCACCACCGGCGACTTCGCACTCGGCGACGAGAACGCCGTGCTGAAGGAGGACCTCTCGGGCCTCGTCGCGGAGGGCTCCGGCGAGCTCGGGTGGCTGGCCCGGAGCGGCCCCGTGCCGCTCGGCTACTACAAGGACGCCGAGAAGACGGCGCAGACGTTCCCGGTCGTCGACGGCGTCCGCTACTCGGTTCCCGGGGACCGCGTGATCGCGCAGGGCGAGGGCGGGCTGAAGCTCCTCGGCCGCGACTCGGTGACGATCAACTCCGGCGGCGAGAAGATCTTCGCCGAAGAGGTGGAGCACGCGCTCAAGCACCACCCCGCGGTGTGGGACACGGTGGTGACCGGCACGCCGCATCCGCGCTTCGGCCAGCAGGTCACCGCCGTGGTCGCGCTGCGGCCCGGGACGGAGGCCAGCGAGGAGGCGCTGCGCGAGGCGGCCAGCGCCCACATCGCCCGCTACAAGCTGCCCCGCGCCGTCGTCTTCGTGGAACAGATCGTGCGCGCCCCCTCCGGCAAGGCCGACTACCGCTGGGCCCGCCACACCGCGGAAGCCCACCTGAAGGAGCGGAGCGGGGAGGGCGTCTAGCGGGGGAAGGCGGCGGTGAAGGCGCGGATGCGGGCGGCGTTGGCGCCCAGGTCCCCGCGGCCGTCGCGGGACTTCGAGCGCACGTCGATCACGGCGCCGCCCCCCTCGGCCGGCCGTACGCGCACCACCACGTCGTCGACGAATCGGAAGTTCCGCGTCGTCTCCCGGGCGAGCAGCGTGCCGGCGTCCGGGTCGGCCGTCACCACCTCCCAGCCGAGCTCGCGCGCGGTCTGCTCGGCGAGCGCGAGCGCCTGCGCCGGCTCGCTCGAGACGCGCAGCGGCTCGAGGTCCGGGTAGGCCGCCTCCACCTGCGCCACGAACTCGCTCGGATAGGTCATGTCGCGGCCGAGCCCGGCCGGGTCGTCTTCGAACGCGGGCGGGTTGCTGAGATCGGTCGTGATGTCGTTGATCGGCGGCAGCCCGGCGCCGGGCTGCGCCGCCACGAAGAGCACGCCGACCAGCAGCGCCCCGCAGCCGAAGCCCAGCCAGGCGAGCCCGCGCCCGGTTCGCCCGCTCCCGGCCCGGGTCGCCCGGAGCGCGAAGGGCGAGAGCACCAGCGCCACCAGCCCGAGCAGCAGCCCCAGGCCGAAGAAGGCCTGGAAGCCGAACAGGGGCGAGACGGCCCCGAGCTGGATCAGGAGCGGCCCCAGCACCGCGTCGAAGACGCCCAGTGCGCCCAGGAAGCCACTGGTCACTGCCAACCGGGATCGTCGCATGCGCCGCTCCTGCCCCCTCGAGGCCCGCATGCTAGAACATGGGCCGCCTTTGCGGGGGGAGAAGCGGCTTTGGCCGATCTGGTGACCCACGAGCGGCGGGGCGGGGCGGCACTGCTCACCCTGAATCGCCCGGACCAGCTGAACGCGCTGTCGAGCCGCATGCTCGAGGCGATCGCCTCCCGCATCCGCGAGCTCGCCGGGGACGCGTCGCTCCGCGCCGTGATCGTGACGGGGGCGGGGCGCGCCTTCGCCGCCGGGGCCGACATCGCCGAGATGCAGCGCATGACGGCCCAGGAGGCGCTCGCCCTGAGCCGCCTCGGGCACGAGACCTTCGCGTCGCTCGAGGCGCTCCCGGTGCCGGTCATCGCCGCCGTGAACGGCTTTGCGCTCGGCGGAGGGCTCGAGCTGGCGCTGGCCTGCGACTGGATCTACGCGGCGCGCCGCGCGCGGCTCGGACAGCCCGAGGTCAACCTGGGCCTGATCCCGGGCTTCGGCGGCACCAGCCGGCTGCCGCGTCGGGTGGGCCCCGGCTGGGCGCGGGAGCTCGTGCTCGGCGGCGAGCCGCTCGGCGCCGAGAGCGCCGAGCGCATCGGTCTCGTGAATCGTGTGTTCGAGGACGAGGCGGCCCTGCTCGAGGGCGCCGTCGCCTGCGCGGAGACGCTGGCCCGGAAGGGTCCGCTCGCCCTGGCGCGGGCCAAGCGCGTCCTGCTCGAGGGCCAGGACGCCGACGTTCGCGTGGCGCACAGCCTCGAGCAGCAGGCATTCTCCGCGCTGTTCGCGAGCGAGGATCGCGACGAGGGCCTGGCGGCCTTCGTGGAGAAGCGCGATCCGCGCTTCTCGGGCAAATAGTTCAAGCGCAGCGGGTCGCTTGCCGAAGGCGCAGGGTCGGCCTGCGCCCCGGCAGGATCCCCAGGACGCAGGTCGGGCGAACGGAGTTCCCGTGCAAGCGAAGCGCGCAGTGAGCGGCAGGCGAACGGAGTCCCAGGCGTGAAGCGCGCAGTGAGCGGCAGGCGAACGGAGTCCCAGGCGTGAAGCGCGCAGTGAGCGGCAGGCGAACG
>JBFIYM010000209.1:0-6244 GCA_041605395.1 Myxococcota bacterium | reverse complement strand
TCAGTCCGGCGTGAGCCCGCAGTCCTGGATCTTCTGGAGCAGCGTCTTGTAGCTGACGCCCAGCACGCGCGCGGCGTGCTTCCGGTTCCAGCTCGTGAGCAGCAGCGCCTGCTGGATCGCTTCGCGCTCGGCTTCGAGCGCCGCGCGCCGGCCGACCTCGCGCAGCGGCACCTCGCCGGCGTGCTCCTCCACGTCGCGCAACAGCAGCTCGAAGCGGCGCTCGCGGCGGGCCTGGGCGCGCTCCTGGGCGAGCAGGTCGCGCACCACGCGGGCCTCGCTGCCGAGCACCACGATGCGCTTCATCAGGTTCTCGAGCTCGCGGACGTTGCCGGGGAACGGATGGCGCTCGAGCATGGCGCGCAGCCGAGGGCTCAGCGCCCGGGCGGGTCGGCCGTAGCGGGCGGCGAAGCGCTCGAGGAAGTGATCGATCAGCCCCGGCAGCTCCTCCCGACGCTCCCGCAGCGGCGGCACCGTCACGTTCACCACGTTCAGGCGGAAGTAGAGGTCTTCGCGGAAGAGCTTCTTGGCAGCGAGCTCGGCGAGCGGGCGATGCGTGGCGGCCACGATGCGCACGTCGACGTGGATCTCCTGGTTTCCGCCGAGGCGCGTGAAGCTCGCGTCCTGGAGCACGTGCAGCAGCTTGGCCTGCGCCGTCGGGCTCATCTCGGCGATCTCGTCCAGGAACAGCGTGCCGCGCTGCGCCCCCTCGAACTTGCCCGGCTTCCGCGACACCGCGCCGGTGAAGGCGCCCCGCTCGTAGCCGAACAGCTCGCTCTCGAGCAGCTCGCCCGGGAGCGCGGCGCAGTTCACCTTGACGAAGGGGCCCTGCCGGCGCTGCGACGCCTCGTGGAGCGCGCGCGCCACGACCTCCTTCCCCGTGCCGCTCTCGCCCTGGATCAGCACGGTCACGTCGGTCTCGGCCACGCGATCGATCACGGCGCGGACCTGGGCCAGCGCCCGGCCCTCCCACAGCGCCTCGAAGGGCGCGTTCGCCGCCTGCGCCCGCTCGCCCTCGCTCTGGCTGCGCGTGAGCGCGCGTGCGATCACCGCCTCGAGCTCGCTCTCCTGGAAGGGCTTGCTCACGTAGTCGCAGGCCCCCGCCTGCATCGCCTCGACGATGGTCTTGGCGCTTCCCACCACGGAGACCATCACGACGGGAAGGTTCGGCTCGCGCTCCCGGAGCTGGCGCAGCGTCTCGAGCCCGTCGGGGTCGGGCATCATCACGTCGAGCAGCACCAGGTCCGGCGCCGCCCCCGCCTCGATCAGACCGAGGGCGCGCCGCCCGTCCTCCGCGGTGTCCACGCGGTAGCCCTGGGCGGTGAGCAGCCCGGCCAGGAAGCGTCGGATGCTCTCCGAGTCGTCGACGACCAGCACGCGGGCGCCGCGCAGCGCCGGGGCAGCACTCACGGGTGGACTCCGGCCGCGAGGCGGGAGGCTCGCGGGCTCGCGTCGGGCCGGCCACCGCCCTGGTCGACGTCGGGGGGTGTCCTCACCGCCGCTGTTCCTCCCTCCGCTCCAGAACCGGTACGGAGCCGCACCGCGAGCGGCCGGGTGGTATCTTGCCCGTCGGCCGCGGCGGACCCGTGAGGGGGCTTATCGCGGGAGCGGCCGTGGAGCTTTAGCGGGATGGGTCGAGGGCGGCGGCGCCGGATGGCACTGGGACGACGCCACGCGTGAGCGGCGACGGCACGGCGCGGAGCCGGGCCGCAGCGCGTATCCAGGCCCTCAGCCAGGATCTCGCGCGGCACGCCCGTCTCTACTACCACGAGGACGCGCCCGAGATCTCCGACGCGGAGTACGACCGGCGCTTCCGCGAGCTCGAGGCCCTCGAGGCGGAGTGGCCCGACCTGGCCCGGCCCGATTCGCCGACCCGACGCGTGGGCATGCCGCCCGCCGCGGGCTTCGCGCCCGTGCGGCACCGCGTGCCGATGCGCTCGCTCGACAACGCCATGGAAGAGCCCGCGATGCGCGCCTGGCTCGAGCGCGTGCAGCGTCAGCTCGACCGCAGCGACGCCATCGCCCTCGTCGCCGAGCCGAAGCTCGACGGCGCCGCGGTGGAGCTGGTCTACCAGGACGGCGTGCTCGCCGTCGGCGCCACGCGGGGCGACGGCCTCGTGGGCGAGGACGTGAGCGCCAACCTGCGCCAGGTGCTGGCGCTCCCGCTGTCGCTCCAGGGGGCGCCCCGGGGCACGGTCTCGGTCTACGGCGAGGTGGTGCTGCCGCTCCGGGCGTTCCGGCGGCTCAACGCGCGGCGCGCCGCGGACGGCCTCGAGCCGTTCGCGAACCCCCGCAACGCGGCCGCGGGGGCCCTGCGCATGCTCCACGACGTGGACCGCGAGCGGCTCCGCTCCCTCGCCTTCTGCGCCTACGCGGTCGGCGAGGGCCTCCCCGCGACGGTCCGCACGCAGTGGGAGGTGCAGGCCCGGCTCCGCGACTGGGGCTTCGACGTGAGCCCGGAGAGCGCCCGCCTGCCGGACCTCGACGCAGCGCTCGCGTGGTTCGCCTCGCTGCAGGGACGGCGCGCGGCGCTCCCGATCGAGATCGACGGCGCCGTCTTCAAGGTGGACGACCTCTCGCTCCAGCGCGACCTCGGCGAGCTGGCGCGCGTGCCGCGCTGGGCCATCGCCTACAAGTTCCCGCCCCACCAGGAGCACACGCGCGTGCTCGAGATCTTCGCGAGCGTGGGCCGCACCGGCGCGCTCACGCCCGTGGCGAAGCTCGAGCCGGTGCAGGTCGGCGGGGTCACCGTGCGCAACGCCTCGCTCCACAACCAGGACGAGGTCGAGCGCAAGGACGTCCGCATCGGCGACACCGTCGTCGTCCAGCGCGCCGGGGACGTGATCCCGCAGATCGTGGGCGTGGTGAAGGCGCTTCGCCCGAAGGGCACGCGGGCGTGGCGCCTCCCCGAGCGCTGTCCGGTCTGCAACACCGAGGCCGTGCGCGAGGAAGGCGGCGCGGTGACCCGCTGCCCGAACCGCGCCTGCCCGGCGAAGCTCAAGAACCGGCTGCTGCACCTGGCCGGCCGGAGCGCGCTCGACGTCGACGGCCTGGGCGAGAAGCTGGTGGACCAGCTGCTCGACGCCGGCCTCGTGAAGGAGCTGCCCGACGTCTTCGCCCTCCGCGCAGAGGCGCTCGAGGCGCTCCCGCGCATGGGCGAGAAGTCCGCCGCCAACCTGGTGGCTTCCCTCGAGCGGGCCCGCGACACGACGCTGCCCCGCCTGCTGGTCGCGCTCGGCATCCCCGAGGTCGGGCCCGGCGTGGCGGAGCTGCTCGCGGCGCGCTTCGGCGACCTCGACCCCCTGCTCGAAGCCGACCTCGAGACGCTCGAGGCGATCGACGGCGTCGGGCCCGTGATCGCGCAGAAGCTCGTCGACTTCTTCGCCGACGAGCGCCACCGCCACGAGCTCGCACGCCTACGCGAGCTGGGCGTGCGCTGGCCCCGGAGCGAGCCGCGCGAGACGGGCGCGCGCGAGGGCCCCCTCACCGGCAAGACCTTCGTGCTGACGGGGACGCTCCCGACGCTCTCGCGCGCCGAGGCCGGCGCCCGCATCGAGGCAGCCGGGGGCAAGGTCACGGGCTCGGTCTCGAAGAAGACGAGCTACGTGGTGGCCGGCGAGGCGGCGGGCAGCAAGCTCGCCAAGGCGAAGGAGCTCGAGGTCGAGATCCTCGACGAGGCGGGGCTGCTGGAGCTGCTCGGCTGAGCCGCTACGGCGCCAGCGCCGTGCGGCCGCGGATCAGCGGCAGGTCCAGGAAGGTCCGGACGCCCGGCTCGGCCGCGCAGAGCGGGACGATCGCGTTCACCGCCATCTGGGCCGTCGCGATGTCGGCCGCGTGCACGTGGTCGGCGATCGGCGTCTCGCGCGCGCGGGCGAAGCTCGCCGCGTTGGTGAAGTGCGCGCGCAGGGAGGGCGTCCCCTCGAGCGTCACCGTCCAGCCCTCGCGCGGGCGGGCCCAGTGCTCGGGGTAGCCGGGGCCCACCGTCCAGAGCGCCTCGATCTCGACGCGCGGCTCGCCGCCGACGATGCCGCTCCAGCGGTAGCGTTGGCCCGACACCGTTCCGACCTCGATGCGGCCGCCCACGATCTCGCTGGCCTCGCTGGCGGCGATCAGCTCCTGCTCCACGTCGACGCGATCGAGCGTCGCGCCGAGGCCGGCCGCCAGCAGGTGCAGCTGCTCCTGGAAGATGGCGCTGTTGAAGCGGGCGAACGCGTTGGCCTCGAGCGTCGCGTCTTCGGGCGCCGCGCCGAAGCGCATGTTGTCGAAGGTGATGTGCGGGCTCGCGTAGAGGCTCCAGTTGGCGCGCTCCTGCACGTGCAGGTGCTCGAGGCGCCGGGTCATGCCGGAGAGGACCAGCGGCAGCACCTCGCCCACGAAGCCGGGGTGGATGCCGGTGCCGTGCACGGAGCTCCGGCCTTTCGCGCAGGCCGCCTCGAGCTTCGCGAGGTCGGCCGCCGGAAGCGTCGGGGGGAAGAACAGGAAGGGTGTCGCCACCACGTTCTTCCCGGAGGCCAGGAGCGCCGCGACCTCGTCGAGATGGGCGTGCCGCGGGGCGTAGACGACGCAATCGGCCGGGAGCGCCAGCAGGGCCTCCGCATCGCGGGTGGCGCGGACGCCCGTCTCGGGCAGCCCGCAGAGCGAGCCGGCGTCGGCGCCGTCCTTGGCCTCGCCGTAGACGCGCACGCCCGCCAGCGTGAGCTCGGGGCTCTCGATCACGGAACGCAGCGCCTCGTGGCCCACGTTCCCCGTCCCCCACTGGATCACCCGCAGCCCGTCAGCCATCTCGCTCCTCCGGCGTGAGCCGCCAGTCGGCGGCGGCCAGCTTCCGCGCCTCCCCCACCAGGACGCTGCGCTCGCCCTCGCTGCCGAGCTCGACGAAGCAGGTCCTGCGCTCGACGCGCCAGCGCGCCTCCGGGAGGGACACGTGCAGGCGCCCTCCCCGGCGCGTCCCGAGCCGCGCGCTTCTTCCCTCGAGTCGCACCTCGACGCCCGGCGCCAGCGGCAGCAACAGCCTCGCTCGCTCGGCCGGGCGGTCGAAGCGGTCCTCGATCCGGAGGCCGCCTGCGTCGAACGCCAGCAGCCGTCGGTGCAGCACCTCGGCGGTCGACCAGCCGGCGCACACGCCCTCCACGCAGAGGCCGGGCTCGGCGCGCACCAGGCCCGCGTCGGGGCGACCGCCCACCCGGTCGGCGCCCCAGAACTCGGCCTGCTCGGCCTCGTTCACCTCGACGGTCGCGTGCGAGCGCGTGGCCCGGGCGTGATCGCGCCAGGGGCCCTCGCCGAAGTCGAACACCCCGGTGTCGCTCACCAGTCGCTCGCCGCCGAGCGAGAGCTCGAAGGAGAGCGCATCGCAGTGGGCGTGCGCGGGCTGGCAGGCCGGCGCCGGCGGCGCGGCGGTGAAGATCACGACGAAGGGAGCGCGCTCGAGCCGCACCACCCGGGCCGTCTCGAGCACGCCCGGCGCGGCGGGGCCGCGGGCCTTCACGCCGAGCGCTGCGGCGTACGTCGCGAGACGGGCGAGCGGGTGGGCCACGCCGAGCGCCGAGTCCCCGAGCAGCGCGATCTCCCCGTCGGGATGCGTCCAGACGGCGTGGGCGCCGAGCATGGCGGCGGCCGTGTCCGCGAGCGCCTCGGACTCCGGCGCCCCGACCGCGCGCCGCGCGTTCACGAGATCGAGCACCCCCTCGATCAGCTCGGCGTGGAGCATCGGGCAACGCGACTCGTGGGCGCCGTCGGGCCCGATCTGGCGCTCGAGCTCCCGGTCGAGCCGCGACGCGGCCCCGCGCCAGCGCTCGGCGTCCCCGCCCTCCAGCAGCGTGGCCGCGGTGGTGAGCGCCAGCAGGTTCCAGAGCAGGCGCTCGCTCCCGCGCTCGACCTCGAGGTGTCGCTCGAGGTGCGTGAGCTGTTCGGCCAGGGAGGGCAGCACGCGGCCGTGCGTCTCGGTCGCGGGCGGGAGGGCGCCGGGCGTGGTGAGGCACTTGAGCCAGGCCAGCACGCGTCGACTCGTCGGAGCGGGCTCCCAGCCGACGCCCTCCGAATGGAACGAGATCCAGTCGACCAGCGCGTGCAGGCGCGCCTCGGGGTCGAGCTTCGGCCCGAGCAGCCAGGCGAAGGCATGCAGCTGGTCGAGCGCCAGGCGGCCCGAGCCGCGATCGCTCCAGGCGAACCGGCGCTGGAGCGCCGGGTCGCCGGCCGCGGTCTCCCCGACCGGAACGCGAACCAGCGCGCGCGGGGTCGGGAGCCAGGG
>JBFIYM010000208.1:0-6245 GCA_041605395.1 Myxococcota bacterium | reverse complement strand
TCAGGATGGCCTTCTCGATGTCGCCGATCACACTCTTGTCGAAGGGCGACACCACGATCAGACGCGGATCGGGCGTACTCAGGTTGGAGAGCTGATTGAGGGGCGTGGGGGCGCCGTAGTAGTCGACCTGGACCCCATCGAGGAGGGCCGGGTTGGCCCGTCCGGTGCGCACCTTCTGGAGATCGATGCGCAGGCTCTTCAAGGCCTTCTCCATCTCCTCCTTGGTCTCGTCCAGGATGACCTGAACGTCCTCGTCGGCCATGCGCCCTCCTTCAGCTGACGATCGTGCCGATCTTCTCGCCGGCCACCACCTTGCGGACGTTGCCCGACACCGTCACGTCGAAGACCACGATGGGCAGGCCGTTGGCGCGGCACAGCCCGACGGCCGACTCGTCCATGAAGGCGAGACGGCGGTCGAGCACCTCGTCGTAGGAGAGGTGCTCGTAGCGCTCGGCGTTCTTGTCCTTCTCGGGATCGGCGCTGTAGACGCCGTCCACCTTGGTCGCCTTCAAGACGGCGTCCGCGTGCACCTCGGCCGCGCGAAGCGCCGCCGCCGTATCGGTGGTGAAGTACGGGTTTCCGGTGCCGCCGGCGAAGATCACGATGCGACCCTTCTCGAGGTGGCGCTCGGCGCGGCGGCGGATGTACGGCTCGGCCACCTCCTTGATCTCGAGGGCCGAGCAGACGCGGGTCGAGAGCTCCAGCTTCTCGAGTGCATCCTGGAGGGCGACGCTGTTCATGACGCTCGCCATCATGCCCATGTAGTCGGCCGTGGCGCGGTCCATGCCGGCCGAGGCGGCCGAGATCCCCCGGATGATGTTGCCGCCGCCGATCACGATGCCGATCTGCGTGCCGATCGCCGCGGCGTCACGGATCTGCTCCGCGATGCCCAGGAACACGTCGGGGTGGATGCCGAAGCCCTGGCCCCCGGCGAGCACCTCACCGGAGAGCTTCAGCACGATGCGGCGATAGGCGAGCTTCATTCCGTGGCGGTCTCCCCCAGCTTGAAGCGGACGAAGCCACTGACCCGCACCGGCTGCCCGAGCTCCTTGGCGGCGTCTTCGAGCAGCTGCGCGACGCTCTGGTCCGGGTTCTTGACGAAGGCCTGCTCCAGCAGGCACACCTCGCCGTAGAACTTCTTGAGGCGCCCCTGGACGATCTTCTCGGTCACGGCGGGGGGCTTGCCCTCCTGCTCCGCCTGGCGCCGCAGCATCTCGGATTCCTTCTCGACGAGGTCCCGGGGAACCCCGTCGCGGTCGATCGCGACCGGGCTCGGGTCGTGCGCCGCGACGTGCATCGCGACGTCCTTCGCGAGACGCTCGGGGCTCTCGCCGGACGCCGCGGTCTCGAGGGCGACGATCACGCCGAGCTTGCCGCCGGCGTGCACGTAGCCCCCCGCCAGCCCCGCACCGCTCGCCGCGAGGCGCGCCGAGCGCTTCAGCACCACGTTCTCGCCGAGCTTCCCGCTCGCCGCCTGGATCTGCTGGTCCAGCCCGTCGAGCACCAGCAGCGTCTCCGGGCCCTCGGCTTCGGGGTGCGCCAGCGCCGCCTGGGCCAACGCCTGGGCGAGCGTCTGGAAGTCCTCGGTCTTGGCCACGAAGTCGGTCTCGCAGCCGAGCTCGACGATGCTCGCCCCGCCGTCGTCCAGGGCCAGCGCGATGGTGCCCTCGCTGGTGGCGCGGCCCGCGCGCTTCGCGCCCTTCGAGAGCCCGCGCTCGCGGAGCAGCTCGATCGCGCGCTCGACGTCGCCCTCCGCGTCCCCGAGTGCCTTCTTGCACTCCATCATCCCCGCCCCGGTGCGGTCCCGGAGCGCCTTCACTGCCGCTGCTGAGATGGCCATGGATCGGTCTGCCTCCGCTCAGCCTTCGGTGGGCTTCTCGGGCGCGGGCGGGGTCTCGGCCGCGGCCGGCTCGGGGGTCGGGGTCTCCGCTGCGTCCGGCTTGGCGGCCGGGGCCGCCTCGGCGGCGGGGGCCGGCTCGCTCTCCGCCCCGGCCGGGGGCGGACCGCGCCGCGCCCGGCCGAGCGCCGAGTGCGTGCCGCCCGGCTGACGGCCGCGGCGCGCCGTGGGGTGGCGGATCTCGACCACGCGCCGGATCGCGCGCGGTCCGGTCCCCTCGGCGCCGGCGGCCGGCTGCTCCTGGGCCTGCACGCGGGCGTTGAAGAGCTCGGCGCCCTCCAGACAGGCGTCGGCCGCGAACTTGGCGTAGAGCTCGATCGAGCGGATCGCGTCGTCGTTGCCGGGGATCACGAAGTCGATGCCTTCGGGCTCGCCGTTCGTGTCCACGACCGCCGCGATCGGAATCCCGAGGCGGCGCGCCTCGGATACGGCGATGTGCTCGCAGCCCACGTCGATCACGAAGAGCGCGTCGGGCAGGCGCGACATCTCCTGGATGCCGTCGAGCGACTTCTTGTACTTCGTGATCGAGCGGTTCAGCCGCGACAGGTCCTTCTTCGAGAGGTCCTTGACCTTCTCCTCGTCCCCGACGATCGCGAGCTGCTCCTTGAAGCGCTCGATCGACTTCCGCACGGTCCGGAAGTTCGTGAGCATGCCGCCCAGCCAGCGGTTGTTCACGTAGAACTGGCCGCTGCGCTCCGCCTCGCGCTGGACGATCTCCTGCGCCTGACGCTTCGTGGCGACGAACAGGACCTTGCCACCGGCCGCGACGGTCTCGCGCAGGAAGTCGAGCGTGGTGGCCAGCCGCCGCACGGTCTGGTCGAGGTCGATGATGTGGATGCCGGCGCGCTCGCCGAAGATGAAACGCTTCATCTTCGGATTCCAACGCCGGGTCTGGTGGCCGAAGTGAGCGCCCGCTTCGAGCAGCCCACGCACGGACGGCGGGGTGCGCTCCATCGCGGCCGCGGCCGTCTCGGGGGGGGCCTCCGGCGCGGCCGCCGGGGCGGAGGGGTCGGGAGTCTCGGACATGGCTCTCCTTCGCGGTTGAACGTCCGCCCCGGCCCGTTGTCCTCCCCCACCCGGCTTGCGCCGGGACCGCAGGGGCGGTCCGGAACGTGTGAAGTGGAGGGTGGTTAGCAGAACGCCCCGGGTCGCTCTAGCTCGGGGGCGCTCGTGGAGACGTCGAAAGGGGCTCCCGGGGGGGGGGCCGCCCCTCCCGGGGCTAGGTGGTGTAGTCGGCGTTGATGCGGACGTAGGCGTAGGAGAGGTCGCAGGTCCAGATCTGGCAGCGGGCGCGGCCGGCGCCGAGGCGGACGACGATCTCGATCTCGGAGGCCTGCATCCGGCGGCCGGCGCGCTGGCGTGCAGCGGGGCCGGCCGAGGCGCCCCGACGGAACACCGGGACGCCGCACAGGCGCACCTCCGTGCGGGCCAGATCGAGCGCCACCCGGCCCGCACCGACGGTCTGGAGGATGCGACCCCAGTTGGGGTCGCCGCCGAAGAGCGCGGTCTTCACGAGCAGCGAGTTGGCGATGCGGCGCGCCGCGAGCTCCGCCTGCGCCGCAGTCCGGGCGCCCTCGACCCGGACGGTCACGAGCTTGGTGGCGCCCTCGCCGTCGCGGGCCAGCGCCTGCGCGAGCTCGCCCGCGACGTCGAGCAGCGCGGCGCGCAGCACGCGGGCGCCGGCGCTCCTCGCGCGGGTGATCGGCGCGGCGCCGGCCGCGCCGCCCGCCAGCACGAGGGCGCTGTCGCTGGTCGAGGTCTCGCCGTCCACCGTCACGCGGTTGAAGGTCTCGTCGGCGACCTCCCGCCACAGGCGGCGCAACGTGGCCGGCGCCACCGCCGCGTCGGTCGCGAAGAAGGCGAGCATCGTGGCCATGCGCGGCTCGATCATTCCGGAGCCCTTGGCGATGCCCGCGAGCGAGCAGCGCCTGCGGCCCAGCGTGAAGCGCGTACCGGCGACCTTCCGCACCGTATCGGTGGTCATGATGGCGCGCGCGGCGCGCCCGAGCCCGTCGGCGGCGAGCGCTCGCGCGGCGCGCGGCAGGCCGCGCTCGATCGCAGCGAGCGGGAGCGGCATGCCGATCACGCCGGTCGAGGCCGGGAGCACCTCCGCGGGGCGGACACCGAGCGCCGCTGCGGCCCGGGCGCTCATGCGCTCGGCGGCGGCGAGCCCCGCCGCGCCCATCGCCACGTTCGAGACGCCGCTGTTCGCGACGATCGCGCGGGCCCGCCCGCTCCTCAGCCGGCGCCGACACACCACGACCGGCGCGCTCGGCACCGTGGAGCGCGTGAAGACCCCCGCGGCCGCGGCGGGCCGATCGCTCACGAGCAGCGCGAGATCGAGACCGCGCCGCTTGATGCCACAGCGGACCCCGGCGAAGCGGAAGCCCGGCACCTGGGGCATCGGATCCGCCACGCGCGTCGCCCTACCCGCTCCGGCTCAGGCCTTCGCGCCGTGACACTTCTTGAACTTCTTCCCGCTTCCGCACGGGCACGGGTCGTTGCGGCCGACGCGCGTGTTCGGCAGGGCCTGGGCCGGCTCGCCCGGCTGGGCGGCACCGGCCGGCGGCAGGCCGGGACGCGCGCCGCCCGGGCTCACTGCCGGCGCCTCGCGCGGGCGCGGCGGCGGCCGCAGCTGGCTCGGCTCCGGCAGCACGAACTTGAAGACCAGCTCCGCCACCTCGTGGTCGACGCGCTGCCCCATCTGCTCGAAGAGCGCGAAGCCCTCCCGCTGGTACTCGAGCTTCGGGTCCTTCTGCGCGTAGCCGCGCAGCGAGACCCCCTCGCGCAGCCCGTCCATGGCGTGCAGGTGGTCCTTCCACTGGCGGTCCATCACGCGCAGCAGGATCTCGCGCTCGTAGTCGGCGAAGGCGGGGTAGCCGAGCTCGCGGTGCTGCTCGGCCATCGCGTCGCAGCGCTTGCGCTTCTCCTCGAGCACGCCGACCAGGCGGTCCAGCATCCCGCGGGCGAACTCCTCCCGATTCACGGGCGTGCCCTCGACCTGGAACGGGGGGGCCTGCGGATCGAAGCTCACGCCGAACTGGTGCTCGAGCGTGGTCGCGAGCTCCGCCAGCCGGTCCTCGTCCGGCGAGCCCTTCTCCGGCCACAGCTGATCCAGATGGGCGACCAGGACGCCCTCGACGATCGCCAGCACCTCCTCGTGCGCGTCGCCGAGCCCGAGCACCTCGCGGCGCTTGCCGTAGAAGCTCTTGCGCTGCTGGTTCATCACGTTGTCGTAGTCGAGCAGGTGCTTGCGGATGTCGAAGTTGCGCGACTCGACCTTCTTCTGCGCGTTCTGGATCGAGCGCGTCACCATGCCGTGCTCGATCGCCTCGCCGTCCTGGAGCCCGAGGCGCTCCATCCAGGGCTTGATCTTCTCGCCCCCGAAGATCCGCATCAGGTCGTCTTCGAGCGAGAGATAGAACTGCGAGGACCCGGGGTCGCCCTGGCGGCCCGAACGCCCCCGCAGCTGGTTGTCGATGCGCCGGCTCTCGTGGCGCTCGGTGCCGAGGATGTGGAGCCCGCCGGCGGCGAGCACCTCCTCGCGCTCGGCGCTGCACTGGGCTTCGAACTCCGCGAACAGGCGCGGGTAGTCCTCGTGCGCCTTGTCGCCGCCGCACTTGGCCAGCGCCAGGTACTCCGGGTTGCCCCCCAGCACGATGTCGGTGCCGCGACCCGCCATGTTCGTCGAGATGGTGACGGCGCCCTTGCGGCCCGCCTGGGCCACGATCTCCGCCTCACGCTCGTTCTGCTTGGCGTTCAGCACGTTGTGCTTGACGCCGCGCTTCCCGAGCCGCGAGGAGAGCCGCTCCGAGTTCTCGATCGAGATGGTGCCGACGAGCACGGGCTGGCCCTTGGCGTTGCGCTCGCGGATGTCCTCGATCACCGCGTCGAACTTCTCGCGCTCGGTCTTGTAGACCACGTCCGGCAGGTCGTCGCGGATCATGGGCCGGTTCGTCGGCACCACCATCACGTCGAGGTCGTAGATCTTGGCGAACTCCGGGGCCTCCGTGTCCGCGGTGCCGGTCATGCCGGCGAGCTTGTCGTACATCCGGAAGTAGTTCTGGAAGGTGATCGAGGCGTAGGTCTGGCTCTCGCTCTGGATCGGAATGCCTTCCTTCGCTTCGACCGCCTGGTGGAGACCGTCCGACCAGCGCCGGCCGGGCATCAGGCGCCCGGTGAACTCGTCGACGATGATCACCTCGGGCTTGCCGCTCTTGTCGCTGCGCTGCACGACGTACTCGACGTCGCGCTTCTTGAGCGTGTGCGCGATCAAGGCCTGGTTCACGGCGTGGAGCACCGGCAGCATCTGCGGGTCGTAGAGGTTCTCGATGCGCAGGATCTGCTC
>JBFIYM010000207.1:0-6265 GCA_041605395.1 Myxococcota bacterium | reverse complement strand
CCGGCGACAAGGGCGGCAACGCGAACCTCGGCGTCTGGGCGCGCAGCGACCTCGCCTACGCCTGGCTGGAGCGCTTCCTCGACGTCGAGCACCTGAAGACGCTGCTCCCCGAAGCTGCGCCGCTCACCGTGCGCCGCTACGCGCTGCCCAACCTGCGGGCCCTCAACTTCGTGATCGTGGGCCTGCTCGGCGAGGGCGTGGCGTCCTCGATCCGACCCGATGCGCAGGCCAAGTCGCTCGGCGAGTGGCTGCGCGCGCGCGTGGTCGAAGTTCCCGAGGCGCTGCTCGACTAGCGCCGGGATCGGAGGTGTCCATGGCGGGGCCGCTCGCGGGCGTTCGCGTGATCGACTGCACCAGCATGATCTCGGGGCCGATGGCCACGATGATGCTCGGGGACCAGGGTGCCGACGTGATCAAGGTCGAGGCGCCGGGGAGCGGCGACCTGGTGCGGCTGATGGGCGCCGGCAAGCGCGGCATGGCGCCGACGTTCGCCACGGTGAACCGGAACAAGCGCTCGCTGGTCCTGAACCTGCGCGAGGCGCGCGGACGCGCGCTGCTGGAACGCTTCGTCGCCGGCGCCGACGTCTTCGTCCAGAACTTCCGGCCCGGGACGGCGGAACGCATGGGGATCGGCGAGGCGGCGCTGCGCCGGGCCCGGCCCGACCTGATCTACGTCTCGATCTCGGGCTTCGGCGAGACGGGGCCCTATGCGAAGAAGCGCGTCTACGATCCCCTCGTGCAGGCGCTCTCCGGGCTCGCGTCGATCCAGGGCGAAGCTGGCGGACGCCCGCGCATGCTGCGTCTGATCGTCCCGGACAAGCTGACGGCGGTGACGGCGGCGCAGACCATCTGCGCCGCGCTCTTCGCCCGCGAGCGCACGGGGCAGGGGCAGCACGTCCGCCTCTCGATGCTCGACGCGATGGTGTCGTTCCTCTGGCACGAGGGCATGGCCGGCTACACCTGGGTGGGCGACGAGACCGAGCGCGCCCGCGCGCAGCTGGCGCAGGATCTCGTCTTCGAGACGGCCGATGGCTTCATGACGGCGGGCACCGTGGCCGACGTCGAGTGGCAGGGCTTCTGTCGCGCGGTCGGAAGGCCGGAGTGGCGCGAGGACCCGCGCTTCGCCACCACCGCCGCCCGCGTGATCCACGTCGAAGAGCGCCTCGCCTGCATGCAGGAGGCGCTGCGCACGGCGACGACGGACGCGTGGCTCGCGCGCCTCGACGCGGAGGGCGTGCCCTGCGCGCCGATCCTCTCGCGCGGCGACCTGCTGACGCATCCCCAGCTGGCGGCGAACGAGCTGATCGAGGAGAGCGCGCACCCGCACGCCGGTCCGATGCGCCAGCCGCGACCGGCCGCCCGGTTCGATGCGACGCCGGCCGGCATCCGCCGCGCCGCACCGCTGCTCGGCGAGCACAGCGACGAGCTGCTCGGCGAGCTCGGTCTCGACGCCGGCGCGATCGCCTCGTTGCGCCGGGAAGGCGTCGTGGCCTGAGGCAGAGCGCGCGCATGCCCCCCGCACCCACCGGCGCGGGTGCGCCTCGCTGGCACCGGCTGCCGGCCGAGGCCGTGCTCGCGGAGCTCGGGGTCGACCCGCGCCGGGGGCTCCCCGCGGCCGAGGTCGACGCGCGGCGCCGTCGCTTCGGCCCGAACCGCATCGAGGAGGCTCGCCAGCGCGGGCCCCTCCGGATCCTGGCCGGGCA
This sequence comes from Myxococcota bacterium, assembly GCA_041605395.1. GTDB lineage: Bacteria > Myxococcota_A > UBA9160 > UBA9160 > UBA6930 > JBFIYM01. The sequence continues at coordinate 4,562 of JBFIYM010000207.1, read as the reverse complement.
GTTCGCCGACTTCATGATCTTCGTGCTGATCGTGGCGGCCGTGATCTCGGGCGTGGTGGGCGAGGTCCAGGACACGCTCGCGATCGTGGCCATCGTGCTGCTGAACGCGGTGATCGGAGCCGTGCAGGAATACCGCGCGGAGCGCGCCGTCGCGGCGCTGCGGGAGCTCTCGGCCCCCGAGGCGCAGGTGCTCCGCGACGGCCACTGGGCCGCGGTCGCCGCGAGCGAGCTCGTGCCGGGGGACGTCGTGCAGGTCGAGGCGGGCAACGTGGTGCCCGCGGACCTCCGCTTCCTCGAGGTGGCGGAGCTGCTCGTCGACGAGTCCTCGCTCACCGGCGAGTCGCTCTCGGTCCAGAAGCAGAGCGATGCGATCGACGCGGACGAGCTGTCGCTCGGCGATCGCCTCGACCTCGGGTTCCAGGGGACGCTCGTCACGAGCGGCCGCGCGATCGGGGTCGTGGTCGCGACCGGCATGGCGAGCGAGCTCGGCCAGGTGGCCGGACTGCTCGACGCCGGTGGCGCCCAGCAAACGCCCCTCCAGCAGCGCCTCGCCCGCTTCGGGCGCACGCTGAGCCTCGGGGTGCTCGCCGTCTGCGCCGTCATCTTCGGGACGGGGCTGCTGCGCGGGGAGCCAACGGCGCTGATGTTCCTCACCGCCGTCACCCTCGCCGTTGCGGCGATTCCCGAGGCGCTACCGGCCGTGGTCACCGTGGCGCTCGCACTCGGCGCGCGGAAGATGAGCCGGCGCCACGCGCTGATCCGGCGGCTCCCCGCCGTCGAGACGCTCGGCTCGGTCACCACGATCTGCGCCGACAAGACCGGCACGCTGACCCAGAACCGGATGCTCGCGGAGTCCTTCGCGGTGGACGATGCGGTCGAGCGAAGCCTGCCCGCGTCGGACGACGCGACGGGGCCGTGGCTGCACCTGGCCCGCGCGATGGCGCTGAACAACGACGCGCGCCCGGGCACCGAGGGCGAGCTGCTCGGCGAGCCGACCGAGGTGGCGCTCGCTCGGGCCGCGCGCGAGGCGGGCTTCGAGCGCGCCAGCGTCGAGGCCGAGCACCCGCGGCTTGCAGAGCTGCCCTTCGACGCCGAGCGCAAGTGCATGACGACCCTGCACGCCGAAGGCGGCGAGGTGGTCGCGTACTGCAAGGGCGCGCCCGAGCGCATCCTCGCCATCTGCGCGGATCGGCTCACCGCCGAGGGATCGACTCCCCTGGACCGCGACGCCGTACTCACCCGGGCCGAGGCGCTCGCGGCCGACGGCCAACGCGTGCTCGCGTTCGCGATGCGCACGCTGCCCGCCGTGCCCGATTCGCCGGTCCCGGAGAGCATCGAGCAGGAGATGCGCTTCCTCGGGCTGGTCGGGCTGATGGATCCGCCGCGCGAGGAGGCCGCGGCCTCCGTCGCGCTCTGCCGCTCGGCAGGCATCACTCCGATCATGATCACGGGCGACCACCCGAGCACGGCGCGCGCCATCGCCGAGCGGCTCGCCATCGCCGCTGCCGGTGCACCGGTGCTGACCGGGAGCGAGGTCGCTGCGCTCTCGCCCGCCGAGCTCCGCGGCCGGGTCGAGGAGGTGCGCGTCTACGCCCGCATCGCCCCCGCCCAGAAGCTCCGCATCGTCGAGGCGCTCCAGGCGCAGGGCCACTTCGTGGCCATGACGGGCGACGGCGTGAACGACGCGCCGGCCCTGAAGCGCGCGGAGATCGGCGTGGCGATGGGCCAGAAGGGCACCGACGTGGCGCGCCAGGCGTCCGACATGGTGCTGCTCGACGACGACTTCTCGACCATCGTGGCCGCGGTCCAGGAAGGGCGCCGCATCTTCGACAACATCCGGAAGTTCATCAAGGACACGATGAGCTCGAACTCGGGCGAGATCTGGACGCTGTTCCTCGCGCCGTTTCTCGGACTCCCGATCCCCCTGCTGCCCATCCACATCCTGTGGATCAACCTGGTCACCGATGGCCTGCCGGGTCTCGCCTTCTCCGCGGAGCCGGCGGAGCGTGGCGTGATGGAGCGGCCGCCTCGGCCGCCCGGAGAGAGCCTGTTCGCCCACGGCATGTGGCAGCACGTGCTCTGGGTGGGTCTCTTCGTGGGCCTGCTCTCGCTCGGTACGGAGGCCTGGGCGTGGGGGCGGGGGCTGCCCTACTGGCAGACGATGGTCTTCACCGTGCTGACCGTGTCGCAGATCTTCCACTCGCTCGCGGTACGAAGCGAGCGGGAGTCGCTGCTGCGGCTCGGCCTGCGCAGCAACCCCGCCATGCTGGGTGCGGTGCTCCTCACGCTCGCGCTCCAGCTCGCCGTGATCTACCTGCCCGCGCTCCAGCCCATCTTCCACACCCAGGCGCTTCCCGTGGCGGATCTCGCGCTCTGCGTCGGTCTGGCGCTGGGGGTGCCGGTGGCCGTCGAGCTCGAGAAGTGGGGGGTGCGGCGCGGCTGGCTCTACGCCGGCGCCTCTTCCACCTTGACCGCCACGGTGAGCGTCTCGAGCCCGCCGCCCCGGTAGATGGTGCCGGAGGTGGGCGTGGCGTCGCGGTAGGTGCGCCCGCAGGCCACCCGGACGTGGTCGCTGCCGACCTGGATGCCGTTGGTGGGGTCGAAGCCGTGCCAGCCGACCCACGGGATGTAGAGCTCGACCCAGGCGTGCGAGGCCTCCGACTGCACCTTGTTGGCGTAGTCGGCGCCCGTGAAGATGTACCCCATGCGGTAGCGCGCCGGGACGTTGAGCAGCCGCGCCAGGCAGATCATCAGGTTCGCGAAGTCCTGGCAGACGCCGCGGCGCGACTCGTAGACCTGGAAGGCGGTGGTGTCGTTGGTGGTGGAGCCCGAGACGTACTCGAAGTCGCGGTACAGCGTCTCGTTCAGGTCGAGCAGGGTGCCGACCAGGTCGTAGTCGTTGCGCTCCACGAAGCTCATCCCGAACTCCGAGAGCTCGCGCAGCTGCGTCTCCGGGAGCTCGGGCGGCAGCAGGTAGGCCGAGAGCATCTGCCGCTGCCAGGGCATCCAGGTGAGCGGGATCGCGTGGCGGCGCTGGGCCGTCCGCTGCTCGAGGCTCGGGACGGGCCCCACCCGGACCACGGTGCGACTCACCAGCTCGAGTTCGGAGAAGGGTCGCTCGATCTCCACGATCGCGGCCTGGTTGCCGAACACGTCCTCGTACTCGTCGAGGGACGCGAGCGGCTCGAGGGCGAGCGCGTACTCGAGGACCTGCTGCTCGCGATCCTCGACGGGGCGCAGCAGCAGACGGTGGGAGCTGCGCTCCACGGGTTCGTCGTAGGCGTAGTGGGTCCGGTGGACGATGCTGAGCGTCTTGCCGCCCGCTCCGGGGCCGGGCGCGGGACCGGAGGCCACGGCGAGCGGCTCGGCTGCGGCCAGCTGCTGGCCGGCTTCGACCTGCCCGGGCGCGGGTGCCGGCGACAGCGCGCCCCGCCCGCCGCTCCCCTTCGTGACGCTCGGCGAGCTGGCCCAGGTCACGCTGCCGCGCCGCGCCAGGATCAGCCCGGCCGGGGCGAAGACCTGCCACGGCTCCTCGGTGAGCGGCACGCTCGAGAACAAGAGCGCCGTGCGGTTCGGGTCCTCCGGCGACTCGAGGCCGATCCGGACGGAGTCCGAGCGCAGCTCGGCACTGGCGTGCGGCGGAAGTCGCCGGTTCCAGTGGAGCAGCCCCTTCCCCTCGGCGTCGTGGTAGGCCGCGACCTGCTCCCCGTCGGTCAGCAGCAGGTTGAGCTGTCCGCCGGCGTTGAGGGTGCGCAGCCAGGCGCGGAGCTGATCGGGCGCGACGTCCGCGAGCGTCCGCGCGCGCTCGGCGTGGAGTCGGGACAGGAGCCAGCAGAAGGCGTGCTCGCTGTCCGTCGTTCCGAGCGGATCGAACGCCGGGTCGTCGCCGAGCGGGAGGCGCGCGGCGTAGTCGGCCGCGAGGTCGCCGTCGTGCGCGAAGATCCACTGGCGACCTCCGTAGCTCCGCACGAAGGGCTGGACGTCCTCCTGGTTGCGGGGCCGGCGGTGGCCGCGCAGGTGGGCGACGAAGATCGTGGAGCGGAAGCGGTTCCAGTCGCCGAGGGCGTTGCTGACCGTCGTCGCGCCGGAGGACGTCGGGTCCTTCACCACCGCTGCGCCGCGCTCACTCGAGGGGTACCAGCCGACGCCCCAGCCGTAGATGCCGCCGGCGCCGGAGGTCCGCGAAGCCTCGTTCGCCGCCGAGAACTGCACCGACGGGGAGGCGTTCGCGTCCAGGCAGAGCGCGACGAGCTCACTCATCGCTGGCGGTGCCTCCAGGTTCCGGGGTGCGTGGATCCCCTCAGCCGGGGTGCGCGTACCTTCGCAGATCCAGCGTCGAGGGAAAGTCCGGGTCCGGGGCCGTGGGCCGGGGCGGCGTCCGGCCGGGGCTGTGCCCGAAGGCGAAGAAGCGGGCGAGGCGGCGCCCCTCCGCCTCGTAGGCGTTCACCGGGAACGTCTCGAAGTTGCGCCCGCCCGGGTGCGCCACGTGATAGCGGCAGCCGGCCACCGCACGGCCGCTCCAATCGTCGAACCAGTCGAAGACCAGCGGGGCCTGCACCGGG
>JBFIYM010000206.1:0-6276 GCA_041605395.1 Myxococcota bacterium | reverse complement strand
CCTGCTCCCCCTCGAGCAGCGGGTGGGGGAGACCGCCCACCGCCAGGATCTGGTTGGGCCGGACGCTGCCGTCGTCCACACCCGGGCGGTGGCCGTCGTCCACGACGTCGAACAGGCAGCCCGTGCGCTCGTTCCAGAAGCGCGCCGAGAAGGCCGCCTGCGCCCGATTCGCGAGCGCGGTCCAGTCGCTGCGCCCGAGTGCCCGCGCCGCGAGCCGGAGGGCGTTCACCCAGATCGCCTGGATCTCGACGGGCTTGCCGATCCGCGGCGTGATCACGCGCTCACCGACGCGGGCGTCCATCCAGGTGAGCTGGACGCCCGGCTCGCCCGCGGCGACGAGGTCGTCGCCGTCGACGCGGATGCCGTAGCGGGTGCCCTTCTGGTAGCCCTCGAGGATCGCGGTGATCGCGGCCTCGATGCGCGTGCGGTCGTCGCCCGCGATCGCCTGCCGCCCCCGCGCCAGCAGCTCGCACGCCGCCACGACGTACCAGAGGGAGGCGTCCACGGAGTTGAACTCGGGCGCCTCGCCGTCGTCCACGAAGCGGTTCGGCAACATGCCTTCCGAGACGGTCTCGGCCCAGGCGAGGGTGATCTCCCGCGCCACGTCGAGGCGGCCGCCGGCGAGACACAGCCCGCGCAGCGCGATGAAGGTGTCGCGACCCCAGTCCGTGAACCAGGGGTACCCGGCGACGATGCTGTGCCCCGAGCCGCGCCGGACGACGTAGGCGTCGGCGGCGCGCGCGAGCGGGGTCGGGAATCCTTCGCGCCGCGAGTATTCCCGCCGGCGCAGCGCGTCCGCGGGCTCGAGCGGCGCCTCCCCGGCCGCCGCGAGCCAGACGGCTTCGCCGGCCGCGAGGTCGAACCGGAACGTGCCGGGCGAGGCGAGGTCTTCCGTGTACGGGAAGCCGCGCGCGCGCTCCTCGTCGTAGCGGAAGCCCCGAAACCAGAGCGGCTCGTGCAGGTAGGCGCCGTTCGTTCGCACGCTCGTGACGAACCCCGGGTAGGGCTCGAAACGAACGCGGTCCTCCGCAACGGCGGCCTCGAAGCGGAAGCTCGGGTTCTCCCCGTGCAGGCCGTGCAGGTCGCGCCCGGAGAGCAACGGCCGCACCCGCAGCACCAGCGGCCCCTCGGCCCCGCGCTTCACGAGCCGCCAGTTCGCGACCACGGCGGGCTTGCCGTGGGGGACGAAGAGCTCGTGCACGACCTTGCTGCCGTCGGGAAGGCAGAAGGTCCAGGTAGGCCACGGCTCGTGGCGGAAGCCCACGACGTGCCGCGCGCCGTCCGGGTGGACCACGTCGGGCAGGTAGGCGTGAGACGAGAGTGGGAAGCTCCCGGCGCTGCCGTCGAGCCAGGCCTCGAGCCCGTTCACGAGCACGCGCCGGCCCGTCGGGGGTGTCGCGGCGTGGTTCAGCAGGGCGTGATAGCGCCGCGTCCGCAGGCCGGAGGCCGTGCCCGACGCGAAGCCGCCGAGCCCGTCGGTCTCGAGCCATTCGAGAGGAGGCGTTCGTTCAGCGCTCACCGGGCTCTCCCTTCCCGACTCTCACGTTGCGACACGAACGTCCCCGCTTCCCGCTCAGGGGGCGAAGGCGAGGACGTGCTTGATGCCGCCGGGGCGGCCGAGCAGCAGCTCGTGGGCCTTCTCGACGGGGTGGCGGCCGCTGATCAGGGAACGCGTCGCATCCGGCCAGCGCTTCAGGAACTCGCCGACGTCGACGACGGCGGCCTCGAAGGCGTCGCGTCCCGCATTCACCGTGCCGTAGACGACCTGGTTCTTGAGCACGAGGTTCCGCATCACGAGGTCGGTGTCGATCGGAACCGGCGCCTTGCGACCTGGGACGCCGGTGAAGATGAAGACGCTGTTCGCGCCCATCGCCTGCATCACGTCGAAGGCGACCTGCGAGGCGCCGGCCGCCTCGTACACCACGTCGATGGCGCCGTATCGCGCGGCGATCTGGTCCGGGGGAACCTCCTCGGAGGAGACGTAGATCGCGCCGATCTGCTCGGCGACCCGCGCCTTCGCGTTCGGCGCCCTCTCGCGTGCGTAGACGAGCGTCTCGAAATCGCGGGCCCGGAGGGCCATCGCGCCCAGCAGCCCGACTGGCCCGGCGCCCAGCACCAGGGCCCGCCGGCAGTGCCCGTGATTCTTCCCGGGACGGTGCGGGCACGCCCAGGGCAGTCGCTCCTGGACGTCCCAGAGCTGGATCAGCGCCTTCTCGGCGATCGTGAGCGGCTCGACCAGCACGCCGACCTCGCGCAGGGCCTCGGGCACGGGCACCAGGTAGCGCTCGTCCTCGACGATCTGCTCGGTCATGAAGCCGTGCCGCCCCTTGATGCCGCGCTCGTCGAAGTCGCCGGTGAAGCAGAAGTCCTGGCGATCCTGGGTGCAGGCGGCACAGTGGGCGTGTGGGCAGGGCCTGCGCACCATCGTCACGACCAGGTCACCGGGGCGGACCCCGGTCACGCCGGGCCCCACCTCTTCGACGCGCGACAGCGACTCGTGGCCGATCACGAGGTGGGATCTCCCCACCGGTGGCGTTCCGTACTCGAACGCGCAGATCTCGCGGTCCGTGCCGCAGACGCCGACGTCCAGCACCCGCAGTCGCGCCTCGCGGGCGGACGCGATGCACGGCTCGGGCTCTTCGACGATGCGCACCTCGCGCTGGTCCGGGAACACGGCGACGGCCTTCATGCTTCCCCCTCAGCTCGCCGCGATCGCGCGCCGGCCGCTGGCGGACGCGCCGCGGCGGTCGCCGGCCAGCGCGATCACCGCCAGCGAGGCCGCGAACAGCACGAGGTCCTTGAGCAGGAACTCGCCCGCGAGGCTGAGCCGCGGGAAGCCGGCGTCGCCGTAGCTCACCGCGGGCGCGATCGCGAAGATCGCGAGGGTCCCGCTGAACAGCCCCACACAGAGCAGCCCCACGAAGCGCTGGGCGACGCCGGAGAGCAGCAGTCCCGCCGCGGCCACCTCGGCGGCGCCGAGCGCGTACACGAAGGCGGGGAACGCCAGGAAGGCGAACGAGGCCGAGAGCAGGCCCACGACCGGCTCCGGGTCGACGAACTTGAGCGCGCCGATCCAGCCGAGCACGACGGCGAGGCTCATGCGCAGGGCGGGCGCCGCGAGGCGCTCCGCGATCCGGAACAGGGGCTCCATGCGGACTCCTTTCGGGCGGGGTGTGGAAGGTCGTCCCCGTCTGATGCTGCGATGCCGCCTCGCCGGCGCGCGTAACCCGGAGCTCGTGGCGCCGCGTTACCCGGTCACCCGGGTTTCGAGCGCTGCATCGGTCGCGGCATGGAGGGCGAAACGATGGCGCGACGACGAGCGGCTCCTCGTTTTCCGATGGTGGTGCGATCGCTCCTGCACGGTGAGACGGCGCCCGATCCGGTGGGCGGGCCGCTTCCCCCCGTGATCCTGCTCCACGGCTTCGGTACCTCGAGCGCAGTCACGACGCCGCTCGCGCGTCACCTGCGCAGCGCGACGGGTCGTCCCGTGATCCGGGTACCGCTCGGGGGGCGGCTGCCCATCCACCTGGGAGACGTCCGGAGGAGCGCGGCCCGCGTACTCGCCGAGATCGAGCGCCGCGCGGCCCAGAGCGAGTTCGACTACGTGGACGTGGTCGGTCACTCGCTCGGGGGCCTGGTCGCCACCTATCTGTTGAAGGCGCTCGACCGCGGACGGCGCGTGCGCCGCGTGATCACGCTCGGGACGCCGCATCGCGGAACGCCGGTGGCGCTGTTCGGCGCCCTGGTGCTGGGCTTCTTCTCGCGGGCGATCTGGCAGATGATCCCGGGCTCGCCCCTGCTGCGGGAGCTCGCGCGCTTGCCGGTGCCGAGCGGCTCCGAGGTCGTGGCCGTCGCCTCCGACGCCGACGGTCTGGTGCCGGCCGTCTTCGCGCTCCCCCCGCGCACCCCGCGACTGCGCTGTGCGGGCATCTCGGGCCTGGGCCACGTCGAGTTCCTGACCTCGCCGCTCTCCTTCCGGCTGGTGCAGAGCGCACTCGGGGTCTGATCGCGAGCGACGGCGGACGGCAGCCGTTGCCGATCCCGCGCCCGCTGCATCGAACGCGCATGTCGCGTCCCGGGGCCGCGCTCGTCGTTCTGTCGTTCCTGGGCTTCGCGAGCCTGGGCCTTCCCGACGGGGTGCTCGGCGTGGCCTGGCCCAGCATGCGCGCGGAGTTCGGCCTCCCGCTCGACGGGCTCGGCGCCCTCCTGGTGTCGGTCACGGCCGGCACCGTGACCTCGAGCTTTCTGGCCGGGGCGCTGCTCGCGCACTTCTCCGTGGGCGCGCTGCTTGCGCTCTCCTGCCTGATCACGGGTGCGACGTTCGTGGGCTACGCCGCCGCCCCGAGCTGGGCGCCGATCGTGGCGCTCGGCGCGCTGGCCGGCATCGGGGCGGGCGCGATCGACGTCGGCATCAACACGTTCGCGGCCACGAACTTCACGCCGCGAACCCTGCACCTCCTGCACGCGGCCTACGGCGTCGGCACCACCGCCGGGCCGATCTGGATGACGGCGGTGCTGATGGGCGGCTCGGGCTGGCAGCGAGGCTATCTGGCGATCGGCGCGGCCCAGCTCCTGCTGGCCGCTGCGTTCGGCGCCACGCTCCGGCTCTGGCCGCGGCCCGCGCCGCGCAGCCCGGCGGACGCAGCGGCGGCCGCGCCGCTGACCGCGACGCTTCGGCTCCCTGCCGCCCGGTACGGCGCGCTGGCCTTCTTCCTCTACCTCGGGATCGAGGCCAGCGCTGGCGCCTGGCTCTTCTCCCTGCTCGCGGAAGGGCGGGGGGTGTCGATGGGCATGGCCGGCAGCGCCGTGAGCCTCTACTGGGGTGGCCTGCTGGTGGGACGCGTCGGCTTCGGCCTTGCGCCCGGCTCGCTGCGCCCCGAGCGCCTGCTCGCGCCCTCGCTCGCGGGCGTCGGGGCGGCCGCGGCCCTGCTTGCGCTCGACCTCGGCACGCTGCCGAGCAGCGCCGCGGCCGCGGCGCTGGGCTTCTCGGCGGCGCCGATCTTCCCGGCCCTGATCGGCGCCACCCCGGCCCGGCTCGGGCCGTCGCATACCGCGAACAGCGTCGGGATCCAGATCGCTGCCGCGGCGCTCGGGCAATCGGCGGTTCCCGCCGGGGTTGGGCTGCTCGCCGAGCGAGCGGGGCTCGAATGGGTGCCCCGCGTGATCCTGGGCCTCGTCGCCGCCCTGTTCGCCATCAACCTCCTGCTGTCGCGCCACGCCGGTGGGGAGCCGGTGACCGGGCCGCGCCCGGCGGCATCTGGCGAAGGGGGCTCGTCGAGCGGGCGCGTCGGCTCCGCCGCCTCCGGGAAGCCATGATCCGCGTGACCCGCCGCCCCATCAGCGAATCGGTCGAGTCCCTGAGCGTCGAGGGGCGCCTCACACGCGTCGGTGTCGCCCGCTTCGAGGAGGCCTGCGCGAAGCTGCTCGAGGCCGGACGGGCCCTGCGCCTCGACCTGTCCGGCCTCCAGTTCGCGGACCGCGAGGCAGTGGCGGCGCTCCAGCGGCTGCGCAGCCGCGGTGTCGCCTTGACCGGTGCCTCCGGCTTCGTCGAAGCCCTGCTCGCCGAGCCGCCCGAGCCTCGCTGAGCCCGCGACGTCGGCGCCGCCCCCCACGAAGTTTCGCGGCCGCCCACGCCGGGGCGCGGCCCGTCGTGGGCAACTCGTGAGTTCGCGACCGGCGGGAGCCCGCGGACGCCGGCCCGGGGTTGGCATGCGCCTTGCTCTCACGGGGTCGGAGCTGGAGGGCACCCCGATGTCGATGACGGCCAACGAACTGCGCGGCGGGATCCCGAGCGGGGCGCACCGCGCCGGCTCCCCCCCGCCCACCGGCTCAGCCCACCCCGACGCCGCCCTGCTCGGGCGCCTCCGCGCGGGGGACGAAGCGGCCTTCTCCGAGCTCGTCCGTCGCGAGAGCACGAAGCTGCTCTCCGTCGCGCGGCGCATCCTCCGCTCGGACGAGGACGCCCAGGACGCCGTGCAGGACGCGCTGCTCTCGGCCTTCCAGAACCTGGACGGCTTCGAGGGCAACGCGCGCCTGTCGACGTGGCTTCATCGCATCACCGTGAACGCGGCGTTGATGCGGCTGCGCTCGAGGAAGCGCCACCGCGAGGATCCGATCGAGAGCCTGCTCCCGGTGTTCGCAGAGGACGGGCACCATCGGATTGCCGTGACGGCGCCCCAGGAAACCGTGATCGACGAGATCGAGTCCGCCCAGATCGCGGCGATCGTGCGGGCCGCGATCGACGAGCTGCCCGACAGCTACCGCGTGGTGCTGGTG
>JBFIYM010000205.1:0-6491 GCA_041605395.1 Myxococcota bacterium | reverse complement strand
GGCCGCGACTTCGTGCGCATCAGCCTGGGCGGCGTGCGCGACGAGGCCGAGATCCGCGGCCACCGCCGCACCTACATCGGCGCGCTGCCGGGCAAGGTGATCCAGGGCCTCAAGAAGGCCGGCTCGGGCAACCCGATCTTCCTGCTCGACGAAGTCGACAAGATGTCGATGGACTTCCGCGGCGACCCGTCGTCGGCGCTGCTCGAGGTGCTCGACCCCGAGCAGAACCACACCTTCAACGACCACTACCTGGACATCGACTACGACCTGTCGCGGGTGATGTTCGTCTGCACCGCGAACGTGCTCCAGAACATCCCGCGGCCGCTCCAGGACCGCATGGAGATCATCCAGCTGCCCGGCTACATCGAGAGCGAGAAGCTCTCGATCGCGCGCGAGTACCTGGTGCCGAAGCAGCGCGAGGCCAACGGCCTCGAAGAGCGGCACATCGAGTTCACGGACGCCGGGATCACCGAGGTCATCCGCTACTACACCCGCGAGTCGGGCGTCCGCAGCCTCGAGCGCGAGATCGCCTCGATCTGCCGCAAGGTGGCGCGCGAGGTGGTGAAGGAAGGCAAGGAATCCGCGCGCCGCATGCGCATCACGCCCGCCAAGGTGAAGAAGCTGCTCGGCGTCCACCGCTTCCGGCACGGCCAGGCGGAGGAGGGCGACCGGGTCGGCGTCTGCACCGGCCTCGCCTTCACCGAGGTGGGCGGCGAGCTGCTCCAGACCGAGGTGGCCGTGACGCCCGGCAAGGGCAAGCTGGTCGTGACCGGGCGGCTCGGCGAGGTGATGCAGGAGTCGGCCAACGCGGCGATGTCCTACGTGCGCTCGCGCGCCAAGCAGCTCGGCCTGGTGCCCGAGTTCTACTCCAAGGTCGACATCCACATCCACGTGCCCGAGGGCGCCACCCCGAAGGACGGGCCCTCCGCCGGCATCACGATCGCGACGGCCATCGCCTCGGCCCTCACCCGGGTGCCGGTGCGCGCGAACGTCGCGATGACGGGCGAGATCACGCTGCGCGGCCGGGTGCTCCCGATCGGCGGCCTCAAGGAGAAGATGATCGCGGCGCACCGCGGTGGCATCGACACCGTGGTGATCCCCAAGGAGAACGAGAAGGACCTGAAGGAGATCCCGCCGCACATCGTGCGCGGCCTCAAGCTGGTGCCGGTGGATCACATGGACGAGGTGCTCGGCGCCGCGCTCGCGCTCGAGGACGTCCCGGCCTTCCTGCGCACGGGCGACCACGTGATCGAGGCGATCTTCGAGGGGGCCCCGGATCTCGAGCCTCCGTCCACGCCCGCCGGGGTCAATTGAAGCCTCCGCATCTCGGCGGAACGGGCACGCGAAGCGCGCAGCGCGGCATGGCCGAGCGGAGTTCCGGACCGGGCGCGTAGCTCAGCTGGTAGAGCACCTGCCTTACAAGCAGGGGGTCGCAGGTTCGAGCCCTGCCGCGCCCACCAACGGCCCCGGCGGATCCGCCCCCGCGCGCCGCGGCGGGTTCAGCGTCGCGGCGCCAGCTCGAAGAGCCAGAGCGAGCCGGAGTGGACGGCCTCGACGGCGTCTGACGGCGGGGGCCCGCCGCCGAGATACTTCCGCGCCAGCTCGGTGACGATCGCCTCCACCTCGGGGCCGCTCTCGATGCGCACCAGCTGGCGCTCGTAGATCCGGTCCCCGATGCGGAGCAGGGCGCGGCCGTCGCGCTCGGCCTGGAGCGGCCACTGCTTCCAGATCCGTCCCCAGCTGGAGTCCATGTAGCCGCACGGGATGTAGGCCTTGCCCGCGTGGTCGACGATCCAGGTGGTGCGGGAGCGGGCCGGCGTCGCGAGCTGGAGCTCCACCTCGCGGATCTCCCGCACGAAGCCCCAGTCGGGCTCCGGCCCCACCACGCGTTCGCCGCTGCGGAACGGCCCACCGGCCACGATGGCGAGCGGGCCATCGGCGAAGCGCGCGCCCACGCCGACGGCGACGACGAGAAGCACGAGAGCCAGGAGCACGCGCAGGATCCACCGCATGCGGGGGAGGTTCGCACCGGGCGGGACGCTCGCGCAATGCTGGCTCCCGGGCTCGGCTTCGGCGACCCTCACGCGCCCGGAGCGACGAAACGGAGGCCCACATGTTCGAGCCGCGTGCCGCGGGGCGCGCCGTGCCGGCCCTCCTGCTGCTCTGTCTCGTCGCCAGCGTCGCTGCGATCTGGGCGCTTCGTTCTCGCGCGCCGGCGCCGGCCGGGGAGACGGCGTCGCCCCTGGAGGAGGAGGCATCGCCGCCGAACCTCGTACTGCTGGTGCTCGACACGCTCCGCGCCGACCACGTCGGCGCCTACGGCGGTGAGCTGCCGCCGGACGTCTCGCCGGAGCTCGACGCGTTCGCCGCGCGAGGCGTGCGCTTCGCGCGCGTGATCGCGCAGTCGAGCTGGACGCGGCCCTCGATGGGCTCGCTGTTCACGTCGCACCATCCCCGCGCGCTCGGCCTCTACGTCGAGGACGGCGACGCGCTGCGCGACGAGTTCAGCACGCTCGCCGAAGCCCTAAAGGGCGCCGGCTATCGCACCCTCGGGCTCACCGCGAACCCGAACCTCAATCGCGCCTTCAACTTCCAGCAGGGCTTCGACGTCTACGTGGACGGCTGGCGCTGGCTCGAGCCGGGGCCGGGCGGGGAGCGACGGGCGCCGCTGCCGACGGCGCCGCAGCTCTTCGAGCGCGCGCTGGCGCTCGCCGAGGAAGGCCCGGTCGGGCCCACCTTCCTGTGGATCCAGGTGATGGAGATCCACGAGCACCATCGGCCCGACGTGCTGCTTCGGCCGGGGGCTCTCGAGCCGTTCACGGGCCACCCGGATGCGGCCTACCTCGCGAGCGTCCGGCAGCTCTCGGGCGACGTCGGCGGCTTCGTCGAGGCGCTCTCCCGCCGGCCGGGCTGGGAGGACACGCTCTTCGTGCTCACCAGCGATCACGGCGAGGGCCTCCGCAGCCATCCCCACGTGGCGCAGTCGAGCTTCCACGGGCGGCTGCTGTACGACTCCCAGAACTGGGTGCCGCTCGTGCTCTACGCCACCCGCGACGCGCGGCTTCCGCGGGGGCGGGTGGTGGAGCCCCGCGTCCGGCTGCTCGACCTGATGCCGACGCTGCTCGACTACGCCGGCGCACCCGTGCCGGAGGGCGCGGTCGGCGTCTCCCTGCGCCCGTTGATCGAGGGCGCCGAGCGTCTCCCGGGCCTGCCCGAGCTGTTCGTGGTGGAGACGCAGTTCCGGGGCACCGACAAGGTCGGGGTGTACGGGGAGCGCTTCAAGCTCGTCCACAACCGGGTCCCGCACGAGGGCACGGCGCCCCTCGAGCTCCAGGAGAACCGCCAGCCGGAGGACGGCCTCCGGACGGACCAGGGCGAGCGCCACCCGAGCGAGCGGGAGCGGCTCCAGACGTACCTCGAGGCCTGGGCGGAGGCGAACCCGCGGGCGTCGGCCTGGCGGAGCGGGACCGAGCTCTCGGAGGAGGAACGCGAGCAGCTCCGGGCGATCGGGTACCTGCCGTAGGACGGCAGCCCCCGGGGGGCCGGGGCTGAGGCGCCGGGTGCTCGATCTACAGTGACGGCACCGCTGCGCCGATGTGCCCCGGGTGTCGGCACGGGCGCGCACTGCGGACGGGGGTCCATCCCCATGGACCTCGACTTCCTGACCCTGAGCGAGCAGCTGGTCGGGGCGCTCGTGTTTGCGTTCGGCGGCTTCGCCCTCGGTCTCTACCCCGGTTGGCGGGACCGCCGGGGACGGATGCGCGCGCTCGAGAACACGGCGGCGCAGTTCGAGCGCCGTGCGGTGGATGCGCAGCGCGCCAACGAGGATCTCTGGGAGCGGACCGAACGCGCCGAGACCGCGGTGCGCGCGCTCCAGTTCTCGATCGTCCAGATCCCGGAGATCGCCCAGCGCCTCTCGGGGCTCCGCGAGCTCCGCGAGATCCCCGATCGCACGCTCGACCTCGTGCAGGAGATCTTCCAGCCGAGCTACTCGGTCTTCTACCGCGTCAACCACGGCATGCTGGTGGCGGCCGCCTCCCGGGGCGACAGCGAGTTCCGTGAGGGGCATCGGCTCGAGCCCGGCGAGGGCGTCGTGGGCTGGACCGCCGTGAAGCAGCTCGCCTTCACGCCCGAGGACGCGGAGCTCGAGAGTGCGACGGTCCGCAGCCGCAACCTGGCGCGCTGCACGCCGCGCAAGGGCTTCTCGCTCTGCATTCCGATCGTGAGCCAGGAGCGCGCCATGGGCGTGATCCTGGTGGGGCCGTCCGCCCGCCAGCTGCCGCACGCGCGGGAGATCGGGCGCACCATCGCGCTGCTCGCGTCGGTCGCCATCACCAGTGCTCGCGTCTTCCACCAGGAGCGCATGCTCGCCAAGACCGACGGACTCACGGGCCTGCTGAACAAGACCAACGTCTTCCAGCGGCTCCAGGACCTGATGTACGGCGAGAGCGCCTCGCTGCCCCGCGTCTCGGTGTTCCTGCTCGATATCGATCACTTCAAGCACTACAACGACACGAACGGACACCTCGACGGCGACGAGCTCCTGAAGCGCATGGGCGCGCTGCTGCGCGAGAACAGCCGCGAGAACGAGGTCGTCGGGCGCTACGGCGGCGAGGAGTTCTTGATCGTGATGCCGGGCAGCTCGAAGCAGACCGCGCTCAAGGTCGCCGAGCGGATCCGCGGGCTGGTGGAGAGCACGCCCTTCGAGAACGCCGCGAGCCAGCCGGAAGGGAAGATCACGATCTCGGGCGGCGTCGCCAGCTGGCCCGGCGATGGCGAGGACGTCGACTCCCTGCTGCGCAACGCCGATGCGGCGCTCTACGAGGCGAAGCGGGCCGGCCGGAACCGCGTGCTCGCCTTCTCCGCGCCCGAGCTCGCGACGGCGGGCGCCGAGAGCTACTTCGCCACCGGGGGTACGGCCGCGCAGGGCGAGGAAGAGATCGAACCGGAGAAGGAAGAGCCCGAGGCCGACTGAGCGCGGACCGATCCGGTACGCTGGCGGGGATGCCCCCGCTCCGCTTCAACCACATGGAGCTCACCGTCGCCCGGGGCGCGCTCGACGCGGCGGCCCGCGCCGACCTCAAGCGCTTCTACGGCGAGCTGTTCGGCTTCGAGGCGCTCGACGTCCCGATCCTGGGGCAGCTGGGCCTCCTGCTCCGGACCGATCCCGAGACGAGCCAGTTCCTGCTCGTCACCGAGGCGCGGGAGCCGCTCTCCGCACCGGGCTTCGACCACCTGGGCTTCCTGCTCGAGACGCGGAGCGAGGTCGACCGCCTGCTCGCCCGCTGCCGCGAATGGCAGGCGCACGACGACCGCGTCGAGCTGAAGGAGTACGAGGACCTGCGACAGGGCGGCGTCACCGTGCACGCGTTCTACGTCCGCTTCGGCCTGCCGCTCTGGTTCGACGTCCAGTGCATGGAGTACGCGCCCGGCAGCGAGCCGCGCGCGGGCTGGCGTTTCGGCCCCACCTCCGCGTGAGCTCGCGGGCGTTGCCCCCGGGTGGCCCGCTCCCGTAGGCTCGGCCCGGAATCCGGAGGGGAGGGGTGATGGCGGCACGACTCGGTCTCGCGCTCGGACTGCTGCTGGCCCTGGCCCTGGGCGGGCTCTGGGGTCTCGGCAGCGGGGTCCTGGGCAGCCGCTGGGAGAACGCCGAGCCGACCGCGCCCGCGGTCTCGGCGCGGACCGTCGCGGCCCGGGCGGCGGCGCAGCGACGGGCCGCCCAGAGCGCCGGCATCGGGCGACCGGACCAGATCCTGTTCGGCGACCTCCACGTGCACACGACGTTCTCGCCCGATGCGTTCATGGCGGCGCTCCCGCTCACGGGCGGCGTCGGTGCGCACCCCGTCTCGGACGCCTGCGACTTCGCCCGCTGGTGCGCGGGCCTCGACTTCTGGTCGATCAACGATCACGCGGTCGGCCACACGCCGTGGAAGTGGCAGCAGACGATCGACGGCATTCGCGACTGCAATGCCATCGCGGAGAGCGCCGAGAATCCCGACACCGTCGCCTACCTCGGTTGGGAGTGGACGCAGATCGGCTCCACCCCGGACAACCACTACGGTCACAAGAACGTGATCGTGCGCGGCCTCGACGATCCCGAGATCCCGACCCGCCCGATCGCGGCGCGCATCCCCGGGGTGAGCGACGACGACGCCGGCTTCCCGGGGCCGCTCGCGCTGGGCCTGTGGGCGCTCGCCAACCCGTCGCGCGACACGCTCGATTCGATCCGCTTCATGCGCGAGATGGGGGACGTCCCGGACTGTCCGGAAGGGGTCTCCGTGCGGGACCTCCCGAGAGACTGTCGCGACTGGGCCGCCACGCCCGCCGAGCTCTTCGCCAAGCTCGACGCCTGGGGCTTCGAGTCCATGGTGATTCCGCACGGCACGACCTGGGGCTTCTACACACCCCTGGGATCGAGCTGGGACAAGCAGCTCACGTCCGAGCAGCACGATCCGAAGCGCCAGCGGCTGGTCGAGGTGATGTCCGGTCAT
>JBFIYM010000204.1:0-6526 GCA_041605395.1 Myxococcota bacterium | reverse complement strand
CTGGGGCCTGATCGGCTACTCGCAGGCCCCCGTGCTGCCGGCCGCGCGGCTCTCGGCCTGGGCGGGGGTCTACGGCGTCTCCTTCGTGATCCTGCTGGTGAACGTGGCGGTCGCCGAGATCGCCTGGGTCGCCACGCGGGCCCGCATCGGCGCGCGCCCCGGCCTCGCCTCCCTCGCGCCCTCGCTCTCGGCCCTCGTCGCGGTCGTGCTGGCGGTCGCGAGCCAGGTCGCGACCCCGGCGGCCCCGCTGCCCGAGCGACCGCTGCGCGTCGTCGCGGTCCAGGGCGGCATCCATCCGAGCGATTCCGCGAGCCAGCCCGCGCGCCACGCCCTGGTGGAGCGCTACCGACGCATGAGCCTCGACGCCGTGAACGGCGCCGCCGACGCAGTGAACGGCGCCGCCGACGCAGTGAACGGCGCCGCCGACCTGGTGGTCTGGCCCGAGGCCTCCTTCCCGGCGGCGCTTCCCGCCGACGCGAGTGCGATGCGTGCGGCGGCGATGATCGCGGCCGAGCTCGGAACCCCGCTGCTGCTGGCGTCGAGCGGCGCCGACAAGCGCGACCGGAGCCCCGATCGGAGGCCGGCGGCCGCGAACTCCGCCTTCCTGGTGGGCCCGGAGGGCCAGCTCCGGGGGCGCTACGACAAGGTGCGCCTGCTCCCCTTCAACGAGTACGTCCCCCTGCGCGGCTGGGTCCCCTGGCCGGATTGGATCGTCTCGGATCTCGAGGACGCCGTCCCGGGCCGCGATTGGACCGCCTTCGCGGTCGACGGGTATCGTTTCGCGGTCCTGATCTGCTGGGAGAACCTCTTCCCGCACGACTTCCGGGCGGCGAGCGAGGGTGCCGATTTCGTGGTCAGCCTGACGAACGAGTCCTTCACCACGAGCCCGGTGGCGCACCGGCAGCTGCTCGACATGAACCGCATGCGTGCCGTCGAGAGCGGAGTCTGGATCGTCCGCGCCGCTACCACGGCCGAGTCGGCGATCATCGCCCCGACCGGTGAGCTGGTGGCCCGGGTGACCGGGCCGGGGGGAGCCGACGCGCTCGGGAGCCTGGCGGAGGCGTTCGAGCCGGTGCCCCGCAACACGCTGTATCGACGCGCCGGGGATTGGCTCGTGGCCCTCCAGGCCCTTCTGCTCCCCGCGGCTGCCGCGCTCCGCTGGCGGCAGCTCTGGCCGCGCGCATGAGCCCGCGCTGGCGCCGCGCGAGCTGGGCGGCCTTCGTCGCGCTGGCCGCGGCGGCGATCACCCTGCACGGGCTCTACGCCTACCACCTGACCGTCTGGCCGAGCAAGCCCGACCGCGGCTTCCTCGTGAGCTTCGACTTCGGCCCGAACGTCGTGGCGCAGACCCGCCCGCTCGGGGAGGCCGCCGGCCTGCGCGGGGGCGACCGCATCCTCTCGGTGAACGGCATCGAGTACGACACCCTCCAGGGCCTGCTGGCGGCGCTCGAGCTCGAAGAAGGCCGCGACAACGTCTACCGGATCGAGCGGGAGGGGGAGGCGCTCACCGTGCACGTGCCGGTGCGCCGGCTCGGCTACGAGATCGTGCTCCAGCACAACCTCCCGACGCTCGTGATGGGCCTCATCTTCGCCGGGCTCGGGATCCTGGTGTTCCTGATGAAGCCGCACGAGGCGGCGAGCTGGGCGTTCTTCCTGGTCGCGGCGCTGCTGGGGCTCGTGCTCACCTACGCCCGTTCGCCCTTCTCGTATCAGCTCGCTCCGCTCCAGGAGGGGTTCCGGCTGGCGGCCTTCGGCTTCGGGGCGGCGATGGTCCACCTCGCCTGCGTGTTCCCGCGGCGGCGGCGCTGGACCGTGCGGCAGCCCGTCTCGTTGGCGGCCCCCTACGCGCTCGGCGGGGCGCTCGCCGCGGTTTCGATCGCGCACGGCGCCTGGACCGACCCCGGGGGTTGGACCAAGAACCTGCTCTTCTTCTTCCCGCTCGCCGGGATCTTCTTCTTCATCGGCTCGGCGGCGGAGACGGCCCTGCGCGCGCGTTCGAGCGCCCAGCGCCTCCAGGCCCTGGTGATGATCACGGGCACCGTCATCGCCTTCGCCGTGCCGCTCACGGAGGTGATCTTCTCGGCGCTGTTCCAGACGAAGTTCTTCCCGGACTTCCTCTACTCGCAGCTTCCCTTCTGGCTCGCGTTTCCCGTTTCGATCGGGTACGCGATCGTGCGGCACGATCTGTTCGAGATCGACGTCATCGTCCGCCGGACCTACGGCTACCTGCTCTCGACCGCCGTCGTCGTCCTGCTCTACGGCACCACCGTCTCGACCCTGAATCTGATCGTGGGCCCCTCCGAGATCGCGCGCTCTCCGTTCTTCACCGTGGCGTTCGTGCTGACCGTGGTGTTCCTGATGCAGCCGCTCCAGGGGCGCATCCAACGCCTCGTGGACCGGGCCTTCTATCGCCAGCAGTACGACTACCGCGAGACCATCGCGGAAGTGACGGATCGCATGACGCAGCTGCTCGAGCCCGCGCTCGTGCGGGAGACCCTCGTGTCCTCCGTCGTGGACGCCATGTTCCTCGAGAACGGGGGGTTGCTGACGCCGGCCGAGGGCGAGCGCCGCTTCGAGGTGGCGATGGGCACGGGCGTCGCGCTGGCCCCGGGCGCCGAGATCGAGATGGACAAGGCGCTCTGGGAAGCGCTCGTCGAGCGCAAGGTGCCCGTGTTCCGGCACGAGATCGAGCTGGCCCCGTACTACGCCGCGAACCGGGAGGAGATGACGGCCTCGTTCGACGCCCTCGGCGCGGAGCTCGCGCTGCCCATGCTGTACCAGGGGCAGCTCCGGGCCGTCCTCTCGCTCGGTCGCAAGAAGTCGGGGCGCATGTTCACGCGCGACGACGTGGCGCTGCTGCGCACGCTGGTAGCCGAGGGTGCGGTCGCCCTCGAGAACGCGCGCCTCTTCGACGACCTGGCCGACAGCCTGAAGCAGGTGCAGCTGCTCGAGAGCATCAAGTCGGGCCTCTCGAAGTTCGTGCCCAAGACCGTGCAGGAGCTGCTGGCCGAAGGGGAGGATGCAGGCGGGCTGTTCGAGAAGCGCGAGAAGGATCTCACGGTGATGTTCGCGGACATGACGGGCTACACGCGGCTCTCCGCGCAGCTCCCGCTCGACCAGGTGAACGCGATCGTCGAGCGCTACTTCGGCGCGTTCCTCGACGAGATCTTGAAGCAGGGCGGCGACGTGAACGAGACCGCCGGCGACGGCCTGATGGTGTTGTTCCAGGACGAGGACCGCGAGAAGCACGCCCGCGCCGCGGTGCGGGCCGCGGTCGGGATCCAACGTCTGACGCGCGAGATCAACGCCGAGCGCTCGGGGGAGGTCCCGATCGGCGTCCACATCGGCGTCAACTCGGGCATCGCGTCGGTGGGGGCCACCAAGATCCGGGCGGGCAGTGGCGACCGCTGGACCTACACGGCCTCGGGCCCGACCACGAACATCGCGGCCCGGATCGGCGCGCTGGGCGAGGAGATCGCGATCACGAAGCAGACCCTCGATCGGCTGGGCGACGACTTCGTGGTCGAGCCGATCGGCGAGAAGGCGCTCAAGAACGTGAAGGAGCCGGTGCCCGTCTTCCGCGTGACGGACGCCGTGGCGCCGCTCGACGAGGCCGCGCCGGCGCCGGCCCGGGCGCCCGAGCCGGAGCCGTCCGCGGTCGAGGCGCCGTTCGTGCCCGAGGCGCCGGGTCCCGGACGCTTCGTGGTGACGGGCGTGGTGAGGGAGCGGGAGACCGGGCGCCCGCTCGAGCACGTCGAGGTGCGCGCCTACGACAAGGACCTGCTGAGCGACGACTTCCTGGGGAGCGCCGCCACCGACGCCAACGGCCGCTACGAGGTGGGCTTCTCGGCCGACTCGTTCCGCGACCTCTTCGAGCGGCACCCCGACCTCTACCTCCGGGTGTTCGACGCCATGGGGCGCGAGCTCGCCTCGACGGCGGACGACGTGCGCTGGAACGCGGGCAGCGTCGAGCAGATCGACGTCGAGGTCTCGGGGGGTCGGCGCGGCTAGTCCGCCGCGTATCCGGCCGCGCTAGTCCGACGGATCGTCGGGCTGCGCCGCGCGTGCACGGGCCGCGGCCATCGGCCCCTCGTTCCGCCACATGTAGCAGCTGTCGGGATAGCCCCCGACGCTGAGCTCGCGCGGCAGCGTCGCGGCGGGTCGCCGGCCCGCAAAGCCCGCCAGCAGGCGGTGCGAGAATGCGGCGAGGCACTGGATCACGCCGGGCGCGAGGTTCAGGAGGGCATCGCGCAGCGGTCCGTCGGCGTCGCGGTCGCCGAACAGGCGCAACACGCGCGGCGCCAGACCGCCGAGCGCCGGGCCGCCCTGGAGTGGGGCGACGTCCGCCGTGCGGCGCTGCCAGGGCGCGTCGAGGCGCGTCGGGTCTCGTCGTCGCTCGCGCGCGTCGATGCGCGCGAGGGTGCTGAGCGCCGCGTCGAGCACGGCGTACACCTGCACCTCGTGCTGTGCGGCGAGCCGGTCGAGCGGGTGCTCCACGTCGCGGTGGGGGCGCAGCTGGAAGGCGGTGAGCTGGATCTGGACGTCGAGCCCGCCGTCGTCGCGCTCGAAGCCGTCCAGGAACAGGCTTCGCTTGGCGATGCGCTCGCCAGCGTCGCGCTCGCCGAGGCGCGCGTCGGCGAGGAAGGTCGGCCCGCTGGCACCGACCAGCTGGGCCAGGGTCAGCAGGTGGGAGCAGCCGAGCGGCCCGCCGAAGACGCCGGCCAGCCGGCGCGGAAAGCCCCGGTCGAGCGGCTCGCCGACCAGTGCCTGGAGCCGCGGCGCCGGGTCGCGGCAGCAGTCCCCGCCCGAGGCCGCGCTCGGCTCGAAGGCGACGGTGGGCTGGGCGCTCGCGAGCCGCGTGATCCGGAGGCTCGCCGGGTCGACGTCGAGGTCGAGCGTCATGTGGTGGATCAGCCCGGCCGTCTGGAGGTCGCCTCCGGTGGGGACGAAGCCGACCTTGCGCTGATCCAGGATGGCGCCGGTGAGCCGCATCGCGCCCGCGTCCGTCGCGAAGGCCTCGACGCCGAGGCTGCGGGTGTGGACGGGCAGGCCGCCGGGACCGAGCGCGGGCTCGCGGGCATCCCGCGACATGATCAGTAGAGCACGCAGCCGAACGGCGGCTCGAAGCGCGCGATGCGCTCGGCCAGCGCCGGCACGAAGGCGCGCACGCGGTCCGCCCCGAGCTCGGCCTCGATGGCCTCCATCTCGGGCGGGAGGTCCGGCCGGCAGGACGCGAGATCGCGCTCTGCGACGAAGACGCAGGAGCAGAGCTCCTTCGCGACGTAGCCGGCGCCGACGTCGCTCTGGTCGCGCAGCCACTGGAAGCCGAGCACCCCGGCGATCAGCAGCACCCAGAGCACGCCGATGGCGCCGCGGATCATCGGGACGCCCGTTGCGGGAAGGCCTGGATCAGGGCGCCGAGCTCGTCGTTCAGGAGCGGCCATCCGGACGCGTGCATCTCGCCGAGGCGTATGACCACGAGGTCCCGATGGGGCACGACGACCACGAACTGGCCCGCGTTTCCGCTCATCTCGAACGCCACGAGGCCGGGCCGGAGCACCGGGAACTGGCCCTCCTGGGGCTGCCCGGTGGTCCAGAAGTGCGCGCCGTAGGTCCCGTTGTTCTCGACCGGCGCCACGCTGCGCGAGAAGTCGACCCAGCCCTCGGGGAGAATGCGGCGCCGGCCCCACATCCCATCCCGGAGGTAGAGCAGGCCGAGGCGCGCCCAGTCGCGTGCGCTCGCCCACAAGTAGCTGCCGCCGAGCGGGGTGCCGGCGACGTCGAACTCGAGCACCAGGCTCTTCGCGCCGAGCGGCGCCAGCAGCTGCGCCTCGAGAAAGGCCCGCACGCCCTCGCGACCGCCGCCGACCGTGCGGGCCACGATGCCGGAGAGGATCTGGCTGGTCGCGGTCGAGTAGGCCCAGTGGGAACCGGGCTCGTGGACGAGATCGACCTGCTCGGCGCCCCGTGCCGTGTCCGCCGACAGGTCGCCGAACAGGATGCGCGCCACGAAGCTGTTCGCGTCGTCTCCGCCGTCGGCGTTGTCGAGGCCGCTCGTCATCTGGAGCAGGTGCCGGAGCGTGAGCGCGCCGCGCGGATCTCCCGCCGCCTGCCAGGCCGGCACCGGCGCCGGCCCCTCGAGTGACAGCCGGCCCTCGCGGACGAGGATGCCGACCAGGGCGTTCGTCACGCTCTTGGCCATCGACCAGGAGCGGAACCGCGACGCCACCCCGAAGCCCTCGGCGAAGCGCTCCCAGACGATGCGGCCGTGCTGGACCACCAGCAGCGCGCGCGTATCGGGGATTCCGCCGCGCCCGATCGGGGCGAACAGTGCGCGGGTGGCCGCGTCGAGCGCGGCGCGGTCGACGCCGGCGCCCGGCGGCCCCTCCGCCCAGCGCTTCGTCGGCCACGGGACGCCGTTGGGCTGGGCCGGGAATGGCGCGAGCGGGGCCGAATGCGGCGCTGCGCCGAGCAGGAGCCCGGCGACGGCGAGCAGGGCGAGGCGTCGCGGCATGGGGCGAGGAGT
>JBFIYM010000203.1:0-6540 GCA_041605395.1 Myxococcota bacterium | reverse complement strand
GCGCGCTTCCGACCCGGGGGCTCCGCTCGCCTTCGGCTCGCTGCGCGCTTCCGGCCCGGGGGCTCCGCTCGCCTTCGGCTCGCTGCGCGCTTCGCTTGCCGGCGTCCTGATGACTCCGCTCGCCCTCGACGGGCTGCGCGCTTCGCTTGCGCTCCTCGGTCACACCTCGAGCTCCATGCCGTCCATCGCGATCTCGACGCCGAGCCGGTGCACCTCGGCGGCCTCGGAGGAGTTCGCGTCGAGCACCGGGTTGGTGTTGTTCATGTGCGTGTAGAGGGTACGGCCCGGCAGCGTCGAGAGCCGCGCCAGGCTGCCGTCGCGGCCCCCGATCGGGAGGTGCCCCATGGCGATCGCGTCGGGTGCTCCCGGCCGCGTTCGCTGGAGCTCGTCGATCGTCCAGAAGGTGCCGTCCACGAAGCGGAGGTCCGCAGCGCTGAGCTCCGCCCAGGTGCCGGAGTCGAGCGACTTGAGGCCGGGCGCGTAGACCAGCCGCCGCCCGCTCTCGCGATCGGTGATGCGCAGGCCCAGCGTCGCCTCCGGGGCGTTCGTCGCGAGCTCGCCCAGCCAGGTCGGCACCTTGCCGGGCACGGCGAAGAAGCGCGCTTCGAGCCGCTCGCCGCGGTCCAGCGTGAAGGGCGAATCTAGCTTCACGACGTGGAAGGCGGGCGCGAGCAGGCGGTAGGTCGCGTTGTGGTCGAGCAGCGCGTCGCGGATCCAGGCGGTCGTCGCGATGTGGTGCGGCAGCGCCTCGCGCAGCACCAGCAGGCCGAGCACGTGGTCGATGTCGGCGTTCGTGACGACCACCGTGTCGAGCGGCAGGTCGCGGGTGCCCGGCCGGGGATGGAGCCCGGGCGCGCGCGCCAGCTGGTCGCGAACGTCAGGGCTCGCGTTCACCAGCGACCAGCGCTCGCCGTCGGCCGAGACCGCGAGCGAGGGCTGCGAGCGCGGCGGCACCGCCGGGTCGCCGCTTCGCGCTCGGACGCAGTTCGTGCAGCCGCAGTTCCACTGGGGCAGGCCGCCCCCGGCTGCCGAGCCCAGGACGCGGACCTTCACGCCTCCACCTTGGCGAGCGCCACGTGGAGCGCCCCGCCGCCGAGGTCGGCGCTGGCCGAGAACACGCCCGGGCCGCTGAGCCCGCCGTCGAGATCCAGCTCGGTCGCGAGCGTGTTCTCGCGCACGTAGTCGGCGAAGGCGCGCACCGCCTCGGCGCTGCCGTCGGGAAGGCCGAGCGAGAGGCGGATGCGGTCGGCGACGTGGAGGCCGGCATCGCGCCGCGCCTGCTGCACCACGCGCACCACGTCGCGCGCGAGGCCCTCGTGCACCAGGGCCTCGGAGAGCGCGAAGTCGAGCACCGCGATGAGCTCCCCCGAGTCGAGCGCCTGGCACGCGACGCCCTCCTTGGCCTCGAGCAGGAGCGAGTACTCGCCCGCGGCGAGCCGCTGCCCGGCCACGACGACGGCGTCGCCCTCGCGCGTCCACTCGCCCGCTCGCGCGGCGGCGAGCGCCTTCTTCATGTCGGGGCCGAGTCGCGGCCCGACCACGCGCGCGTTCAGCTGGAGCTTCTGGGTCGCGAACGCGGCGATCTCCTCCGAGAGCCCGACCTGCTTCACGTTGACCTCGTCCTCGATCAAGGCGAGGTAGGGGCGGAGCCGCTCGGCGCCGGCGCCGGCCACCGTGAGGCTCGCGAGCGGCTGTCGCACCCGCACGTCGTGCTGGCGCCGGAGCGCGAGCGCCGTCGAGCAGACGTCGCGCACGCGGTCCATGTCGGCGACCAGCGCAGGCTCGGCCGGGAGCGCCTCGGCGTCGGGCCAGTCCGCGAGGTGCACGCTCTCGCCCCCGGTGAGGCCGCGGTAGATCTCGTCCGTCAGGAACGGCAGCAGCGGGCTCGCCACGCGGCAGAGCGTGGTGAGCGCGGTCCAGAGCGTGTCGTACGCGGCCTGCTTGTCGGCGTCGCGTTCGCTCTTCCAGAAGCGCGGCCGGCTCCGCCGGATGTACCAGTTGTTGAGCGCCTCCAGGTAGTCGAGCACGGCCTGGCAGGCGCCGGCGACGTCGTAGGCGTCCATGGCCCCGCCGACGCGCTCGACCAGCTCGCGCGTCTTCGCGAGGGCGTAGCGGTCGAGCAATGTGGCCCCTGCGCGCGTCGGCTGCGCGGTGACGCCGTCGGTGTTCGCGTAGAGCGAGAAGAAGTGCCAGGCGTTCCAGATCGGAAGCAGCACGGCGCGCACTACGTCGCCGATGGCCTTGCCGTCCTTCTCGACGCGCAGCTCGCCGCCGCGCAGCACCGCCGACGAGATCAGGTACCAGCGCATCGCGTCCGAGCCGTGCGTGTGGAAGACCTCGTCGGGCTCCGGGTAGTTGCGCAGGCGCTTGCTGAGCTTCTGGCCGCCCCGGTCGACGATCACGCCGTGGCAGATGCAGTTCCGGAAGGGCGGCCGGTCGAAGAGCGCGGTGCCGAGCACCATCAGCGTGTAGAACCAGCCGCGCGTCTGCGCCACGTACTCGACGATGAAGTCGGCCGGGAAGTGCGATTCGAAGCGCTCCTTGTTCTCGAAGGGGTAGTGGAGCTGCGCGAACGGCATCGAGCCCGAGTCGAACCAGACGTCGAGCACGTCGGGGATGCGCCGCATCATGGCCTTCCCGCTCGGGTCGTCCGGGTTCGGGCGCACGAGACCGTCGATGGCCGGGCGGTGGAGGTCCGTCACCGGCACGCCGAAGTCGCGCTCGAGCTCCGCGACGCTTCCGTAGACGTCGACCCGCGGGAAGTTCGGATCGTCGCTCTTCCAGACCGGGATCGGCGTGCCCCAGAAGCGGTTGCGGCTGATCGACCAATCCCGCGCCCCCTCGAGCCAGTTGCCGAAGAGGCCGTCCCGGATGTGCCCCGGGATCCAGTGGATCTGCCGGTTCAGCTCGGCCATGCGCTCGCGGAACGCGCTCACCTGGACGTACCACGAGTTCATGGCGCGGTAGATGAGCGGCGTGTCGGTGCGCCAGCAGTGCGGATAGTTGTGGACGATGGTGTCGTGGCGCACCAGCTGGCCGCTCTCCTTGAGCGCGCGGATGATCCTGGGGTTCGCCTCGAAGACGTTCTCGCCGGCCCAGTCGGGCACCTCGGGCGTGAAGCAGCCCTCGTCGTCGACGGGCACCACCACGGGGATGTCCTCGGCGCGGCAGAGCTCGAGGTCGTCCTCGCCGAAGCCCGGGGCCAGGTGCACGACGCCCGAGCCCTCGGCGACGTCGACGAAGTCTCCCGCCAGCACGCGGAAGGCGTTCTCGGTGCCGGCGAAGAACGGGAAGAGCGGCCGGTAGCGCCGGCCGACCAGGGTGCGGCCGTTGACGCTCCCGACCGGCTCGGCGTTCGCCAGCTCCTTCTCGTACTTCGCGGCGCAGGCGGCGCCCAGGATCACGCGCCGCCCTTCGAGCGCGTAGACCGCGTACTCGAGCTCGGGCCCGACGGCGAGCGCCAGGTTGCTCGGCAGCGTCCACGGCGTGGTCGTCCAGGCCCAGAGCTCGGTCGGCGCCGCGTCGCCCGCCGGCTCGAGCGCGAAGCGCACCGTGATGGCCGGGTCCTGGCGCTCGCGATAGCTGTCGTCGAGACGCGTCTCGAAGTTCGAGACGGGCGTCTGCGCCGCCCACGAGTAGGCGAGCACGCGCGTGCCTTCGTAGAGCCAGCCCTTCTCGTGCAGCCGCTTCACCGCCCACAGCACGCTCTCCATGTAGGAGAGGTCCATGGTCTTGTAGTCGTTCTGGAAGTCGACCCAGCGCCCGGCGCGGGTGACGATCTCCTGCCACTGCTCGGTGTAGCGCAGCACGGAGGTGCGGCAGAAGTCGTTGAAGCGCTCGATCCCGTAGTCCTGGATCGCCTTGCGCCCCGAGATGCCGAGCTGCTTCTCGGCCTCCAGCTCGGCGGGCAGCCCGTGGCAGTCCCAGCCGAAGCGGCGCTCGACGCGGCGCCCGCGCAGCGTCTGGTAGCGCGGCACCACGTCCTTCACGTAGCTGGTCAGCAGGTGCCCGAAGTGGGGCATGCCGTTCGCGAAGGGCGGCCCGTCGTAGAAGACGAACTCGTTCGCCCCGGCCGGACGCTGCTCGACCGAGCGCTGGAAGCTCCGCTCCTCGCGCCAGCGGGCGTGAACCCGCTCCTCGAGCTCCGGGAAGCTCGGCTGGGCGGGCACGTCGGGGTACGGGCGGGGATCGGCCATGGGGGCTCAATCTAGTAAGTTTGGAGCGAGGAGGAAGCGATGCGCGCAGCCGTCATGCGGGGGCGGCGACTCGTGGTCGACGAGGTGCCCGACCCGGTTCCGGGCCCCGGCCAGGTGCTCACGAAGACCCTGGCCTGCGGCATCTGCGGCTCGGACCTCCACGCGCTCCAGCACGCCGACCAGATGGTGGAGGCGACGGAGGCCGCCGGCGCCGGCGCCTTCGCGATGGACCTCTCGCGCGACGTGGTGATGGGCCACGAGTTCTGCGCCGAGATCCTGGAGCTCGGCCCGGGCAGCAGCTCCTCGCTCCGACCGGGCACGCGGGTGTGCTCGATGCCGATCTTGATCCACCCGGGCGGCGTCGGGAGCGTCGGCTACTCCAACGACTTCCCGGGCGGCTACGGCGAGCGCATGCTGCTGGCGGAGCCGCTGCTGCTTCCCGTTCCGAACGGCCTCTCGACCGAGGCCGCTGCGCTCACCGAGCCCATGGCCGTGGGCGAGCACGCGGTGGTGAAGGCGCGGCTCGAGAAGGGCGACGTCCCGCTCGTGGTGGGCTGTGGCCCGGTGGGCCTCGCCGTGATCGCGGCCCTCCGCCGCCGCGGCGTCGAGCCGATCGTCGCCTCCGACTTCTCGCCCGCGCGTCGGGCGCTCGCCTCCAAGATGGGGGCCCACGTCGCCGTCGACCCCGCGGCCCGCTCGCCGTTCGCGCGCCTCGCCGAGGAGGCGGCCGGCCGCGTCCCGGTCGTCTTCGAGTGCGTGGGCGTCCCCGGCATGCTCGACCGCCTGTGCCGCGAGGCGCCCGCCGGTACGCGCCTGCTCGTCGCCGGCGTCTGCATGGAGGAGGACCGCATCCATCCGTTCTTCGGCATCGTGAAGGAGCTCCAGCTCCAGTTCGCGCTCGGCTACTCACCCGAGGAGTTCGCCGGCACACTGCGCGCGATCGCCGAGGGCGAGATCGATACGGCGCCGCTCGTGACCGGGAAGGTGGGCGTCGACGGTGTGGCCGGCGCCTTCGAGGCGCTCGCCAACCCGGACGACCACGCCAAGATCCTGGTCGAGCCCTGGCGCGAGGGCGGCCTCGCTTGAGCGCCCCGGCCACCCTTGCGCACGCGCCGGCGCCGCCCCCGCTCGGCGTCGATCACGTCTTCTACGACGGGGAGTGCGGCTTCTGCCACTGGAGCGTGCGCTTCCTGGCCGCGCGCGATCGCGAAGGCTGCTTCCGCTACGCGCCGCTCGGCGGACCGACGTTCGAGAAGCTCGTCCCGGAGGTGCGGCGTGCGGCGCTGCCGGACAGCCTCGTCGTGCACACGGCAGACGGGCGCGTGCTCGTCGAGAGCCCGGCGCTCCTCCACTGCCTGCGGCGCCTCGGCGGCGGGCTCGCCCTCGTGGCGAGGCTCCTCGCACTGCTGCCACGCACCTTCCGGGACGCGGCCTACGCCGCGTTCGCCCGGCGTCGCCGCCGCCTGTTCGGCCGGCCCGACGACGCCTGCCCGATTCCGAGTGGGGCACTGCGCACGCGGCTCGATCCGTAGCGCGCCGTGCCTCGGTGGAAACCCCGACGGCTCAAGGCACGCTCGTCGGCTCCCGATCAAAACGGGACGCATGTTCTCCGAGCGACACCGCTGCGTCTTCGTCCACATCCCGAAGACCGGAGGGACCAGCATCGAGCTGTTCTTCACCGGTCACGACTGGATCACGCGCAACGTCGACGACTACGCCATCTATCGCGCCGAGCGTCCCCTCTACAGCGCCGAGTACGGCGGCACGCTCTGCGAGAACCGGCCCGACTACTTCGAGGAACGGCTTCGGGAGAAGCACGCCACCCAGCGCGAGCTGATCGAGGCGCTGGGCCGGACGACCTGGGAGCAGAGCTTCCGCTTCACGTTCGTGCGCAACCCGTGGGCGCGTCTGCTGTCCGTGTACGACCACGGGCTGCGCGACGCGCCGGAGCGAATGCCCGTCTGCCTGGCCGACTGGCTCGGCGAACGCGACCCCGTCGATCACATGGGGCAGCCCGTGTTTCGCGAATGGGTGAGCGACTGGAGCGATCTCGACTTCGTGGGGCGCTTCGAACGCCTCGAGCAGGATTTCGCGGGGCTGCTCGGTCGCCTCGGTCTGGCGCCGGCGCCCCTGCCCGTCGAGCGGCACGGCTCGAGCGGTCGGCACGATCCCTCCGTCTACGACGAGGCGGCGAGGCGCCTGGTCCGGGAGCGCTGCGGCGCCGAGATCGAGCGCTTCGGCTACCGCTTCGAGGATGCCTTCCCGACGTCGGCGTCTTCGGCGGCCCCGCAGCGGCGGGCCGGTTAGGCGCTGCCCGCAGCGAGCGCCCGGGCCAGCTCGCCCG
>JBFIYM010000202.1:0-6638 GCA_041605395.1 Myxococcota bacterium | reverse complement strand
GGCTTCGAGCAGGTGAACGAGCTCTGTTACCACTGCAAGGCCTGCTACAACCACTGCCCCTACACGCCGCCGCACGAGTGGGACGTGGACTTCCCGGCCCTGATGCGGCGGCAGCAGCTGGCGCGCTCGGCCCGGGACGGCGTCCCGCTCGCGCGGAAGCTCACGACCCGCACGGACCTCATCGGCAAGGTCGCCTCCCTGGCGCCGCCGCTGATGAACTTCGCGAACCGGAACCGGCTGTCGCGCGTGCTGATGGAGAAGACGATCGGCATCCACCGCGATTGGGTGCAGCCCTCGTACTTCTTCGAGACGGTCGAGCGCTGGTTCCGCAAGCGCGGCGGGGCGCGCGGGAGTGGGGAGAACGGGCACGCCGTGCTCTTCACGACCTGCTCCGTCAACTACAGCGACCCGGTCACCGCTCGCTCGGCGGTGGCGGTGCTCGAACATGCCGGCGTGCGCGTCGACGTCGCCTACGAGCGCTGCTGCGGCATGCCCTTCACCGACACGGGCGATCTCGACTCGGCCCGCCGCAACGCGCGCCGCAACGTCGAGGACCTGCTGCCGAAGGTGGAGGCCGGCGCCACCATCGTGGTTCCCGGCCCGTCCTGCTCGCTGATGCTGAAGCAAGAATACCCGCGGCTGCTCGGGAGCCCGGAAGCGGCGAAGGTCGCCGGCGCGACCCGCGACCTGATGGAGTACGTCTACGAGCTGGCCCGCGCCAAGAAGCTGCCGCGAGACTTCACGCAGCGGCTCGGCACCGTCGCCTACCACGCACCCTGTCACCTGCGCGCGCAGAACATCGGCTTCCGCTCGCGTGACCTGCTCGGTCTCGTTGCGGACCAGGTCGTGTTGGTCGACGCCTGCTCGGGGGTCGACGGCACCTGGGGGATGCAGGCGCGCTTCCACACGGAATCCCTCCAGGTGGCCGACAAGATGCTACGGGCCATCGAGGGGGCCACACCCGAACAGGTCGCCACCGACTGCCCCCTCTCGGCGCTTCGCATCGAGGAGGGCCTCGGCCGCAAGGCCGTCCACCCCATCGTGCTGCTACGGCACGCCTACGGAATCCCCGCCGAATGAACCCGCTCACGCTCGCCGATCTTCCCCCGCTCGAGGTGTTCGAGGCGGAGCGGGAGGCCATGCGCGTCGCGGTCATCGCGCACAAGGCCGACCGTCGTGTCGCGCTGGGCGACCGCCTGACGCTGCTGTTCGAGGACCGCGAGACGATCCGCTGGCAGGTCCTCGAGATGTGTCGTGTGGAAGGGATCCGCGATGCCGCGGGCATGGCCGACGAGCTCGGGGTGTACAACGAGCTGGTGCCGGGCCCGGGCGAGCTCTCGGCGACGCTCTTCATCGAGATCACCGAGGCGCCGAGCATCCGCCCCGAGCTCGACCGGCTGGTGGGAATCCACGAATGCGTCTCGCTCGAGATCGGGGAGACGCGGGTCCCGGCCCGCTTCGATCCCCGCCAGCTCGAGGAGGACCGCATCTCGGCCGTGCACTACCTGCGCTTCGCACCGGCGGCGTCCGCTCGCGAGCGCTTCGCGGACCCCACGCTGCGCGTCGCGCTGCGGGTCGACCACCCGGCGTACGTCGCCGAGGCCGAGCTGTCACCCCGGACGCGCGCCAGCCTGCAGGTCGACCTGCAGGGGGACCCGGAGCCGATCTTCCGCTTCCCCGAAGGCGCGCCCAAGCCCACCGCCCCGAAGCTCCTGCGCGAGCGCGGGCCGCTCCGGGCGCTCGAGCTCGGCCCGGATCGGGTGGTGATCGAGGCGGCGCCGCCGGCGCCCCCCTGGCTGGAGCTTCCCGGGCCCCGCGCCCTCGAGATGCTCGACCTCGCGCGGGAGATCGCGGCGGAGTGGCAGCGCGCCGGGCGCCGGCCCGCACTGCTGCTCGACGTCGCTGCGCCCGCCGCCCGCATCGAGCTCCGCGCGCTCTGAGCGCCGGCGTAGCGCCCGCCCGGGCCCGCTACTGGATGCGCGCGCGACCGGAGAAGCCTTCCTCGTAGCCGTGCCAGTACTCGAGCCGCTCCTCCGGCCACTGCCAGCAGTAGTACCCGTCGCCGTTGTCGAAATCGACGAGCCAGAGGCCCTTCACCTCGAGGCCGAGCGCCTCCATCTCGCGCGCCCAGCGCGTGACCACGGCCTCGATCCGGTCGGCGAGCCGTGCGCGCTCGGGCGTCTCCTCCGCATGGCCGGCCCGCTCCCCGGCCAGCGCCTCGGCCTCCTCGACGGCGCGTGCCGTCCGGGCACGCACGTCGGGCAGCAGCGTCTGCGCCGCCTCGAGGCTCCAGCGGCGCTCGCTCACCGCGGCGTCTCGGCCGCGGAGCCCACCAGGGTGCGCAGGATCCAGCTGCGCCGCGCGCCCCCGGTGAGCGCCTTCAGGTCGTAGTAGAGGGTCGGATCGTTGACCAGGAGCCCGAGCGTGCCCTCGCCCTCGTCGATCTTCTCGAGCGCGCTCGCGAGCCGCTGCGTGGCGCGCTCGACTTCCCGCAGCAGCTCCTGCTCGTCGGCGGGCGTGTATACGAGCTGGTGCAGCAGGCCGTCCCCTTCGTGGACCTCGGCGAGGATCGCCTCCAGGCGCGACAGCGAGCGCGAGATGCTCTCGATCTCGTTGCCCTGATAGGGGTCGTAGATCAGGGTGTGGAGCAGCCCGCTGCCCTCGCGCACCTCGCTGACCATCGCGCGCAGGTCCTCCGCGGCGCCCACCGCCGCGTCCGCTGCGCTGGCCAGCCGCTCCCCGCCCATCGCCTCGTGGAAGTCGCCGACGACGCGGTTCAGGTTCTCGGCCAGCGACGCCACGTTGTCGATCGCCTCGGTGCCGCGCACCACGGCCATCGAGAGGTCGATCGGGCTCACCGAGGCGAGCTCGTCGTCCGGGGCCAGCACCCGGGCGTCCGGCGTCCCCATCGAGACGGACACGTACTTGTCGCCCAGCAGGCCGATGGTGCCGATGCTGGCCACCGAGTCGCTGCGCACGAACTCCGCGACGCTCCGGTCGAGCTGCACCACGACCCGGACCGGGGGACGATCTTCGCCGAGCGGTGCGAAGGTGACGAACTCGACCTGGCCCACGTCGCGCCCCGCCAGGCGCACGGGCGCCCCGCCGACGAGACCCTGCACGTCCTCGAAGTAGGTGATCAGGCGGTAGCGCGGTTGCAGCAGGCCCGCGCCCGAGCCCAGCGAGAGCAGGGCAAAGGCGCCCACCCCGATCGCCGCGAGCAGGAACGCCCCCACCACCAGACTCAGGCGCCGCTCATCCATGGGAGCCTCCTTCGCACCACCGCTCATCCATGGGAGCCTCCCTCCATCGCGCCCCGCGCCACGGCCGGGGGCAGCGGCTCGTCGCCCTCCAGGAAATCGCGCAGCGCGGCGTGCTCGCGAACGACGTCGGCGGGGCCTTCGGCGGCGAGCTGGCCGTCGCGCAGCAACGCCACCCGATCGGAGATCGCGAAGCAGAGCTCGATGTCGTGGGTGACGACCACCGAGGTCGCCGCGAGCTGACGTTGGAGCGCCACGATCAGGCGGCCGATCCGGCGCGAGTTGGCGGGATCGAGCCCGGTGGTCGGCTCGTCGTAGAGCACCACGCGGGGCTCGAGCGCGATCGCGCGCGCGACGCCGACGCGCTTGCGCATGCCACCGGAGAGCTCGGCGGGAAACATCGACTCGACGCCGGCGAGCCCGACGCCTTCGAGGCAGCTCCGCACCCGCTCCCGGACCCGTTCCTCCGGCCAGCTTTGATGCTCGCGGATCGGGTACGCCACGTTCTCGAACACCGAGAGCGAGTCGAACAGCGCCGCCCCCTGGAACACCATGCCGAACTCGCGGCGCAGCCGGACCCAGCCGGACTCCGACAGGCGCGTCACCTCGCGCCCGATCACGGTGACCTCGCCGGCATCCGCGCGCAGCAGGCCGATCATGTGCTTGAGGCAGACCGACTTGCCCGATCCCGAGCCCCCCAGGATCGTCGTGGTCTCGCCCTCGCGCACGGCGAGATCGAGCCCCCGGAGCACCGGGACGCCGCCGAAGGCCTTGCGGACCCCGCGAAACTCGACGGCCAGCGGCGCCTCTCCCATCAGGCGCCTCCCAGCCAGCGCGCGAGGGCACCGATCCAGGCATCCGTCGGGAGCAGCAGCAGCAGCTTCGTCAGGAAGAAGTCGGCCACCAGCACGAAGATGGAGGCGATCACCACCGCGCGGGTGGTGGCCCGCCCCACGCCCACGGTACCGCCCGTGGTCGCGAGCCCCACCGCGCAGCCGACCATGCCGATGCCCCAGCCGAACACGAACGTCTTGGCGATCCCGGACGCGAAGTCACTCACGCGGACCACGCTGGTCACGGTCTGGAGGTAGAAGCTCGAGGCGATGCCGTACTGGGCTTCCGCCACCAGCATGCCGCCCCCGATCCCCACGGTGATCGCGAAGACCGTGAGGAACGGCAGCCCCAGCGTCGTCGCGAGCACCCGCGGCAGCACCAGCTTCTGCACCGGATCCGCCCCCATCGCGCGGATCGCGTCGACCTGCTCCGTCACCTTCATGGAGCCGAGCTCGGAGGCGATGCCCGCGCCGGCGCGTCCCCCCACCATGAGGGCGGCGAGCACCGGACCGAGCTCGCGCACGATGGCGAGGCCGACGATGCTGCCGACGTAGGGCTTGGCGCCGAAGCGCGTGAGGGAGTAGGCGGTCTGGAGCGCGAGCACCATCCCCGTGAACGCGGCCGTCACCACGACGATCGGCGCCGAGCGCACCGCCAGCGCCTCGAACTCCACCAGCACGGTGCGCCAGGGGAAGCGCGGGCGCGCCAGCGCCCGCAGCGTCGCCATCGAGAGCAGCGCGAAGTCGCCGAACGCCTCCGCGAGGCCGAGCGCGCGATCGCCGAGGCGCGCGACCGGTGTGGCGGCGAGCTCGCTCACCCCGGATCCCCGCCCGCATAGCTCGACCACCAGTGATCGAAGGCCGCCTCGTGGGGGGCGAGCGCGTCGGGCGCCACCAGGAGGAAGTCGTCCGTGCAGCCGTCGGCGGCCCGCGTGACCGCCTTGACCTCGACGGCGCGCCCCGCCTCGTTCGCCGCCGCGCGCAGCATCCACGCCTCCTGGCCGCCGAGCGAGACCGGCCCTTCCTCGCGAACCTCGACCGCTTCGAGGGAGATCAGGAGCGCGTGTCCCTCCGGACGTGACGAAGCGGTCGAGCCGGGGCAGCGGCGCAGCCAGGACGCACGCGCTCCGTCGCCCGCTTCGAAGGCCAGCAGCGGACCCTCGAGCGCGACGCGACGCCAGCCCGGGTCGAGCGTCACGAGGTCCGCGACGGAGACGCCGCCCTCGGCAGCGCGCCAACGCCCGTCGACGAGCGAGACCGGCGTCGCGCAGGCGAGCGCAACCGGGGTCGCGGACGCAAGCGTGAGCAGGCCGAACGAGAGCCCGAGCCCCACGCCTCGTTGCTGCGGCGCGCCACCCATCGGGCGGGAGCGTACCGAGGAACGAGAGGCGCTGCTCCGGCCGGGGAGATCGTCGGACGCAGACCCAGGCGGGGGATCCTGGGGGCCCGATGCGGGTGGCTTGACGCTGGCGGACCGCGCCGGTACCCCGATCGCGCGATGCGTGCCGATGCCCCGCCCCTCGTCCTCGCCAGCGCGTCGCCGCGTCGGCGCCAGCTGCTGGCCCGTGCCGGCCTGCACTTCGACGTGATGCCTGCGGACGTCGACGAGAAGCCGCGGGAAGGCGAGCCGCCCCGCGCGCTGGTCGAGCGGCTCGCCGCCGAGAAGGCGCTGGCCGTGCGGGCGCGCCTGCCGGAGCGGCCGCGCCGCCTGGTGCTGGGCTCGGACACGGTGGTCGTGCTCGACGAGGACGTGCTCGGCAAGCCCCGCGATGCGGACCACGCCGTCGAGTTGCTGCGCCGGCTGGTGGGGCGCACGCACACGGTCTGGACCGGGGTCGCGGTCGTGGCCACCGGCGAGGAGGCGCCGCACGTCACCGCCGTGGCGAGCCGGGTCACCCTGCGCGACGCGGACGACGCGGAGCTGCGCCGCTACGTGGCGAGCGGCGAGCCCCTCGACAAGGCGGGGGCCTACGCGCTCCAGGGCGAGGGGCGCCGCTTCGTGAGCCACGTCGAGGGCAGCGAGAGCAACGTGATCGGCCTCCCGGTCGAGGAGGCGCTCGCGCTGCTGACCGCTGCCGGCTGGCGCCGTGGCTGACGATCGGGCCGCCCGGCTCGCCGCCGTCGAGGCGCGGATCGAACGGGCTGCGCGCCGGGCCGGGCGCCCGGCCGGGTCGATCACCCTGGTTGCCGTCGCGAAGCGGAAGCCCGCCGAGGCGGTGGCCGCGCTGGCCGGCGCCGGCGCGCGCCACTTCGGCGAGAGCTTCGTCCAGGAGGCCCGCGACAAGATCCCGCGCGTCGCCGCGCTCCGGGGCGCCGCCGCGGCCCCGCTGTGCTGGCACTTCGTCGGGCGCCTCCAGACGAACAAGGCGAAGTGGGTGGCCGCACTCTTCGACCAGGTCGAGTCCGTGGACCGCGTCGAGCTCGCGGACGCGCTCGATCGCCACGCCGAGCGCGCCGGGCGTGTGCTCGACGTGCTGCTTCAGGTGAACCTGAGCGGCGAGGCGCAGAAGGGAGGCGTCGCCCCGGAGGCCCTGCCGGACCTGGC
>JBFIYM010000201.1:0-6686 GCA_041605395.1 Myxococcota bacterium | reverse complement strand
CCTGCTGGCCGCCACCGAGCACGAGCTGCGACGCGCCGAACGCTACGGCTCCGAGCTGTGCATCATCTTCCTGGACCTCGACCGCTTCAAGCGCGTGAACGACGAGCACGGCCACCTGGTCGGGTCGCGCGCGCTGCGTCAGCTCTCGCGCCTGCTGGAGGGCTGCGTGCGCCAGGTCGACACCGTCGCGCGCTACGGCGGGGACGAGTTCACCATCCTGCTGGTGGACACGGGAGAGCGGGTCGGCGGGGTGGTGGCCGAGCGCATCCGGCAGTCGGTCGAGCGGCACGCCTTCGAGGCGGCCGCCGGGGGCACCCTGCGCCTCACCTGCAGCGTCGGTGTCGCGACCTATCCGGCCCATGGCCGCACCCGGGAGGCGCTGCTCGACGTCTCCGACAAGGCCATGTACCGCGCCAAGTCGCTCGGGCGCAACCGCGTCGTGAGCGCCACCGAGCTGGACTAGGCCCCAGCGGACTGCTAACAAGCGCCCGATTTCGTTCGGTTTTTCCTCCAGCCGCCGCGGAGGGCGCTGTTTTGAGCGAGACGGGGTCCGTGGGCGACCTGGCTCTCGACGGGCTCGGTGCCCAGAGGCGCACGCACGCGTGTGGCGCCCTCGATGCCGGCGCGGTCGGCCAGGAGGTCGTGGTGGCCGGCTGGGTGCACAGCACCCGCGACCACGGCGGCGTCATCTTCGTGGATCTGCGCGATCGGAGCGGCCGGCTCCAGGTCGTGTTCCGGCCCGACGCCTCGGCCGACTGTCACGAGCGCGCCGGGGCGCTCCGCTCCGAATACGTGATCGCGGCGCGCGGAACCCTGCGGCGTCGCGACCCGGCCACCGTGAACCCGACGCTGCCGACCGGCGAGGTCGAGGTCGTGGCCAGCGAGCTGCGCGTCTTGAATCGCGCGGTGCCGCCGCCGTTCCCGATCGAAGACGACCCGGGCGTGGACGAGGGCGTGCGCCTCCGCCATCGCATCCACGACTTGCGTCGCCCGCGCTTCCAACGCGCCCTCGAGGTGCGCCACGGGCTCTACCAGTCCGCGCGTCGCACCCTGTGCGACCTCGACTTCCTCGAGATCGAGACGCCGATCCTCGCCAAGGCCACGCCCGAGGGCGCCCGCGACTTCCTCGTGCCGAGCCGACTCCAGCCTGGCGAGTTCTACGCGCTGCCGCAGTCCCCGCAGATCATGAAGCAGCTGCTCATGATCGCGGGCTACGAGCGCTACTTCCAGATCGCGCGCTGCTTTCGCGACGAGGACCAGCGGGCCGACCGGCAGCTCGAGTTCACCCAGATCGATCTCGAAATGTCCTTCGTGGGCGTCGAGGACGTGCTGACGGTGCTGGAGGAAGTCACCGCGCGCGCCTGGCGCGACACCATCGGCGTCGAGCTGCCGCGCCCCTTCCCGCGCCTCGGCTACGACGAGGCCATCGCCCGCTTCGGCTCGGACCGGCCCGACACCCGCGTCCTGCTCGAGCTGGTGGAGCTGACCGACCTGTTCCGGGAGACCGGCTTCCGCGCCTTCGGAGCGGCGGTCGAGAAGGGCGGCGTGGTGAAGTGCCTGCCCGTCCACGATGCGGACGCGCTCAGCCGCAGTGCGATCGATCGCCTCGAGTCCTTCGTCAAGAAGGAGCTCGGGGGGCGCGGGCTGGCCTGGGTGCGGGTGGCCGCCGACGGAGGCTGGCAGTCGCCGATCGCCAAGTTCCTCTCCGAGGGGGAGCGCGCCGGCATCCGGGAGCGCACGGGTGCGAAGCCCGGATCGCTGTTGTTCTTCGCCGCCGACGAGTCCGCCAAGGCCCACGCCATCCTCGGGCGCCTGCGCACCGACCTCGGGCGCCAGCTCGGGCGCGTCGACCCACGCCCCTGGGACCCGCTGCTGGTTCTCGGGTTTCCGGTCTTCGAGCGGGACGCGGACGGCGGCCTTACCTTCATGCACATGCCCTTCGTGGCGCCCGCCGAGGAGGACCTCCCCCTGCTCGATTCGGACCCGCTCCGGGTGCGGGGGACGCACTACGACGTGGTGATGAACGGCGTCGAGCTGGGCTCGGGAAGCCTCCGCAACCATCGCAGCGACGTGCAGCGTCGAATCTTCGAGCTGCTCGGGTACTCGAAGCAGGAGATGGAAGGACGCTTCGGGTTCCTGCTGAACGCGCTCGAGACGGGCGCCCCGCCGCACGGCGGCTTCGCGTTCGGGCTCGACCGGATGGCCATGCTGTTGGCCGGGGAAGAGAGCCTGCGGGACGTGATCGCGTTCCCGAAGACCCAGCGCGGGCAGGACCTCCTGATGGGCGCGCCTTCCGCTGTCGATTCCGACCTGCTCGACGAGCTGGGGCTCGAGGTGGCGCCCGAGGTGGAGGGCGAGTGAGGGCGGGCGCCGCCGCAGCGTGCCTCGCGGTGCTGCTGACCGCGGCGACCGCGCGGGCCAGCGAGGGCGAGACCGTGGTCGTCGAGCCGGGAGACACGTTGTCCAAGATCGCCGCGCGCGAGCTCGGTCACGCGGGCCTGTGGCCGCTGCTGTACCGGGCGAATCGCGACCGCATCAAGGACCCCGAGCGCGTCTACCCGGGCCAGGAGCTCACGGTGCCGGCCCCGGCCAAGGTCGGGGCTCCGCCCCGCAACGAGGCCCCGGTACGAGCCACGCCGTGAGGCATCTGCGCACCCGCGTTCTCGTGATCGGCGGGGGCATCAACGGCACCGGGATCGCGCGCGACCTCGCGCTGCGCGGCATCGACGTGCTGCTGGTCGAGCGTCGCGAGCTGGGCTCCGGCACCACCTGGGCCTCGTCCGGGATGATCCACGGCGGGCTCCGCTACCTCCAGAAGGACCCGGAGGTCACGGAGCACTCCTGCATCGACTCGGGCGCCATCCAACGGATCGCGCCCCACCTGGTGTTCCGGATCCCCTTCGTGATGCCGGTGTTCCGTGACGACCCCGTCGGGCCCGAGCTGGTCGAGATCGCGCTCGAGCCCGCGCTCTCCGAGCGCATCGAATGCGCCTTCACGCTGGACGAGTGGGGCGTCGACGCCGCGCGCCTCTGCGTCGCCAACGCGCTCGATGCGGCGGATCGCGGCGCCACGGTGCTGACCCACGCCGAGGTCGTCGAGATCCTCGACGACGGCTCGGGTCGGGTGACGGGCGCACGGCTCCGCGATCGCATCCGGGGCGACGAGGCGATCGTCGAGGCCGAGCTGGTGATGAACGCGACCGGACCCTGGGTGCCCCAGGTGGCCGCCCTGGCGGGCGAGGCGCTCCGGCTGCGTCCCGGCAAGGGCATCCACCTGGTCTTCGAGCGCCGTGTGTCGAACGTCGCGATCTACGCCAAAGGCGTCGACGGACGGGACATGTTCACCTTCCCGCACGAGCAGAACAGCATGGCGGGCACGACGGACGACGACTACTACGGGGACCTCGACCGGATCGACGTGACCGAGGACGAGGTGTCGTACGTGCTCCAGGCGATGGAGCGATCGATCCCGGGAATCCACGCGCACCGCGTGCTGCATGCGATCCAGGGCGTGCGTCCCACGCTGTTCGGCTTCGGTGCCTACGAGGACGAGCTCTCGCGCGACTACGAGGTCGTGGATCACGGCGCGACGGGTGGCCTGCGGGGCCTGTACAGCATGACCGGGGGCAAGCTCGCCGCCTACCGCCTGATGGCGGAGGACGCCACGAACCAGCTCGCCGGGGCACTCGGGGTCGAGGCCCCGTGTCGCACGGCGGAGCTGCCGCTGCCGGGCGGGGACGCGCCGGCCGACCTGCCGGCGCTGGCCGCGCGCTTCGACGTCGGGCTCGCCGCCGTGGCACGCCTCGGCTTCCGGCACGGCGCGCTGGCCGAACGGGTGCTCCAGGCGGGCGACGATGCGAGCGCCCGCGGCCGTCGCATCGTCTGCGCCTGCGAGCCCGTGCTCGACGCCGAGCTCCGTCACGTGGCCCGGCACGAAGGGCTTCGCAAGCTGAGCGACTGCACGCTCCGCGTTCGGCTCGGCGTGGGCGCGTGCCAGGGGGCAGGCTGTGGCGCCATCGCGGCGGGCGTGTTGGCCGAGGAGCTCGGCTGGGACGCGGCGCGCGTCGTGCGAGAGGTCGCGGAGCTGGCTGCCGCGCGCTGGCGCGCGGTGTCCCCGGTGCTTTCCGGGGCGCAGGTGGGCGCGATGGAGCTCCACCGACACGTCAACTTCGGGATGCTGGGGCTCGCCGAGGAGATCCTTCCGTGAGGGACGCCCGGCGGACGGGGAGCAGCGCCCGGGGGACGCGCCGATGAGCGTGGCCGTGGTCGGCGCCGGGCTGGCGGGCGCGAGTGCCGCGCTGGCCCTCGCGGAAGCCGGGTTCGAGGTCGTGCTGCTGGCCGCCGCCCCGGGCGCCAGCGCGCTCTCCGCGGGGACGCTGGACGTCGCCGCGGCGTCGCCGGGCATCGCGACGCTGCCCTGGCGCGACGCCCTGCGCGGGAGTCCGCTGCTTCCCCGCGAGCGCCTCGCCCTCCATCGGCGGGGTGCCGGGAGCCACCCCTACGGGCAGTTTTTCGGGGCGGCCGAGCACGTGGCTCGCCCCGAACGCGAGGTCGAGGCGGCCGTCGCGCGCCTCGCGGCCTGGCTCGCGCCGCACGGCCTCGACCTCGTCGGCAGCCTCGGCGAGAACCGATTGCTCCCGACGGTGGCCGGGACGCTGCACGTGGCGGACTTCGCGTTCCACCCCGCCGCGGACGCCGACCTGCTCACCGCCTCCGCACTCGCCGTGGTCGAGCTCCCGGGCCTCGAAGGCTTCGACGGGCGCGCCCTGGCGCGAACCCTGACGCGCGAGATCGAGGTGCTCGGCCTGCCGGCGTGTCCGGTCCGGGTGGTCTACCCGAAGCTCCCGGAGGGCCTGCTCCGGGACCCGCGGCCGGCGCGTGTGGCGACCCTGCTCGACGCGAGCGAGGCGCGGGCGGCCCTGGCGAAGGCCTGCGAGGGTCTCGCGGAGCCGGGTGCCGTGCTGCTGTTCCCGCCCGTGCTCGGCATCGCCGAGACCCGGCGCGTCGCCAGCGCGATCGCCGACGCGACCGGCGCGCGCGCCGCCGAGGCGCTCGCCTTTCCCCCCCACGCGCTGGCCGGCTTCCGCCTGCAGCGGGCGCTCGATGCCGCGCTCGCCGCGGCGGGCGTGCGGCGACTCCCGGGCCGCGCGCGACGCCTCCTCGAGACGGATGCCGGGACGCTTCGGCTCGCGCGCGAGGCCGAGGGCGACCTCGAGGCCGAAGCCGTCGTGCTGGCCACCGGGCGCTACGCGAGTGGGGGGCTCCGCGCGGACCCGGGCGCGGTGCGCGAGCCGCTCGCGGGTCTGCCGCTCTTCGACGCCGACGGACGCCGCATCGACGGAATTCCGGCGCGGCGTAGCGCGCGGAAGGGCTACGGCAACGAGCAGCCGCTCTACTCGGCCGGCGTCCGCACCGACCGGCGTCTGCGCCCGCTGGCGGCGCACGGACGGCCCCGGCACGCGCAGCTGTTCGCGGCCGGCGACCTGCTGGGTGGCTTCGATCCCGCCCGGGAGCGCACCGGACTCGGCGTGGCCCTGCTCTCGGGATTGCGTGCGGCGCGCGCGGTGACGGAGTCGCTGCGCCGGCCGCAGCGACGACACGGGGACGTCCCGTGAGGGGCTACCGCGGCTTTCTTCGCGAGCTGCTACGCACCGGCTCGCTGCGCGCGCTCCGCTTCCAGCTCCAGACCGGCGCGCTGCACACGCTGCGGCAGCTGCTCGGTCGGCAGGCGGGCGATCCGGTGGCCGAGTTCCTCGCGTCCTACGGGCCGGACGGGCTGCGTCCGCCGGACCCGGAAACGCGTCGGCTCGGGCTCCAGGCCGAAGCCTGTCTGGTCTGCGGACTGTGCACCCTCGAGTGCGCGCAGCAGCGCGGCCGGCCGCCGCTCGATCCGCGCGATGCCGTGGTGGCGGCCGCGCGGCTCGAGATCGACTGGCTCCGCCTCGGCCTGTCACCGTCGGTGGGCGACCCCTGTGGCGCGTGCAGCGCCTGCACGCACGTCTGCCCTGCGGGGATTCCCATTCACGAAGTGCAGGCCCACCTCGCGTCGCTCGGCGTCGGCGAGCCCGATTCGCCCTCGCGCTAGCGCGCGGCCGATGCGACGCACCGCCGGATCGGCTACACCGCCGGCCCATGGCCGAGAAGATCACCCAGGACGCCTCCGGCAAGCTCTCCGTCCCCGACCAACCGATCCTGCCCTTCATCGAGGGCGACGGCACCGGGCCCGACATCTGGGCCGCCTCGGTGCGCGTGTTCGACGCCGCGGTCGAGAAGGCCTACGCCGGACGCCGCAAGGTCGCGTGGACCGAGGTGCTGGCGGGCCAGAAAGCCTACGACCAGACGGGGAGCTGGCTGCCCGACGCCACGCTCGAT
Source organism: Myxococcota bacterium (assembly GCA_041605395.1). GTDB lineage: Bacteria > Myxococcota_A > UBA9160 > UBA9160 > UBA6930 > JBFIYM01. Next base: position 314 of record JBFIYM010000201.1, on the reverse strand, counting down.
GCCTTCCGCGAGTACCTCGTGGGGATCAAGGGTCCGCTCACCACGCCCGTCGGCGGCGGGATCCGCAGCCTGAACGTGGCGCTGCGCCAGCTGCTCGACCTCTACGTCTGCCTGCGCCCCGTGAAGTGGTACCCGGGGGTGCCGAGCCCCGTGAAGCGGCCCGAGCTCGTCGACATGGTGATCTTCCGGGAGAACTCCGAGGACATCTACGCCGGCGTCGAGTGGGAGGCCGAGTCCCCTGAGGCGAAGCGCGTCATCGAGTTCCTCCAGAAGGAGATGGGGGTCCAGAAGATCCGCTTCCCGGACAGCTCCGG
>JBFIYM010000200.1:0-6714 GCA_041605395.1 Myxococcota bacterium | reverse complement strand
GACGTCCTGGTCAACAACGCAGGCTACGGCTACATGGCGGCCCTCGAGGAGGGCGAGGACGCGGAGGTCCGCCGGCTCTTCGACACCAACTACTTCGGCGTGGTGGACCTGATCAAGGCGGTGCTACCCGGCATGCGCGCGCGCAAGCGGGGGCACATCGTCAACATGTCGTCGATGACCGGGCTCGTGACGAACCCGCCGAACCTCTACTACAGCTCCACCAAGTACGCGCTCGAGGCGCTGACCGAGGGGCTGGCGAAGGAGGTGGCGCCCTTCGGGATCCGCGTGACCGCGATCGAGCCCGGCGGGTTCCGCACCGACTGGGCGACCCGCTCGATGAAGGAGACGGCCACGCCCATCGCGGCCTACGACGAGACGGTGGGAGCGCGCAAGCGGCTGATCAAGCAGGTGGGGGACAAGCTCCCCGGCGACCCGCGCCGCATCGCGGACGCGGTCCTGACGGTCGTGGACCACGACGCCCCGCCGCTCCACCTGCTGCTCGGGCACGACGTGCTCGCGGCGTTCCGCCAGAAGCTCGCCGACTGGCAGGCCTCGATCGACGCCTGGGAGGCCGTCACGAAGGACGTGAACTTCCGGGAGTAGCCTCAGGCCGACGCCGCGGGCGGCGCCGCGGACGCGTCCCGGGACCGGATGCCGCGTTCGATCCGGAACACCAGGGCCGCCTGCTCGAGGAAGGCCAGGCCGTAGATGCCGATCATGACCTGCTGGAGCCAGTCGGCGCGGACGACGAAGGCGTAGCCGAACATGGTCCCGTAGCTGACCGCGAGGCCGACCTGGAACCAGCGCAGGTTGCCGAGCGGCTGTCGCCGCGCCGCGGCGATCTGTCGCGGAAGCGCCCACAGCAGCTGGACGGCGAAGCACACGAGCACGAGGCCGGTCAGCGCGATCTCGATGCCGCGCGCCGCCTCCGGCCAACGCGCCACCGCGAATGCCACCACCCACGCGATCGCCCCCACCGCCAGGGTGGTGGCGCAGAGCGTCGTGGCGATCCGCCGCGCGGGAGGGCGCGGCGTGGTCCGCTGCACGAACGTCAGCGCGACCAGACCGACCGCCGGGATGCGCGTTCCGATCAGGAGCCAGCCGGTGATCGGGTCCGAGGCCAGCACCGCGGCGCCGGACCAGGCCCAGCTGGCAAAGCGGCCGGCGTGGAGCGACTGGAGCAGCCGACCGAAGCGCGGTGGCCGGCGGCCGCGACGCGCGATCTTGACGACCTGGCCCACCAGGCCCGCCCAGACGGCGCCGAAGGCCAGGGCCGAGAGGGCGGCGAGCGGCGTCTGGAGGTCGTGCAAGCCAGCGACGATATCAGCTGGGCGCTGCCCGCGAGGGCTCGATTGACAGCCATCCGGTAGCGTCCCACTTTCGGCACGCGCCGTGCCACCAGATCGCAGCGAGGAGACACCCCATGGCGGGTCTCGAGACCACCGATGCAATGAACGACCTCCGCATGTCGGAGGGCGCGAAGCCCCTCTTCGAGAAGGTCCAGGCCTTCATCCGCGAGGAGGTCGAGCCCGTGACGCTCGAGTTCTTCCAGCTCGGCGAGGGGCGCGCGGACCGCTGGTCGTGGGCGCCCGGGCAGCTCGAGCTGCTGGACGGCCTCAAGGCGAAGGCGAAGGCCAACGACCTGTGGAACTTCTTCCTGCCCGACGCCGAGTCGGGCGTCGGGCTCAAGAACCTCGACTACGCCTACATCGCCGCGGAGCTCGGCAAGAACCCCATCGCGTCGGAGTGCCTGAACTGCTCGGCGCCCGACACGGGCAACATGGAGGTGCTCGAGCGGGTCGGCACGCCCGAGCAGAAGAAGCGCTGGCTCGAGCCGCTCCTGAACGGCGAGATCCGCTCGGCCTTCGCCATGACCGAGCCGGATCTGGCCAGCTCCGACGCCAAGAACATCTCGTGCCGCGCGGAGCTGATCGGCGACGAGTGGGTGATCAACGGCGAGAAGTACTACATCTCGGGCGCCGGCGACCCGCGCTGCAAGATCATGATCGTGATGGTGCAGACGAACCCGGACGGGCCGCCGCACCTGCGCCAGTCCCAGATCCTGGTGCCCACGGATGCCCCCGGCTTCGAGATCCTCGGCCCGATGCACGTGTTCGGAAAGGACGACGCGCCGCACGGGCACATGCACCTTCGCTTCACGGACTGCCGGGTGCCGAAGGAGAACATCCTGCTGGGCGAGGGCCGCGGCTTCGAGATCTCCCAGGTACGCCTCGGCCCCGGGCGCATCCACCACTGCATGCGCTCGATCGGCGCCGCCGAGCGCGCCATCGAGCTGATGGCCAAGCGCGGCCTGACGCGCGAGGCCTTCGGCAAGCGCCTCGCGAACCTGGGCAAGAACACCGAGATGATCGCCCGGGCCCGGGTCGAGATCGAGGCCATGCGCATGATGGTGCTGAAGGCCGCGAAGGCCATGGACGTACTCGGGAACGTCGCGGCGCGCGTCTGGGTCAGCGCCGTGAAGGCGATGGTGCCGGAGCGGGTCTGCAAGATCATCGACGACGCGATCCAGATCCACGGGGCCACGGGCGTCTCGCAGTGGACGCCGCTCGCCAACATGTACGCGAGTCAGCGCACCCTGCGTCTGGCGGACGGCCCCGACGAGGTGCACTGGTTCGTGGTCGGGCGCGCCGAGCTAGCGCGCTGGACCGAGGCGGGCGCGAGCGACTACGACCCGAAGGCCAGCTATCTGGAAGGGCCGCAGGCGGGCAAGACCTTCAGCGGCCCGTGAGCGTACCGGCCGAAGGGAGGAGAGCCGGATGAAGCTCGGCATGAGCCGGATGGGGAAGCGACCGCATCTGGCGGAGCGCTACGAGTACCTCTCCACGCGCTCCTACGACCACTTCAAGGTCCGGCCGCTCAGCACCACGATCGGCGGCGAGGTGGAGGGCGCCCAGCTGGCGCGTCTCGACGCGGCGGGCATCGCCGACGTGCGCCGGGCGCTGCTCGACTTCCGGGTGCTCTTCTTCCGCGACCAGGAGCTCACGATCCAGGAGCACAAGGCGTTCGCGGAGCGATTCGGGCCGATCGAGGAGCATCCCTTCATCCCCTCGAAGGACGGCCACCCCGACGTGATCCGCTTCGAGAAGGGGCCCGACCAGATCGGCTACGAGAACCAGTGGCACAGCGACGTGAGCTGGCGCGAGGTGCCGTCGTTCGGCTCCGTGCTGCGTGCCGTCGAGGTCCCCGAGGTCGGCGGCGACACGCTCTTCGCGGACATGGTGGCCGCCTACGCGTGCCTGAGCGACGAGACCAAGCGGCGCATCGAGGGGCGCCACGCGATCCACGACTTCGTCCACTCCTTCGGCCTGGCGCTCGCGCCGGAGGAGCGGGAGCGGCGGCGCCAGGAGTTTCCCCCGGCGCGACACCCCGTGGTCCGCACCAACCCCGACACCGGCGAGCGCTGCCTCTACGTGAACGCGATCTTCACCAGCCACATCGAGGGCATGGAGCGCGCCGAGAGCGACGCCCTGTTGGCCGAGCTCTGTGCCGAGGCCCACGTGCCGGAGATCCAGGTGCGCTTCCGCTGGGAGAAGGACAGCGTGGCGTTCTGGGACAACCGCATGGTCCAGCACTACGCCGTGAACGACTACTGGCCGAGGCGGCGGGTGATGGAGCGCGTCACCATCATCGGGGAGCGGCCGGTCTAGTCGCTCACCACCCGCGCCTCCCCGCGCGCGCGCCTTCGCGCCGCGAGCTCCAGCCGGACGTTCTTCCAGGCGAAGCGCAGCACGCCGAGCGGGCTCCGCCGGATCGAACGCCAGAACAGGCGGCGCAGATGGGGCGCGGCGTCGTAGCTCCCCTCGCGCTGCCCGTGCCCGACGTGCATGCCGAGGTTCGGGACGTCGACCACGTCGAGTGGGACCTCGAGGCTCAGGTGCTCGGTCTTCGGCAGCAGGCACTGCGCGTCGTCGCAGGCCTGGTAGCGGATCTTGATCTCGAGCGTGGCCCGGTCCCGGTCGAGCGGACGCGTCTCGCTGGCGAGGCGACCGTCGGCGTAGAAGGGCACGACGACGTCGAAGCGCCCCTCCCAGACCGGCAGCGCCACGTCGAGGCCCGGGAGCGACAAGGGCTTCGTCGGGGGGTAGCGCGGCGCCTCGAAGACGAGGCCCTCGGGGCCGCTCACCTCGAGCGTGGTCGGGACCATGCCGTCCGGCACCGGCGTTCCGTAGAGGTGGAGGCCGGGGCCGAGGTCGAAGCGGACCACGAGCTTTCGCAGGATGCCCTGGCGGATCGTCCCCTTGCCCCCGTGCACCGCGGCCGTGATCCGCACCTCCGGGTCCGTGGACGCGACCCGCGGCGCGTCGCCCGCGAGCTCGATCCGGCCGAGCGCGGCATCGATCAGGTTCTCCGGGCTGTCGCGCTTCTTGTAGGTGTCGTGGAAGAACTTCGCGACCACGACGCCGGCCTCGTCGGTGACGAAGGCGCCCGGGTAGGGGATGCCGTAGAGGAGCGCGTCGTCCGGCCCCAGGCGGTCGTTCAGGATGCCGTAGGCCCGGATCACGCGGCTCTCGACGTCGGAGAGCAGGGGATACGGGATGCGCTGCTTCTCGGCGAACTCGCGCAGCGCCCGCGCGTCGTCGTACGAGACGGCGTAGAGCTTGATGCCCGCGGCCTCGAAGCGCGGGTGGGCGTCGCGCAGCTCGCCGAGCTGCGTCCAGCACGGGGGTCACCAGACGGCGGAGCGGTAGAAGACCAGCACCGCCCGGGACGCGCCGCGGTCGGCGTGGAAGTCGATCTCGCGGCCGTACGCATCCGGGAGCCGGAAGTCGGGCAGGCGCTCGCCGACCTCGGGGCCGGTCGCGTGGCCGGCCTCGAGGCCGAGCCGCCCCGGGTGGCCCAGCGGGGCCGGTGCGTCGAAGCCGAACTCGTCGCGCTCGATGGCCATGGTGGCCCGGAGGCTACCACCCCGGCGTGCTCAGCCGCGGGGAGAGGACGATCGCTTCCCACGACCCAGCCAGAGCCAGGCGCCGCCGGCCGTCGAGAGCGCGACGGCGCCGAGGGCGAGCGGTTGGTCGAGTCGCGCGAGGGGAGCGGCCAGCGAGGCCCCGCCGAGCGCTGCGATGCCGAGCGGGAGCACACACACCCCGAGCGCCACCCCGCCGCCGAGGCCGAGGGAGCGCGCGAGCCGGCCCGCACCGGATCCCTCCGAGGCCCCGACCGCTTCGAGGAGCGGGGACTCCGGCGGGAGACCCCGCACCGCGAGGCGGAGCGTGCCGTCGTCCCGAGGCGTCACGTCCCACGAGAGCCCCCCGCAGCACTGGCGCTCGAAGCCGACGAGCTGGTCGAGGGTGCGCCCGAGGGCAGGGTCGGCCGCGAACTCGAACGCCACGCCGTCGACCAGGCGCTCCCGGCGGCGCGCCAGGGGCAGGATCTCGCGTCGGATCATCGCGAGGCGCGCCTCCCGATCGTCGGCCGGCAGGTTGCAGACGGCGTCGAGCGCCGCGTCCACGCTGCGCATGGGGTCCCCCTTTCGCAGGCCCCGAGGTTACCCATTCAAGTGCACTTCAAGTCAAGCGCCGCTCACTCGGCGATCGCCCGCGCGCAGTCGTCGAAGCTCGGGCACTCGCAGCGCACCACCACCTCGAGCAGCGCCTGCATGCGGCGGGCCTCCTCGATGCGCGCCGCGAGCTCGCGCAGCTTCCCCTCCGCGAGCCGACGCCAGCGCACGCCCGGCGGCGTGCGGCGGGCGAAGCCGCCCAGCAGCTGTCGGATCTCCGCGATCGTGAAGCCGGCCCGCTTGGCCAGCGCGATGATCGAAAGGCGCAGCAGCACGGCCTCGCCGTACACGCGCCGGCCGCCGCGCCTCGCCGCGGGCGGGATCAGGCCCTCGCCCTCGTAGTAGCGGATCGCCGAGCTCGCGAGCCCGGTCCGCCGCGCGACCTCCCCGATGCCGAGCTGCGCCATGTTGCTCCTCCCTCGCGATCCGCACGCGAGACTACATCCTCGGCTACGCTGGGCCTCGCCCGGAACGGGAACAGGAGAGGGCCGTGCCCAAGGAACGAGCCGCCGCGATCGTCGGCATCCACGAGTACCCCTCGCGCGACGTGGAGGGGCGGGTGAGCCCGCTCCAGATCAAGGCCGACTGCGCCGCGCGCGCGCTGGCCGACGCCGGCCTCGGCTGGCGGGACGTCGACGCCATCTACGACGCCGGCGACGGCGGCATGATGTCGGGCCTCAGCATCTCCGAGTACTTCGGGCTCCGGCCGGGCGTGATCGACACCACCATGGTGGGGGGCAGCTCCTACGAGTTCCACGCCATCCATGCGCGGCGGGACATCGCCGCGGGCCGCGCGAAGGTGGCGCTGCTCACCTACGGCTCCACCTCGCACAGCAACGCCTGGGCCATCGGCGTGGGCGGCATGGGCGGGCGCGGCGTGCCCACCCCCGGCGACAACATGGAAGGCTTCGCCGGCTCCACGCTGGTCGCGAACTACGCCATGGTGGCGCGCCGCCACATGCACGACTACGGCACGACCTCCGAGCAGCTCGCCGAGATCTCGGTGGCCACGCGCTTCCACGCCATGCGCAATCCCGAGGCCGTCGCCGCCATGCAGGCGCTCGAGTTCCTCGACATCCGCGAGACCACGATCGCGGACGTGGTGGGCTCGCGCATGATCGCCGACCCGCTCCACCTGCTCGAGTGCTGCATGATCTCCGATGGCGGCGGCGCGGTCGTGATCGCGTCGCCCGAGG
>JBFIYM010000199.1:0-6751 GCA_041605395.1 Myxococcota bacterium | reverse complement strand
CGGCGCCGCTCGCGCGAGCAGCACCACGCTCGCCAGGAGCGGCGCGGCCAGCATGCGCCCGGCCATGAAGTCGCCGCCCACGAAGACGACGTAGGCCACGTAGAGCAGCGCGCCCGCCCACACCAGCAGGCCCTCCCGCGAGCGCGTCCAGAGGGCGTCGGCGCCGCCGGCCAGGATCGCCACGGGGGTCACCGGGTCGGAGCGCAGCGAGTGGGCGAGGTAGTGGAGGCCCTGCGCCACGAGCGCCTCGCGCGGCAGGAAGAGCTTGAGCTTCGCGTACGCAGTGTTCGGGAAGACGAAGCCGTAGTAGACCAGCGAGAACGCTTCCCACGCGACGAGCGGCGCGAAGCCGAGGGCGACGATCGCGAGGCCACGCCAGCGCCCGAAGCGCAGCAGCGCATGGCCGAGCGCCGGCAGCGTGAGCAACACGGTGTCGAGACGGTTCAGCGCCGCGAGGCCGGCGAGCGCGGCGAGCCAGCCCAGGTTTCGCGCGTCGACCGGGTGGCGCAGGAAGCGGACGAGGAAGGCCACCAGCAGCAGGTGCGTCAGCGGGTTCTCGAGCCCGGAGGTCGAGTAGTCGACGAACGAGCTCGACGCGACGAGCACGAGCACCGCGACCGCCGCGCTCCAGGGCGTCGTGGCCAGGCGCGTCGCCAGCAGGCCCACGGCCCCGAGCGAGCATGCCAGCGACGTGCCGAGCGCCGTCCAGTAGAGGTTGCCGGTGAGCGCACGGCCCGCCGAGATCACCAGCATCCAGAGCGGATGCGTGTAGGCCTGGACCCGCTCGTCCGGGTTCCAGCGCAGGCCGAGCCCGGAGACGAAGTTCTCGACCGTGCGGTAGGTGATGTAGGCGTCGTCGCAGAGCCAGGCGCTGCGCACCACGACGACGGCGTAGAGCGTCAGCAGCGCGCCGACGACGATTCGGTGACGGTTTCGCAGGACTTCGCTCACGAAGCGGCGCGCTGGAGCAGCATCAGGTTCCGCGTGTAGACGATCCATCCGAACGCCTGCCCGAGCACGAAGACGGGATCCTTGCGATGGACGGCGTAGACGAGCAGCAGCATCGAGCCCACGAGCGAGAGCCACCAGAAGGCGGCCGGCATCGTGCTCCGGCGCGCGCGCTCGGAGGCGATCCACTGCACCAGGAAGCGCGAGAAGAAGGCAGCCTGGCCGAGCAGGCCGAGCGCGAACCAGAGCGGGTGTACGCTCCACTCGTCCATCGCGTCACTCCCCCAGGAGGCGGCCGCAGCTTCGCCGAGCGCACCCGGCCGAGCAAACGAACGCGCCTCGGGTCGAATCTTGACACTCGAGTCCGGATTCCCGACGATCCGGCCTCCATGCAGCTCCTGGCCCAGGAAGAGTACGGTCTGCGCTGCCTGCTCGAGCTGGCGCGGCACGACGCGCCGCGGACGATCCAGCAGATCGCCTCCGCCGAGGGCCTGTCGCCGGACTATGCGGCGAAGCTGCTCCGCGAGCTGCGGCGCGGCGGCCTCGTCGAGAGCACGCGCGGCGCCGCCGGTGGCTATCGCCTGGCGCGCAGCGCCGGCGCGATCACCGCCTGGGATGCGGTCGCCGCCCTCGGTGGCGCGCTGTTTCCGAGCGACTTCTGTGAATGCCACCCCGGGCGCGAAGCGCGCTGCGTGCGCAGCAGCGACTGCGCGCTGCGCGCGATCTGGCGTGCGGCGGACTCCGCGGTGCGGCGCGTGCTGTCGGACGTCACCCTGGCCGACCTGGTGTGCAGCGAGGCCGCGATGCAGCTGCGTCTGCATGGCGGGCCCGGCGCCCCGGCGGAGCGGAGACCCGCATGAGTACCCCGAGCGAAGCGCAGGTGCTCGACGCCCTGCGCCCGATCATCGATCCGGACTTCCGGCGCAGCATCGTCGACCTCGGCTTCGTCAAGAACGTGCGCATCGCGGACGGTGCCGTCTCCTTCGCAATCGAGCTGACGACGCCCGCCTGCCCCGTCAAGGCGGAGTTCGAACGCGCCGCGCGGGAACGCGTGGCGGCGCTGCCCGGCGTGACGAAGGTCGACGTGACCATGACCGCGAATACCCGCGGCGGCTCGGCGAAGCCGCGCGAAGAGGCCGTGCTCCCCGGGGTCAAGAACGTGATCGCGGTGGCTTCGGGCAAAGGTGGCGTGGGCAAGAGCACCACCGCCGTCAACCTCGCGCTCGCGCTGCGCGAGAGCGGCGCCAGCGTCGGCGTGATGGACGCCGACGTCTACGGCCCCTCGCTGCCGCTGCTGCTCGGCGTGAACGGCCGCCCCGAGTCGACCGAGAAGCGCATCCAACCGCTCGAGGCGTACGGCATGCGCGTGATGTCGATGGGCTTCTTCGTGAACGAGAACTCCCCCGTCATCTGGCGCGGCCCGATGGTGCACGGCCTGATCCGGCAGTTCCTCACGGACGTGGACTGGGGCGAGCTCGACTACCTGGTGATCGACCTCCCGCCCGGGACCGGCGACGCCGCGCTCACGCTGACGCAGCAGGCGCCGCTCTCGGGCGCCGTGATCGTGACGACCGCGAACGACCTCTCCGTGATCGACGCCCGCAAGGGCCTGCGCATGTTCGAGAAGGTGGCGGTGCCCGTGCTCGGCATCGTCGAGAACATGTCGTTCTTCGTGCCGCCGGACCTACCCGACCGCCGCTACTACATCTTCGGGAAGGACGGCGGCAAGCGCGTGGCCGACGAGCTCGGGGTCGACTTCCTCGGCGAGGTGCCGATCGACGCCCGCGTCGTCGAGGGCGGGGATGCCGGGCGACCCATCGTGATGCATGCGCCGGAGAGCGAGGCCGCGCAGGCGTTCCGGCGTCTCGCGGGGGAGGTGGCGCGCCGGCTGGCGGTGCTGGCAGAGCGTACGCCCGAGATCGCCGACGCCAACATCACCTGGGTGGCGGAGCCGCGCTGAGGCGCGGGCTCACCACGGCGCCAGCTGGGCCGTGGCGACCGTGCACAGGCGATCCTCGGTGCGGGATTCGACGCGGAGCAGCCGCCCGGCCGCATCGCGTCGGAGCTCCTCGACGCGCGTGCGAAGCGGCCCGTCCCGGGAGATCGCCAGGAAGTGGGCGGCGAGGTCGCGGGTCGCATGCCGCGCGCCGCGCCCGGCGTTGGCCGCGGCTTCCGCGGCGAAGTCCAGCAGCGCCACGGCGACGCCGCCCTGGAGCCCGCCCAGCGAGTTGCCCACGTAGGGGGTCACCGGAAGCTCGAGCACGCCCGCCGAAGCATCGCGCACCACGCAGCCGAGGCGCGCGGCCCAGGGCCCCCGGAAGCCGCTCTGCCCCGCGCCCCAGTCGATGCGTCCGTGACGCGACCGCCGCGGCCGCCGCTGGTAGTCGCCCTTCGCTTCGAGACGCGAGAAGCCCACGGTGCCGTGTGCGACGCGGCGCCCGGCCGCCGCCACCTCGACCTCGACCACGATGCTGGTTCGTCCGCTGCGCAACGCCTCGGCGCTGGCCACGAGCTCGCCCGAGGCGACGGGCTCGAGCCAGTGCACGCGCAGGTCGGAGGTGGCGATCCAGCCGTCACCCGCCGCGCCGAGCGCCGCCCCGCCGGCCACCACGTCGACCAGCAGCGCGAGCGCGCCGCTGGCGCAGACGCCGGCCGCACCGTGGATGGCTTCCGTGACGGGCAGGCCCGCGCACGGCGGCTCGGCGCCGCCGTCGGACCACAGTCGCAGGTCCCGAAGCACGTGCTCGGCGGGCGGGTAGTCCTGGGGAAGCTTCGCCGCGTCGCGCATGGGTCTCAGCGACCGTGGAGCAGGTGCGAGAAGGTCGGCGGCGCGGGGCCCACCGGGCCCTTCTCGAGCGCCTCCAGGTACTGCTCGTAGCCGTATTCCTCGATCGCGACGCTGGGTTCGACCTCGAAGAAGTCGTTCGAGAGCGGCACCTTGCTGGCCCAGGTCAGGTAGCGGATCTCGGTCGAGCGGTTCGACGCCCGATGCCAGAACACCGTGCGCAGCGGCAGGTGCGCCTCGCTGGTGCTGACGCAGGTCTCGCGGCGGCCGCCCGGGTCGGTGAGCCGGTAGACCGTGCAGGCCTGGCCCCCGACCTCGGCGTCTCCGGTCTCCTCGCCTCCGGCGGCGAGGATGATGTCGCGATCGTCGCCGATGGGCCGCCGGCGGCTCGCGTCCCGGCGCACGGCCTCCGGGTTGCGCTGGATGGCGATGCCCTTGCGCTGGAGCCGGTTCAGGATCACGTAGCGGTCGCCCTTCACGATCTGCACGATCGGCTGGCCGGCCACGACCAGCTCGGAGCGCAGCCAGGGCCCCTTGGACCAGAGGTGCTCGACGCCCGGCGTCGCCGCGCCCGTGATGATGCGCTCCGTATACCAGGTCTCGGCAGAGGCTTCGGCCGGCGGGTCCTCGGCCGCCGCGGGGAGCGGGAGCGTCGGCGCGAGCAGCAACAGGAGCGCGGCGAAGGTGCGGGTCACGACGGCGGAGCTTACCATCGCGCCATGCGCGTCGCGCTCAGCATCGCCGGGTCGGACCCGACCGGCGGCGCGGGCCTCCAGCTGGACCTCCAGGTGTTCCGGGCGCTCGGCGTCCACGGCGCCGGGGTGCTGACGGCGCTGACCATCCAGGACACCCACAAGGTCCACCGCGTGCTGCCGGCCTTCCCCTCGGTGGTCTCGGACCAGCTGCGGGCCCTGCTGGCCGACATGGTGCCCGGGGCGCTGAAGCTCGGCATGCTGGCCACCGACGACGTGCTGCGGGCGGTGGCGCTCGGCCTCGACGCGCGAAGCGAGCCGCGCCCGCTCGTGATCGACCCGGTGCTCCACGCCAGCGACGGCAGCGTGCTGCTCGAACGCCGCGCCTGGCCGGGCCTCCTCGACCTGATGCGCGGCGCGACGTTGGTGACGCCCAACCTGCCCGAGGCCGAGCAGCTCACCGGCTGCGACGTCTCGACGCGCCGTGGCGTCGAGCAGGCCGCGCGCTGGCTGATCGACGAGACCGGCGCCGGCGCCGCGCTCGTGAAGGGCGGCCACCGCGAGGGCGCGGCCGACGACTGCTTCGCCGAGCGGGCGGGCGACGGGATCGAGGTCCGCTGGCTCGAGGGCGAGCGCATTGCGGGGCCGCCGGTACACGGCACCGGCTGCGCGCGCTCCGCCGCGATCACCGCGGCGCTGGCGCGCGGCGAGGCCCTCGAGCGCGCCGTCGGCACGGGGCGCGCCTACGTTCGGGAGGCCATCGCGGGCGCCGAAGCCGTGGGGGGCGGCGCACGGCTGCTCGCCCCGATCCGGGAGCGCGCGGCGCCCTAGCGCCTCCGGATTCGCGACGCGCGGCCCCGTGTGGCCCCTCTCGGAGGCCCGGAACGGCGGCGTGTCCAACGCCGCCGTTCCGGCTCTCGCGCCGGATCAGCTCACGTCGTAGCGGTCGAGGCGCATCACCTTGCTCCAGGCGGCGACGAAGTCACGCACGAACTTCTCGCGCGAATCGTCCGCCGCATAGACCTCGGCGACGGCGCGCAGCTCGGAGTTCGAGCCGAACACGAGGTCCACGGGGGTGGCCGTCCACTTGAGCTCACCCGTCCGACGATCCTTGCCCTCGTAGATGCCCTCGGATTCGGCCGACTTCGTCCACTGCGTGGACATGTCGAGCAGGTTCACGAAGAAATCGTTGCTCAACGTGCCCGGCCGGTCGGTGAACACCCCGTGGTCGGACTGCCCGGCATTCGCATCCAGGGATCGCATCCCGCCGACCAGGACCGTCATCTCGGGAACGGTGAGGGTCAGCAGACTGGCCCGATCGACCAGCATCTCCGCCGGCGATCGACCGTTCGCTTCGCCGAAGTAGTTGCGGAACCCGTCTGCCGTCGGCTCGAGCACGGCGAACGAGTCCACGTCGGTCTGGGCTTGCGATGCATCCGCGCGCCCCGGCGTGAAGGGGACCTGGACTTCGTGACCGGCCTTCTTGGCGGCCTGCTCGATCGCTGCGGATCCGCCGAGAACGATCAGGTCGGCGAGCGAGACCTGCTTTCCGCCCCTGTGCGCGCGGTTGAAGTCCTGCTGGATGCCCTCCAGACGCTTCAGCACCTTCGCCAGCTCACCCGGATCGTTGGCCTTCCAATCCTTCTGCGGTGCGAGCCGGATGCGCGCGCCGTTCGCCCCACCGCGCTTGTCGGTGTCGCGGAAGGTGGAGGCCGAGGCCCAGGCGGCCTTGACGAGCTCGGGCGTGGTCAGCCCCGATCCGAGGATCTTCGACTTCAGCGCTGCGATGTCCTCGGCGCCGATCAACTCGTGGTCGACGGCGGGGACGGGATCCTGCCAGAGCAGCGCCACCTCCGGCACCTCGGCGCCGATGTAGCGCGCGCGAGGGCCCATGTCGCGATGCGTGAGCTTGAACCAGGCCTTGGCGAACGCGAGCTCGAACTCCTTCGGGTTCTCCTGGAAGCGCTTCGCGATCTTCCGATAGCTCGGATCGACCTTGAGCGAGAGGTCGGTGGTGAACATCATGGGTGCGTGCCGCTTCGTCGGATCGTGGGCATCCGGAACGAGCGTCGATGCCTGGCCATCCGCCGGGATCCACTGGACGGCTCCGGCGGGGCTCTTCGTCTGCACCCACTCGTAGGCGAACAGGTTGTCCAAATACTGGTTGGTCCATGCGATCGGGTTGGCGGACCATGCTCCTTCCAGACCGCTGGTGATCGTGTCGCCGGCATTGCCGCGGCCGCATCTGTTCTCCCAGCCGAGACCTTGCTTCTCGATGCCTGCGGCTGCCGGCTCGGGCCCCACGCAATCGGACGGATTGGCGGCG
>JBFIYM010000198.1:0-6755 GCA_041605395.1 Myxococcota bacterium | reverse complement strand
TCGCCGATGCGGCCGAGGCCGAGCCGGGCCTCCGCCCGGGCCGCGGCCGTGTCCGGCGCGGCGCCGCGGCTCGCGGCCACCAGGGCAATGCAGGCGCGCGCCTCGCGGCCGCGCTCCTCGGCCTGCGCCATCGCCTCCCACACCAGCTCGAGCGAAGGGCCGTCGAGCCACCCCAGGTCGTCCACCAGCAGCAGAAAGCCGCCGTGAGCGGCGCGCTCGAGCAGGGCCTGCGCGAACGCGGTCGAGAGACGCCGCTGCTCGCGCGCGCCGAAGCCCGCGTCCTCCGGCAGAACCGGCCCCTCCCCGTGTCCGAGCTGGCGCCACCACGCCTCGCTCGCCTCCTCGAGCTCGCCGCCACACAGACAGATCGCCGCCAGGTCCTTGAGCAGCGGGTCGAGGGCGAGGTACGGGGTCTGCAGGAACGGGCTGCCCCGCAGCGACCAGACCTGGAAGCCCTCGACCAGCGCCTGGCGCCCGAGCTCGGCCAGCAGCCGACTCTTGCCGATCCCCGGCTCGCCCCGGACGAGGCACGCGCGGGGACGCCCGCGGGCCGCGTGACGCACCCGCTCGAGCAGCCACTCGAGCTCGGCTTCGCGCCCGACGAAGGGCGCCTGCGCCAGCCCCTGGCTCGCCGACCCTTCGCTGCCCGTCGTCGTCATCGAAGTCCGCCCGAGCCCGATCCTACCACCGGGCTTCACCACCTTCTCCGCCTTCGGGATCGAGCTGCTCGAGCTGCTCGAGGATGGACGCCTGCTGGCAGCCCTCGGCTACGCCGCGGGCAGCGTGCTCCTGGCGGTGAGCGCAGCGGCGCTCGGCGCACTGCAGGCGGCAGCTGCTGTAGGCCTCGCCCTAGAGCTGCGGGAGCGGATGTCGCCGGCCGCCCGCGCGCAGCACGAAGCCGTCCTGCGCTTCTTCGACGGCGTGGAGCAGCTCCGCATGCGCTCCGTGCGTGAAGCGGGCGGGGAGCCCTCCCGGGGCGAGGCTCCGCTTCACGCGACACAGCAGCGCGCCGTCGAGCGGAGAGAGCGAGAGCGTGTCGGGATCGAGGGTCTCGACGCTGCCGTCGGAGAGGGCGATCGCCGCATCGCTCGACTCGAAGGCGCGCACGAAGAAGGCGGCCTCCTCGACCTCGATCTCGCCGCGGAAGTGACGCAGGGTGACCACGTACTTGCCGTCGTCGGGGAGGTAGACGACGTGGCGGTCGAAGTGCTCGCGCAGGCGCCGGTTGCGGATCGGCTGCCCCTCGTGACTCCAGCGTCCGTCGTGATGGAGCCGGAGCCCGAAGGGTCGCAGGGGCGGCGGGCCGGGCGTCACGCCTCCGGCAGCGGCTCGGGCTCGGCGCGGCCGCCGGGGAAGACCCGCCAGACGCCCAGCAGGTCGTAGCGGTTCCAGAGCACCACCCGGTCGAAGCCCTCGCCCTCGGGGTCCTTGTAGACCCACATCTCGTTCCACTTGACGCCGTGGTCCTCGGACGTGCGCGGGTCGTTCACGCTGCCCACCTGGTCCGTGGGCGAGCCGAAGCGCCTCGCGACCTCGCCCCGGTCGAGCGTCGCCATCAGCGGTCGCACTCCCCGCCGATCATGTTGATGAAGTCGAAGGTGGGGATCACGTCGGGCAGCATCGAGCCCTTCACCATCAACGGCAGGGGCGCGGTGTTGATGAAGCTCGGCGGGCGGCAGCGCACCTTGACCGGCACCGCGGACCCGTCCGAGACGAGGTAGAAGCCGAGCTCGCCGTTCGCGGACTCGATCGGGAAGTAGGCCTCGCCCGCCGGCACCCGCGGCCCCTCGGTCACCGACTTGAACTGCTGGATCAGCTCTTCCATCTGGTTGAAGACGCGCCCCTTGGCCGGCCAGCGCACGCGCGGGTCGTCCACGTTCACGGGCCCCGGACCGAGGTTCTCGAGCTTCACCAGGCACTGCTCGACGATGCGCAGGCTCTGGTGCATCTCCTCCACGCACACGAGGTAGCGGTCGAAGTTGTCGCCGACCTCGCCCACCGGCACGTCGAAGTCGACGTCGGCGTAGGTGAGGTAGGGCTCGTCCTTTCGCACGTCGAGCGGCACGCCGACGGAGCGCAGCACCGGCCCGGTCACGGCGTAGCGGATGCAGTCTTCGCGCGAGATCACCCCGGTGCCCTTCAGGCGATCGACGAAGATGCGGTTCTGCGTCACCACCGCGTCGAAGTCGGCGAGGAGCACCCGGATCTTCTGGATGATCTCGCGGGCGGCGTGCGGGAAGCCGCTCGGCATGTCGTGCTTCACGCCGCCGATGCGCACGTAGTTGGAGGTGACGCGCGCGCCGCACAGCGCCTCCTGGAGGTCCCAGGTGAGCTCGCGCGCCTCGATGCCGTAGAGGAAGGGCGTCATGGCCTGGAGCTCGAGACACGCGGCCCCGCAGCGGGTCAGGTGGTCCCCGAGGCGTGACAGCTCGCTGGCCAGCACGCGGAGCCACTGGCAGCGCTCGGGCGTCTCGAGCTCGAGCAGCTTCTCGACGGCCAGGCAGAAGCCGATGTTGCAGAGGATCGCCGAGTTGTAGTTGAGGCGATCGGTGTAGGGGATGCACTGGTACCAGGAGCCGCTCTCGCACTCCTTCTCGAAGCCCCGGTGCAGGTAGCCCACCTGCACGTCGAGGTTCACGACGGTCTCGCCGTCGAGCTCGATCAGGAACTTCACGGTGCCGTGCGTCGCGGGATGCGACGGGCCCATGTTCAGGATCTGGTGCTCGGTGTGCAGATCCGCTTCGAGGTCGTTCTCGATCGGCGGCGCGCCGGCCACGCTTCCCCCTCTCAGTTGTTCGGGCCGATGAGCGGCTGGCGCCGCTCCTTCGGGTAGTCCTTGCGCAGCGGGTGCCCGTCGAACTCCTCGTAGAGGAGGATGCGGCGCAGATCGGGGTGGCCCGTGAAGCGCAGGCCGTAGAGGTCCCACACCTCGCGCTCCATCCAGTTCGCCGATTCCCAGAGCGGGCACAGCGTGTCGATCTCGCAGGCGTCTTCGGCCACGCGCGCCTTGATGCGGAGCCGGTGGTTCCGGGCCAACGAGTAGAGGTGGTAGACCATCTCGAAGCGGGGCGTCTCGCCCAGATAGTCGACGCAGGTGACGTCGGTGAGCATGTCGAAGGCCAGCTCCGGGTCGTCCCGCAGGAAGCGCATCACGGCGACCAGCTGGTCCTTCGTGACCGTCGCCGTGACGTCGCCGAGACGGGCGTGCGTCGCTTCCACGGCGCCCCCGTGGGCGTCGAGCAGGCGGCGCAGCAGCGGGGAGCCGTGGTCGTCCATCAGCCCTTCCGGGGTGCGGAATGCACGCGGTCGTATTCCTCGCGCAGGAACTCGAGGCGGCGCTTCAGCTGGGTCTCCGGCACCAGCAGCTGCTCCTTCTGGAACAGCATGTCCTCGCGCGTGAAGGTGCCGATCTCGACCTCGCGGCTCATCACGATGGCCTCCTCGGGGCAGGCCTCCTCGCAGAGCCCGCAGAACATGCAGCGGGACATGTCGATGTCGAACTGCTCGGGATAGCGCTCGATGCCCGCCCCCGGCAGCTCGCCGGGAACGATGGTGATGCAGTCGGTGGGGCACGCGAACTCGCACAGCCCGCAGGCCACGCAGCGCGGCTGCCCGTTGTCGAGCTGCACCAGCACCGGCATGCCCCGGAACGCGTCGGGGTAGTCGACCCGCTCCTCGGGGTACTCCACCACGAAGGTGTGCGTGCGCTTGCCGCTGATTAGGCCGCGCAGATTGCGGAAGAAGTGGGCACTGGTGACCCAGAGGCCCTTCACGATCATGGGCAGGTAGAGCCGCTCGACCCAGCCGAGCTTCTCCTGCCGCTTCACCTTGACGACGCGGACGGCCATGGCGGGCGGAACGTAGCAATCCGTTCGAAGGGCCGTCCAAGAAAACTGGGGCCTTCGGCCGGCCGCTCCTAGCGCTCGCCGCCGTGCCTCTCGCTCAGGCGCTCCGCGTGGTACGAGCTCCGCACCAGCGGCCCGCTGGCCACCTGGCGGAAGCCGAGTCGCTCGGCGCGTTCGCGCCAGGCGTCGAACTCGGCCGGCGCGACCCAGCGATCCACGGGCAGGTGATCGGGGGACGGCCGCAGGTACTGGCCGAGCGTGAGCAGCGTGACGCCCGCGGCGCGGAGGTCCCGAAGCGCCGCATCGACCTCGGCCTCGCGCTCGCCCATGCCGAGGATCAGGCCGCTCTTGGTCGGGATCTCCGGCCGGAGCTCGCCCGCGCGGCGCAGGACCCCGAGCGACCGCTCGTACCCCGCCGCTGGCCGGATCTTGCGCTGGAGGCGCTCGACCGTCTCGAGGTTGTGGTTGAGCACGTCGGGAGCGGCGTCGAGCACCGTCCGGAGCGCGGCCTCGTCGCCCTTGTAGTCGGCGATCAGCACCTCGACGCCCACGCCGGGGCAGCGCGCCCGGATCGCACGCACGGTGGCGGCCATCTGCGCGGCCCCGCCGTCGGGGAGATCGTCGCGCGCCACCTGCGTGACCACGGCGAAGCGGAGCCCGAGCGTCGCCACCGCCTCGGCCACACGCTCGGGCTCGCTGGCGTCGAGCGTCTCGGGGCGCGCGGTCGTGACGTCACAGAAGCCGCAGCGCCGGGTGCAATGGCTGCCGCCGATCATGAAGGTCGCGGTGCCGCGCGACCAGCACTCGTTCAGGTTCGGACAAGCGGCCGAGAAGCAGACCGTGTTGAGGCGCCGCTCCCGTACGATGCGCTTCACCCCCTCGAGCTCCGGCGTGGCACGCACGCGGACCCTGAGCCAGTCCGGCCGGCCGCTGCGATCGAGGGCCGTCTCGCGATTGCGGACCGGCCGCGCGACGCGGCGATCGCCCGCGTCGGGGTTCGGCCCCCCGGGCGGCTCTCCGGCCCTCGTGCGAGCCGCCTCCGGAAGGCGTTCGCTCACAGGAGCCGCCTCCGGAAGGCGTCCGCCACGCGCTCGCGCGCGCGGGTGAAGAGCGCGGCCGTCGGTGGCTCTCCGAGCGCCTCGGCCAGCGAGGTCATGCGCACTCCGGCGAGGCCGCACGGGACGATGTCGTCGAAGCCGCGCAGGTCGGGCGTCGCATTCAGGGCGAAGCCATGAAAGCTGATCCAGCCGCGCAGACCCACGCCGATGGAAGCGATCTTGAGCGGCGTGCCGTCGCAGCCGGGGCGCGCCAGGAAGACGCCGGTCATGCCAGGTAGCGCACGCGCGGGCGCACCCAGCGCTCCCAGCGCCTCGATCAGCATCGCCTCGATCGAGCGGAGCCAGGCGTGCGCGTCGGGCGTGCCGCGCGCGGCGAGGTCGACGACCGCGTAGCCGACCAGCTGGCCGGGCCCGTGCCAGGTGACGTCGCCGCCGCGGGCCGCCTCGAAGACCTCGACCCCGTGCGCGGCGAGCTCCGCCCGCGAACGGCGCAGGTTCTCGGGCCGTGCACTGCGGCCGAGGGTGATCACCGGCGGGTGCTCGAGGAGCAGGAGACGATCCGGGCCGCCCGTCCGCCGGCGCTCGACCGCCGCGTCCTGGAGCGCGAGCGCCTCGCCGTAGGGCACGCTCCCGAGCCACTCGACCGCGAGGCCCGGCGCGACCGGCTGCTCCGCCGCGCTCACAGATCGAACTCGGCTTCCTCGAGCAGCTCCTTGACGCGATAGAGGAAGCCGTTGGCGGGCGCTCCGTCCACGGCGCGGTGGTCGTAGGAGAGCGCGAGGTGCATGACGGGCCGGATCACGATCGCATCCTGGCCGTCGAGCTTCCGCACGACCGGGCGCTTCACGATCTCGCCCATGCGCAGGATTCCGACCTGCGGCTGGTTGATGATCGCGAAGCCGTAGAGGTTGCCCTGACGGCCGGGGTTCGAGACGGTGAAGGTTCCGCCCTTCAGATCGTCCGCCGTGAGCTTCTTGCTGCGCGCGCGGCTCGAGAGGTCCTCGATCGCCTCGGACAGACCCGCCAGGGAGAGGCGGTCGGCGTGCCGCAGCACCGGCACGACCAGGCCCTTCTCGGTCTCCACGGCGACGCCGATGTGGATGTCGCGCTTCTGGACGATCGCATCCTCGAGCACGGACGCGTTCAATGCCGGGAACTCCCGGAGCGCCCGCACCGTGGCGTGGACGATGAACGGCAGGTAGGTGAGCGGCATGCCGTGTGCCGCCTCGAAGCTACGCTTGTGCTGATCGCGGACGGCCGCGACGCCACCCAGGTCGACCTCGGCCACCGTGCCGACGTGCGGGCTGGTGCGCTTCGAGTAGACCATGTGCTCCGCCACCACCTTGCGAAGCGGCGACATCGGGATGACCTCGTCGCCCTCCTGGATGGCGTAGTGCCCGAAGCGGGCGCGGGCCGCGGCATCGGCGTCGTCGCGAGTGCGCCCGGAACGCGGCGCACCCCCCTGCGGCGACCCCGCCTGTGCGGCACGCGGCGGCGCCGCCTGGGCGGCACGGGCGGGCTCGGCGCTCGGCTGGCGCCGCGCCGAGGCGGCCTTCTTCTCCACGTCGGCGCGACGGACGCGGCCTCCGACGCCGCTGGCCTCGACGTCGGAGACGTCGACTCCTTCGGCCTCCGCCGCGCGCCGCGCTGCGGGCGTGACGCGCACCGGCTCGTCGGCCTCCGTCTTCGAACGCTTGGGGGAACCGGCCGGGCGCGCCGGCTTCGCGGTCCCCGCCCCGGGCTCGCGCCGCGGCTCGGCGCTCGCTCCCGCCCCCGTCCCGATGCGCGCCAGCTCCGCGCCCACCTCGACGGTCTCGCCCTCGGGCACGAGGATCGCCTCGATCACGCCGCC
>JBFIYM010000197.1:0-7028 GCA_041605395.1 Myxococcota bacterium | reverse complement strand
TCGGAGACGCCGCGTGAACCCGTCCGGCGGCACCCGGAGACGCCGCGTGAACCCGTCCGGCGGCACCCGGAGACGCCGCGTGAACCCGTCCGGCGGCACCCGGAGACGCCGCGTGAACCCGTCCGGCGGCACCCGGAGACACGGCATGAACCCGTCCGGGGGCAGCGCTTGAAGGTCGTCGTGTTCGGGGCGACGCGCGGGATCGGGCGCGCCATCGCGCGAGAGGCCGCGGCGCGCGGCGCCGAGCTGTTCGTGCTGGGGCGAGATCCCGACGCGCTCGCGCGCAGCCAGAGCGATCTGGCGTTGCGCGGCGCGACGCGCGTCGGCTCGGCCCCTTGCGACCTGCTCGCGCCGGACGGCTTCGAGGCGGCGCTGGACGCGGCCGAGGCCGGGCTCGACGGGCTCGACACCGTGATCGTGAGCGCCGGCATCCAGTTCGAGCAGGGGGCGCTCGAGGCGGACCCCGCGCTGCTGGAACGCATGCTGCTCGCCGACTTCGTGTACACCGTCGCCTTCTGCGAGGCGGCCCGACGGCGCCTGCTGGCGCGTGGCGGCGGAACCCTGTGCGTGCTCTCGTCGGTGGCGGGAGATCGCGCCCGCGCTCCGGTGGCCCTCTACGGCGCGGCGAAGGCCGGCCTCTCGCACTATCTGGAAGGCCTCGACCACGGCTATCGCCGAGCCGGCCTGCGCACCGTGTGCGTGAAGCCCGGCTTCGTGCGCACCGGCCTCACGGATGGCCTGCCGGAGCCCCCCTTCGCCGCCGATCCCGAGGCCGTGGCGCGAAGCGTGCTGCGCGCGATCGAGCGCGGACGCGCCGTGGTCTACGCGCCGCCCGTATGGCGTGCGGTGATGGCCCTCGTTCGCGCGCTCCCACGCGCGTTGATGCGACGCCTGCGCTTCTGAGCGGGGCTCAGAAGAAGTAGATGACGACGCCGCTGGTGAGCGCAAAGCCCCCCGCGGCCGCCAGCACGCCCGGATCGGTGGCGACCAGCTCGGTGGGGGACCCGCCCTGGCCCTCGGTGTAGACGAGGTGCAGGTAGCGAAGCAGCCCGTAGAAGACGAAGGGCGCGCCCGCGAGCATGCCGCGCGTGCCGAACTTCGCGACCGTCTCGGGTGACATCGCGTAGAGCAGATACGCGATCAGCGTGGTGCTGGTGGTGAGGGAGATGGCGGCGTCGAGGAACCGGCGGCCCGTCTGCCCCAGCACCTCGCGGTGCTCGGCCGCTTCGCCGCCCAGCAGCACCAGCTCGTGGCGCCGCTTGCACAGGCCCAGGAAGACCGCGAGCAGTCCGGTCGCCATCAGCAGCCAGTCGGACGCCGGCACCTCGATGGCGAGCGAGCCCCCGAGCACGCGCAGGATGTAGAAGGCCCCGATCCCGAGGACGTCGACGATCGCGACGTGCTTGAGCCAGGCGGAGTAGCTGGCCGCGAGCGTCACGTACGCCACCACGCAGAGCACCACCGGCGTGCCCGCCAGGGTCGCGAGGCCGAGCGCGCCGCCGAGCGCGATCGCGGAGACCGCGATGGCCCGGCCGGGGCTCACGGTGCCGGCCGCCAGCGGCCGCGTTCGCTTGACCGGATGCCTGCGGTCGGCCTCGCGATCGGCCAGGTCGTTCCACACGTAGCCGGCGCTCGCCGCTAGGCAGAACGAGAGCGCCGCCAACAGGGCGTGCCCCACCGCTTCCGCGTCGAACAGCTTGGCGCCGAACAGCAACGGCGCGAGCACCAGCGCGTTCTTCACCCAGTCGCGGGGCCGGAGCAGCGCGACGACCGGCTTCATGACGAGGTTCGGACGGAGCGGCCGGGCCTAGCTCGCCTTCTCGAGGATGTGGATGCCGCAGGCGCTGCCGAGGCCGATCACGTGGGTCAGCCCGAGCCTCGCGTTCGGCACCTGTCGCTTCCCCGCCTCGCCGCGCAGGTGCGTGGAGACCTCGTAGATGTTGGCGATGCCCGTGGCCCCGAGCGGGTGGCCCTTCGAGAGCAGCCCGCCCGAGACGTTGACCGGCACGCGACCGCCGAGTGCAACCTCGCCGGTGTCGATCATCTTGCCGGCCTCGCCGTCGCCGCACAGGCCCAGGTTCTCGTAGTGGAGGATCTCCGCGGTCGCGAAGCAGTCGTGGAGCTCGACCAGGTTGATGTCCTGGGGCGAGACGCCGGCCATCTCGTAGGCCTTCTTGGCCGCGTTGCGCGTGCAGGTGTTCACGTCGGGCATCACCAGGTCGCGCTCCTGCCACGGATCGCTGGTCATCACCGACGCCTTCACGCGGACCGCGCGGCCCATCAGGCCGAGCTCCTTCGCCTTCTTCTCGCTGGCGATCACCGCCGCGGCCGAGCCGTCGACGTTCACCGAGCACATCAGCTTGGTGTTCGGGTAGGCGATCATCTCGGCGTTCATCACCGTCTCGAGCGGCGTCTCGATCTGGTACATCGACTTCGGGTTCATCGTCGAGTGGTGGTGGTTCTTCACCGACACCTTCGCGAACTGCTCGAAGGTGGTGCCGTGCTTGCGGGCGTGCTCCATGCCCGCCTCGGCGAAGACCGCCGGCATCGTGCCCGAGCCAAGCAGGCCCTCCTTCGGGATGCCCGTGCCGCCGCCGGCACCGCCGAGCAGGCCGCCTCCCATCTTCTCGACCCCCACGGCGATCACGAGGTCGTAGACGCCCGCCTTGACCGCCATCCACGCCTCGCGGAACGCCGTGGCGCCGGTGGCGCAGGCGTTCGCGCAGTTCACGACGGGGATGCCCGTCTGGCCGATCTGCTGCAGCACGCGCTGCCCGACCATTGCGGCGGCCTGACCGAGGTTGCCGCAGTAGAGGGCCTCCATGTCCTGGATCTTGAGGCCGCAGTCGTCGAGCGCCATCAGCGCGGCCTGCGCGCCGAGCACGTCGACGGCGGGGCCGGTGCCCGCCTTCTGGAACTTGGTCATGTCGATGCCGACGACGAAGACGTCGCTCATGGGAACTCCTCTCGCGGCCTACTGCCGGGGCTGGAAGAAATAGGAGACGTAGGAATTGCCCTCACGGTCCTTGCGACCGAGGGCGTCCTTGTACACGACCTCGACCGGCATCCCGAGCTTGATCTTCTCGGGGTCCGGCTCGATGTTGATCAGGTTGCCCTTGACCGTTCCGCCTCCGTCGAGATCGACGATGGCCGAGACGTACGGCACCTCGATGCCCGGGAAGGAGCGGTGCACGATCGAGTAGACGTAGAGCGTGCCGGTGTTGGAGAGCTTCTGGGTCTTGAGCTTGTCGCGCGCGCCACACTTGGCGCAGACGGTGCGCTCGCCCAGGAAGACGGCGCCGCAGCTCTGGCACTTGTGCCCTTCCAGATAGGGGTCGCCGCCGTCCGGCAGCTTCAGCCACTCGACGACCGGGAGCGGCTTGGTGGATTGGGCCATGGGGGGCAGTCCTCCTCCGCGGGCGTGCGCCCGAATCGCCGCAAGATGCAGCGGGGGGCGGAGGCTGTCAAACGAGCGCTCCGCCGACGGCTGGCTCGTCAGCGGCCCTGCGCCGCCGAGCGCTGGGCTTCGAGCACCTCGTCGAGCTTCCGCTTGAAGTAGTGGTTGCCGGGCTCGAAGGTGAGAGCGGTGCGGAGGTTGCGCTGGGCGGCCGACAGGTCGCCCCGGTCGAGGTCTGCGCGGGCCAGGTTGAAGAAGCGGCGCCCGTGCGGCGTCTTGCCCAGATGGTGCTCGAGCGCCTCGCGCTCGGCCCGCGCCTCGGCCTCGGCCAGCTGCAGGCGGGCGCCGCGGCCGGCACCGAGCTGGGCATCGTAGGCGCGCCGCCGCCGGCCATCCCGCAGCACCTGATAGGCCTCGCACACGCGGCGCGCGACGCCCTCGAGCAGCTCTCGCTCCTCCCCCGCCAGGCGCCGGTTCGCGTCCGGATGCAGTCGGCGCGATGCGGCGTGGTAGGCGCGCTTCACGGCGGAGGTCGGTGCGTCCTTCGGGATCTCGAGAAGCTGGTAGTAGTCGAGCTCATCGATCAGGCCCGCGAGGGCTCGCACCTCTGCCGGCGTCACGCCCGCCACGTCAGGAGCCGACGGGATCCTGGGGGTCGGAGTCGACGGGATCCTGGGGGTCGGACCCGACGGGATCCTCCGTGTCGGCGTCCGACAGGTCGAACTCGCCCTCCTCGAAGAGCGACTCCTCGGGCGGTGCCGAGGCGAGGGCGCCGTCGAGTCCCGGGTCGAGCGCGTTCGGCTCCGCGGCCGCGTCCGCGATGCCGTCGGCCTCGAGCAGCGCTTCGATGTCGGCGTCGTCGAGCACCGCCGGCTCCGGGGCCGCCGTCTCGGCCGCTTCCGGGGGCGTCGCCCCGGCCACTTCCGGGGTCGTCGCGGCGGCGGCTTCGCGGGCTGCTTCCGGCCCCGCCTCCGTGGCGACGCGGTCGGTGCGCTTGCCCGCCACGATGGCGTCGACCTCCTGGGCCGACAGCCCGGAGGAGAGCGTGATGGTCGTCGAGGCCTCGCGGCCGCTGTCGCGGTCCCGCGCGGTGACGTTCACGAGCCCGTCGCTGTTGATCGAGAAGGTGACGTCGATGCGCACCTGTCCGCGCGGCGCCTTGTGCAGACCGCCGAACTCGAACTGGCCGAGCAGCTCGTTCTCGTCCGCCTTGCGCGACTCGCCCTGGTACACCCGGATCTTCACGGACTCCTGGTTGTCCTGGTACGTGGTGAAGCTGCGGGTCTGCTCGATCGGCACCGGCGTATTGCGCTCGATCACCGTCTCGGCGAGGCCGCCGGCCACGCCGATTCGCAGGGAGAGCGGCGTCACGTCGAGCAGGAAGGCGTCTTCGCCCGTTCCGCCGGCCAGCGTGGCCGCGTGGATGGCGGCGCCCTTGGCGACCACCTCGTCGGGGTCGACGTCCGTCTTGGGCGGCTGGCCGAAGTAGCCCTCCACCGCCTCGCGCACCAGCGGCAGGCGCGTCGGGCCGCCCACCAGGATCACGCCGTCGAGGTCGCGCGGCGCCAGGCCGGCCTGCGCGAGGGCCTCGTCGCACACCTTGAAGGTGCGTTGTACCAGGTCGCCGACCAGGGTGGAGAACTCGCGCACGTTGAGCGTGTGCTCGAGGGTGAGCGCCTCGCCCGCCTCGTTCCGGGCGATCTCCGGGATCCGGATCTCGGCCTCTTCGTCGACCGAGAGCGCGCGCTTCGCGTTCTCGGCGGCGAACTTGAGCTTCTCGAGCGCGAAGGGGTCCTTGCGCACGTTCACGCCGTGCTTCGCGACGAACTCGTCGGCGAGCAGGTCGATCACGCGGTCGTCGAAGTCGTCCCCACCGAGGTAGGTGTCGCCGCAGGTCGCCAGCACCTCGAAGACGTCCTGACCGATCTCGAGGATCGAGATGTCGAAGGTGCCGCCGCCGAGGTCGTAGACCGCCACCCGCTGGGCCAGGCCGCGCCCGAAGCCGTACGCGAGCGCCGCGGCCGTCGGCTCGTTGATCAGGCGCAGCACCTCGAGGCCGGCGATGCGTCCGGCGTCCTTCGTCGCCTGGCGCTGGTTGTCGTTGAAGTAGGCCGGGACCGTGATCACCGCCTGGGTGACCTCGCGCCCGAGGCGCCGCTCGGCCACGCACTTCATCTCGCGTAGCACCATCGCCGCGATCTCGGACAGCGAGAACTGCTCTTCGCGGATCTTGATCCGGACGCTGTGTCCGGGGCCGTCCACGATCTCGTAGGAGTAGACCGCGCGCGCCTTCTTCACCTCTTCGGAGAACGAGTAACGGCCGATCAGGCGCTTCGCGGAGGCGACCGTGTGGTGCGGATCGTGGATCAGCGCGGCCCGCGCCGGGTTGCCGACGACCACGGTGCCGTCCTTGGCGAAGTGCACCACGCTGGCCGTGACGTTCTCGCCGTAGGCGTTGGTCAGCACCTCGACCTGCTTGCCGCGCGCGGCGGCCACGCAGGAGTTGCTGGTCCCCAGATCGATGCCGACGGCGATCTCCGCCATGGCGCAGCGCCTCCCCTACCCGGAGGAGGAGCCCCCGGGGCAACGCTCCTGCGTATCGGCCTCCGCCCCGTGGACCCTGAGGGGCGTTTCGCCCGCCCCGGGGCGGGGTTGCGCCCGCGCCGGGCCCGTTGCACGCCCCCGCTGGGCGCGCTCGAGCTTCCCGGCGGGCGTTTCGCCCGCCGAAGCCATGCGCTAACCCGTGCCGCTTCGGGCAGGGGGGCGAATGTCCGGCCACTCCAAGTGGGCCACGATCAAGCGGAAGAAGGGCGCGGCGGACGCCAGGCGCGGGAAGCTCTTCACCAAGCTGATCCGAGAGCTGGCCACGGCCGCACGCATGGGCGGCGGAGACGTCGCCGGCAACCCGCGCCTGCGCCTCGCGGTGGACAAGGCGCGCGCGGCCAACATGCCGAAGGACACCATGGAGCGCGCCATCGCGCGCGGCAGCGGCAGCGGCGACGACACGGTCTTCGAGGAGGTGCTCTACGAGGGCTACGGGCCGGGCGGGACGGCCGTGCTGGTGGAGGGCCTCACCGACAACCGCAAGCGCACGGTGGGCGAGGTGCGCCACGTCTTCTCGAAGGCCGGCGCCAGCCTCGGCGCCCCCGGCTGCGTGGCGCACCTGTTCGAGAAGAAGGGGCTGATTGCGGTCGAGGCGCAGGGGCTCGATGGCGACGCCCTGCTCGAGGCCGCCCTCGAGGCCGGCGCCGACGACGTGCGCGAGGGCGAGGAGCAGTGGGTGGTGGTGACGGCCCCC
Source organism: Myxococcota bacterium (assembly GCA_041605395.1). Taxonomy (GTDB): domain Bacteria; phylum Myxococcota_A; class UBA9160; order UBA9160; family UBA6930; genus JBFIYM01. Next base: position 333 of record JBFIYM010000197.1, on the reverse strand, counting down.
CCGGCCTTCGACGCGGTGAAGGAGGCGATCGAGGCCCGCGGGTTCCGGCTGGCGCAGGCCGAGCTGACGCTCGAGCCGAGCACCACGGTGCCGCTCGCCGGCGAGGACGCCGAGGCGATGCTGAAGTTCGCCGAGGCGCTCGAGGACCTCGACGACGTCCAGGCCGTCCATGCGAACTACGACATCCCCGACGAAGTCATGCAGGGGCTCGCGGGTTGAGCCGGCCGAGGGCTCGGGGTGGACTCGTTCCCCGACGAAGTCATGCAGGGGCTCGCGGGTTGAGCCGGCCGAGGGCTCGGGGTGGACTCGTTCCCCGACGAAGTCATGCAGGGG
>JBFIYM010000196.1:0-7298 GCA_041605395.1 Myxococcota bacterium | reverse complement strand
CGAAGGTGTTGGTGCTGTAGCGCGAGTGCACGAGCGCCAGGGCCGAGCGGAACGCGGGGTCGACCAGGTCCGGGTAGAAGCGCGGGATCTGGTCGGCGATCAGCATGCCGACGTAGGCGACCGTCCGGGAGGAGAGGCTCGGCACGTAGAAGAAGTCGTCTTCACCGATCTCGTCGACGACGCGCCGCTCCAGCACCCGGCGGATCACGTAGAGCCGGCGCTCGAAGGCGTCGACGTCCTCCGCCTCGCGGCCCTGCGCCGCCACGAAGACCTGGCGGATCCGGGGCAGACCCTGCCGCGCGAGCCGTCCGATCGCCATCGGGTCGTGCGGCACGTCGCGCCAGCCGAGCACGCCCTGGCCCTCCTCGGCGACGACGGCCTCGACGAGCGCCTGTTGCCGGGCCGCAGCCGCCGCGTCCTGGGCGAGGAACACCATGCCGACCGCGTAGCGCTGGGGCGCCGGCAGGGAGATGCCCTCCCGCTCACAGACCGTGCGCAGGAAGCTCTCCGGAATCTGGACCAGCAGCCCGGCGCCGTCGCCGGATTCCGGATCGCAGCCGCAGGCGCCGCGGTGGCCGAGGTTGATCAGGACCTGGATGCCCTGGGCCACCACGTCGTGGGTCGGCTCGCCGTTCACCCGCGCGACGAAGCCGACGCCGCAGGCATCGTGCTCGAATGCCGGGTCGTAGAGCCCTTGCTTCCGCGGCGTGTGGGGGCAGCTCATGTGTCGTTCCGGGCGAAGGCGGGACCGAAGCACAAAGGTCGCCACGGCGCGCGGGGGGGATTCATGGGACGTTCCGAACGCGAGCGGGATCGGGGCACACAGATTGCCACGGCGCGCGGGGGTGATTCATGCGTCGTTCCGATCACACACGGAGACCCTCACGCCGCGCCCGGCCCACCTTCCCGGGGCTGGGAACGTGGTTGGGAAAGTCACGGAAGTACGCGAGACTCTTAGGTTTTTCGGCGGAAGCAGGCTAGAGGATCGGGTTTGCACTGTCAACCATGCGCCGGCTCCGGCACGGCGTCGGGGCTCGCCGGGCGGGCGCTTCACGACGCGCCCGCCAGCAGGCGCCGCATCCGGTCGGGCAGGTTCGTGAACAGGCCGTCCACCCCGAGCGCCAGCAGGCGCTCCATCTCGCGCTCGGGATCCACGGTGAACACGTAGACGGCCAGGCCCGCGTCGTGGGCCCGCTCGACGAACGCCGCATCCACGAGCGAGCGCTCCGGGTTCACCGCCTCGGCGCCGAGCGCCCGGGCGCGCTCCAGCCAGCCACCGGGGGCTCGCGGCGAGACCAGCAGCGCGATGCGCGCGTCGGGCGCGCTGCGCCGGAGCTCGTCCAGTACCGGGTCGTAGAAGGACGAGAACAGGGGCGCCTCGACCAGATCGCGCGCGCGCACGGCCTCGAGCACCGCGGCGGGAAGCCCCGCGTAGGCCCCGGCGCCGGCCTGCTTGAGCTCGAGGTTGAACGGGATGCGTCCCCCGAAGCGATCGAGCACCTCGGCGAGGGTGGGGACCGGCTCGCCACCGCCCGCGTCGAGCTGCCGCAGCGCGGCCAGCGTCGTCTCCCCGATCTCGCCCCGACCGCCGATCCGCTCGAGCTCGGCGTCGTGCGCCACCACCACGGCGCCGTCCCGGGTGCAGTGCAGATCGATCTCGATCATGTCCGCCGCCTGCTCGACGGCGAGCTCGTACGCCGCACAGGTGTTCTCGGGGCGGTAGCCCGACGCGCCCCGGTGAGCGATCACCAGGGGACGCGCTCGGTCTGCCGGTTCGTTGCCCACGGCTTTCGGTCCCTCCGACGCCCCTCAAGGATCCCGGACGCCCGACCGATGCGCGACCCGTGAGCGCCGCCCCCCTGAAAGGCCCCGAGCCGATCGCCACGGACAACGCCGGGATCGCGCAGATCCTGCGCACCGCCGTCCAGGAAGGCGCGTCGGACGTGCACTTCAAGGCGGGCGAGCCGGTCCTGGTCCGGATCAAGGGCTCGCTGCTCCCGCTCAAGGTGGCGCGCCTCACGCCCGACGCGACGCACCGCATCTTCGAGGCGCTGCGCCCGCGGCACCTGGCCGGCGTGGCCGCTTCCGAGGTGCAGGAGCTCGACTTCTCCTTCGCCCTCTCCGGCACCGGCCGCTTCCGTGCGAACACGTTCCGCCAGCGCGGCAGCCTGGCGCTGGTGATCCGCGTGATCCCGAACCGCATCCCCGACTTCAAGGAGCTGAACCTCCCCGACACGCTCCCCAAGCTCTCGGAGGAGCGGCGCGGTCTGATCCTCGTCACCGGCACCACCGGCAGCGGCAAGTCCACCACCCTCGCCGCCATGATCAACCACGTGAACCAGACGCGGACGGCGCACGTGGTGACCATCGAGGACCCGATCGAGTTCCTGTTCCTGAACCGCAAGTCGTCCGTGGTGCAGCGGGAGATCGGGGTCGACACGGGCAGCTTCGCCAACGCCCTGCGGGCCGTGCTGCGGCAGGACCCCGACGTGATCATGATCGGTGAGATGCGCGACACCGAGACCATCGACATCGCCATGAAGGCTGCCGAGACCGGTCATCTGGTGATCAGCACCGCCCACACCACCGACGCCGCCAAGACCGTCCAGCGCGTCCTCGCGGTGTTCTCCCCGAGCGAGCAGGCCATGATGCGCATTCGCCTCGCGGAGAGCCTGCGCGCGGTGGTCTCGCAGCGCCTGTTGCCGCGGCTCGACGGTCAGGGGCTGGTCCCCGCGGTCGAGGTCATGGTGAACACGCGGGTGATCCAGGAGTGCATCCGGGAGCCCTCGCGAACGAGCGAGATCACCGACTTCGTCAGCAAGGGGCGCCACTACGGCATGCAGACGTTCGACCAACACCTGCTGGCCCTGCTCCACGAGGGCCTGATCTCGAGGGACGTGGCGCTCTCCGCGGCCACCAGCCCCGCGGACCTGGACCTCCAGATCCGCATGGGCGTGGACGAGGAAGAGCTCGCCATCGAGCGCCACGACTACGGCGCGAACGGCGAGTACTAGGCCTCGGCCCAGCCCCGCGATCGCTCCACCGCGCGCCGCCAGCCCGCGTAGAGCGCCTCGCGCTGGTCGGCTCCCATGCGCGGCTCGAAGCGGGTGACGCCGGTTCCGAGCGCATCCGCCAGCTCGCTGCGGTCGCGCCAGAAGCCCACACCGAGCCCGGCCAGCGCCGCGGCGCCGCGCGCGGTCACCTCGAGCACCGCGGGCCGCACCACCGGGACGCCCAGCAGGTCGGCCTGGAACTGCATCAGGAAGTCGTTCTGGCAGGCGCCGCCGTCGACGCGCAGCGCCTCGAGTGCGAGGCCGGCGTCCGCACGGAAGCAGTCCACCACGTCGCGGCTCTGGTAGGCGATGGCCTCGAGCGTCGCGCGCACCAGGTGCGCCCGCGTGGTGCCGCGCGTGAGGCCGACGACCACGCCGCGCGCCGCCTCGTCCCAGTAGGGCGCACCGAGGCCGACGAAGGCGGGGACCAGGTAGACCCCCCCGGTGTCCTCGACGGAGCGCGCCAACGCCTCGCTATCGCCCGCGGCCTCGACCAGGCCGAGACCGTCTCGCAGCCACTGCACGGCGGCGCCGGCCACGAAGATGCTGCCTTCGAGCGCGTACTCGACGGCGCCGCCCACGCTCCAGGCCACCGTGGTGACCAGCCCGCTCTTCGACGCAGGCGCCTCGGCGCCGGTGTTCATGAGCAGGAAGCAACCGGTGCCGTAGGTGTTCTTGGCGCTGCCGGGCTCGAAGCAGCCCTGGCCGAAGAGCGCCGCCTGCTGGTCGCCGGCAATCCCCGCGATGGGGATGGCGCCCCCGAGCAGGCCCGGCTCGGTCTCGCCGAACACGCCGCTCGAGTCGCGCACCTCGGGGAGCATGGCGCGCGGAATGCGAAGCTCGCCGAGCAGCGAATCGCTCCAATCCCGCTCGCGGATGTCCCAGATCATCGTGCGCGAGGCGTTCGAAGGCTCGGTCGCGTGCACCCGCCCGCCCGTGAGCCGATGGAGCAGCCAGCTGTCGACAGTGCCGAAGGCCAGCTCGCCGCGCTCGGCGCGTTGCTGTGCCCCGGGCACGGCGTCGAGGATGAAGCGGACCTTGGTGGCCGAGAAGTAGGCGTCGATCACCAGCCCGGTGCGCCGCCGCACCTCGTCCTCGAGGCCGCGGCTGCGAAGCTCCGCGCACAGATCCGCGGTCTGCCGGGACTGCCAGACGATGGCACGGTGGATGGGCTCGCCCGTCTTGCGGTCCCAGACCAGCGCCGTCTCGCGCTGGTTGGTGATGCCGATGGCAGCGACGTCGGCCGCCGTGGCCCCCGCCTTCGCGAGCGCACCCCGGGCCGCCCTGAGCTGCGTCTCCCAGATCTCGGCGGGGTCGTGCTCCACCCAGCCCGGCTTCGGGAAGTGCTGCGTGAACTCGTGCTGGTCGCTCGCCACGACGCCGCCCCGGGCGTCGAAGAGGATCGCGCGCGACGAGGTCGTGCCCTGATCCAGGGCGAGTACGAAGCGGGACATGCGCCGTGCTCCTCCGGCTACGCGTCGAACAACGCGGCCACGAACTCCTCGGCGGAGAAGTCGCGAAGGTCCTCGACACCCTCCCCCACGCCCACGTAGCGCACGGGCAGGCCGAGCTCGTCGGCGAGGCCGACCAGCACGCCGCCCTTGGCGGTGCCGTCGAGCTTGGTGAGCACGAGGGCGCTCACGCCGGCGCGGCTCGTGAACTCGCGGGCCTGGGAGATCGCGTTCTGACCGGTGTTCGCGTCGAGGACGAGGAGCGTCTCGTGCGGCGCGCCGGGCAGGTCCTTGCCCACGACGCGCACGATCTTCGCGAGCTCCTCCATCAACGGCACCTTGTTCTGCAGCCGGCCGGCGGTGTCGATCAGCGCCACGTCGGCGCCTCGCGAGATCGCCGCCTTCACGGTGTCGAAGGCCACCGCCGCAGGGTCGCCGCCGTCCGGGCCGGCGATCACCTCGCAGCCGGCCCGCTCGCCCCAGCGCTGGAGCTGCTCGCGCGCCGCGGCGCGGAACGTGTCGCCGGCGCCGAGGATCACCTTGCGCCCGAGCGCGCGGTGACGGGCCGCGAGCTTGCCGATCGTGGTCGTCTTGCCCGAGCCGTTCACGCCGAGCACCAACACGACGTGCGGCTTCGCCGCGAGGGCCAGCGGCTCGCCCGCGGGCTCCACCCGGGCGAGCTTCTCGGCGACCGCGGCCCGCAGCACCGCGCGCACGGCGTCGGCGTCGCCGCCCGGCGCTTCGCGCTTCACGCGGGCGAGCAGGTCGTCCGCGGTTGCCACCCCGAGGTCGGCCCCGAACAGCAGCGCTTCGAGCTCGCCCAGGAGCGCGTCGTCGAGACGGCGCGCCCCGAGCAGGCCGCCGAGGCGCCCCACCAGGGCCTGCTGCGTGCGCGCCAGACGCTCCGCGAGCGACGCGCGGCGCGGGGGCTCCGGGGCGGGCTCCGGCTCGGGCGCCGGGGCGGGCACCGGCTCGGGCGCGAGGGCGGGTGCCGGCGCGGGCTCGGTTGCGACTCCGGGCTGCGGCGCCTCCACGGGCGCGGTTGCGACTCCGGGCTGCGGCGCCTCCGCGGGCGCGGGGGGGATCGGCGCGGGCGCGGGGGCTGCCAGCGCGGGCGCCGTCTCCCGGGAGGTGGGACGCGCGCGCCGGAACAGCCAGCCGAAGGCGGCGAGCGGCAGCGCTCCCGCCACGCCGGCCGCGGCCAGGACGATCCAATCCGTGGGCATGGGCGCGGGAGCATAGCCGGCTGGACGCGCGCCCTGGCCCGCTTCTCGACTTCTCGACGAACGTCCCCGCTTCCGGGGGGGGCTAGGCCTCGTGGAGCTCCACGGCGACCAGCTTGGAGACGCCTCGCTCTTCCATGGTCACGCCGTAGAGCCGCTCCGCCACTTCGATGGTGCGCTTGTTGTGCGTGATCAACAGGAACTGCGAGTCGGCGGACATCTCCTTCACGATCTCGTTGAAGCGGCCCACGTTGGCGTCGTCGAGCGCGGCGTCCACCTCGTCCAGCAGGAAGAAGGGCGACGGCCGCACCTGGAAGACCGACACCAGCAGGGCGATCGCGGTCATCGTCTTCTCGCCACCCGAGAGCAGGTTCACGCTCTGGAGCCGTTTTCCGGGCGGCTGGGCGGTGATCTCGATGCCGGCCTCGAGCACGTCGTCCGTCTCGGTGAGCGCGAGCCAGGCCTTCCCGCCGCGGAACAGACGCGGGAAGTTCTTCTGGAAGCGCTCGTTCACGGCGTCGAACGTCTCGCGGAAGCGCTTGCGGCTGGTGCGGTTGATGCGCGTGATCGCGTCGCGCAGCTGGGTGAGACTGCTCTCGAGGTCGCCCCGCTGCTCGTCCAGGAAGCGGAAGCGCTCGCGCAGCTCCTCGTGCTCCTCGATGGCCCCGAGGTTCACGTCGCCGAGCGACTCCAGGCGGCTCTTCACGTCCGCGAGTCGCGCGCGGCGCCCGTCGAGATCGAGTGCGAGCGCCGCCGCGACCTCGCGCGCCTCGCGCTTCGCATCCCGGGCCTCGGCGGCATCCTCCGAGAGCGTCTCGCCCTCGGCCCCCTCCGGGCCCTCTTCATCGAGCGTCGCCGCATCGGCCTCGCCGTCCGGCCCGGACGGATCGAGCATGGGGAGCGGCGGCTTCCAGCTCGAGAGCTCGACGCCCCAGCGCTCGCGCACGCCGCTCTCGAGGTGGTCGCGGCGCATCTCGAGCTCGCGCAGCGAGAGCTCCGCCTGACGCGCCTCGTCGCGCCCCGCCTCGAGCTCACCGCGCACCTCGCGGGCCGCCGTCTCGATCTCGCGCACGGTGGCGGCGAGCGCCTCCCAGGCATCGCGCTTCTCGTCGCTGCTCTGGCGCGCGACCTCCTCCTCGCGGAGGCGGGCGGCGAGCTGCTCCTCGGCCTCGGCGAGGGAGCGCGCCAGCTCCTCCCGGCGGGCCTCGCCCGCGCCGATCTCGGCGTCGCGGCGACGGATCCAGTCGCGCGTCTCGCCGGTCTGGGCGCGGAGCCGCCCGAGGCTGGTGCGCACGCGCTCGCAGGCCTCGCCCCGGCCCGCCTGCTGCACGCGCCGCTGGGTGGCCACCGCCTCGCGCCGCGAGGGCTCGGGGCCCGCGCCGCCCACCCGAAGCCCGAGTGCATCGAGCGCCTGCTGCCGGGTCACGCGCTCGGCGCGCGCGGCGACCAGCGTGGCCTCGAGGCGCACGCGCTCGGCGTCGAGCTCGTCCTGTTCGCCGAGCAGCTGGGAGCGCTCGGCACCGCGCACCTGCTGGGCCTCGCCGAGCGTCTTCACCCGCTCGCGCGAGCGG
>JBFIYM010000195.1:0-7318 GCA_041605395.1 Myxococcota bacterium | reverse complement strand
GGGAGCTGCGCGAGCGGCTCGGGCGGGAGGCGCCCGAGATCTCGGTCGGGCCCGGGGGACTGGTCGCGGTGGCGGAGCACCCGGCCGACCTGGTGGTGGCCGGCCTCGTCGGCGCCGTGGGGCTCGCTCCGACCCTGGCCGCGATCCGGGCCGGCCGCGACGTCGCCCTCGCGAACAAGGAAGTGATGGTGATGGCCGGCGCGCTGGTGCGGCGCGAGGTGAGCGCCCACGGCGTCGAGCTGCTGCCGGTCGACAGCGAGCACAGCGCGATCTTCCAGGTGCTCGCCGGGCAGCGCCGCGAGGACGTGGCGCGGCTCGTGCTCACGGCGTCCGGCGGCCCCTTCCGCACCTGGCCCGCCGAGAAGATCGCGCGCGCCAGCGTGGAGGAGGCGCTCGCCCACCCGAACTGGAACATGGGGCCGAAGATCACGATCGACTCCGCCACGCTCACGAACAAGGCGCTCGAGGTGATCGAGGCGCGCTGGCTGTTCGACGTTGCGCCGGAGCAGGTGTCGGTCGTCGTGCACCCGCAGTCGATCGTCCACTCCCTGGTGGAGCTGGTGGACGGCTCCGTGCTGGCCCAGCTCGGGGTGCCGGACATGCGCGTGCCGATCGCTTGCGCGCTGGCCTGGCCCGAGCGGCTCCCGCTCGGGGGAGAGCGTCTCGACCTGGCCACGGCCGGGCGACTCGACTTCGAGACGCCGGACGAGAAGCGCTTTCCGGGGCTCGGGCTGGCATGGCGGGCGCTCGCGGGCAGCGAGGCCGCTCCGGCCGTCTTGAACGCGGCCAACGAGGTGGCGGTGGCGGCCTTCCTGGAAGGCGGGCTTGCCTTTCCGGGAATCGCTGCCTTGAATCAGACCGTGCTCGAGGCGCACCTCGAGGAGCGGCGGGGGCAGACCGTCCGCGGGCTCGTCGAGATCCTGGCGGCGGACGCCTGGGCGCGTCGCCGCGCACAGCAGGGGCTCGAGGAGATGTCCGGATGACCGGGCTCGAGGAGACGTCCGAATGAGCGGGCTCGAGGAGGTTTCCGGATGAACGGGCTCGCGACGGGTGCGGAGTTCGTGTTCGCGCTGGTGTTGATGCTGGGGGTCGTGGTCACGATCCACGAGCTGGGCCACTTCTGGGCGGCGAAGGCCTGCGGCGTGCGCGTGCTCAAGTTCTCGATCGGCTTCGGCAACCCGATCGGCTTCGGCCGCTACCGCATGCGCTGGGTGCGGAACGGGACGGAGTACGTGATCGCCTGGTTCCCGCTCGGCGGCTTCGTGAAGATGCTCGGGGAGGCGACGGACGACGAGCTGCACGGCTCGCGGAGCGCGGCGCCGCCGGCCGACGCGCTCTCGGCGCAGCCGCTCTGGAAGAAGCTCACGATCATCTTCGCCGGGCCCGTGATGAATCTGCTGCTGCCGGTCGTGGTCGTGGCCGCGAGCCTGTTCGTCGGGGTCGAGCGGCGGGACGCCACCGTCGGCACGGTGGAGCCCGGCTCGCCGGCGGCGGAGGCCGGCATCCGCACCGGCGATCGCGTCCTCACCCTGGACGGCGAGCCCGTCGAGTTCTGGGACGACCTCGAGCGCGCGGTGCGCGAGCGGCCGGGCGCGGATCTCGCCCTCACCCTGGCGCGCGGGGAGGAGCGCTTCGAGCGCACGCTGAGCGTCCGCGAGCGCCCGGGCATCGACCTGCTCGGCGGGCGCAGCGACGTCGGCTGGCTCGGGCTCAAGCACCACCGGCAGAGCACCACGCTCGGCGTGCTCGCGCCCGACGCGCCCGGTCCGCGCGCCGGCCTGCGCTCCGGCGATCGCGTGGTGGCCGTGGGCGACACCGAGGTCGAGGACTGGACCGGCTTCGCGCGGGCCTATGCGGCGGCGACCGGAGCGGTGACGTTGCGCGTGGCGCGCGGCGAGCCCGAGAAGGCCGAGGAGATCACCCTGCGCGTCCCGGCGCTCGGCGACGTCGAGAAGCTCGGCGTGATCCCGGCCGTGGTCCTGGTCCGCAGCGTGAGCGAGGGGATGCCCGCGGCGGAGGCCGGCATCCGTCCCGGCGACCTGCTCGTGGCCGTCGACGGTCGGCCCGTCGGGAGCTTCGGCACCTTCCGGGAGACGGTGCTCGCGAGCGAGGGCAGCCCGCTCCAGGTCACCGTGGCGCGCGACGGCGAGACCCGCGAGCTCACGCTCGCCGCGCGGCTCCATCGCGCGGCGCCGGAGGATCCCCAGGAGCAGTACCTGATCGGCATCTCGGCCGTGAACGCCATCCTGCCGGGCCCGGGGGCGCTCGACCGCGTTCGCAACCCGTTCGTCGCGGTGCCCCGCGCCGTGGTGGCGACCGTGGAGACCACGGGCACGTTCCTGAAGGGCTTCGGCCGCATCATCTCCGGCGACATCTCCCGCCGCTCGATCGGCGGCCCCATCGAGATCGCACGGCAGTCGCACCTGGCGCTCCAGCGGGGCTGGGAGAGCTTCGTCTCGCTACTCGTCATCATCAGCATCAACCTCGGCATCCTGAACCTGCTGCCGATTCCGATCCTCGACGGCGGACAGGCGGTGCTGTTCATCCTCGAGGGGATGCGTCGGGGCCCGCTGCCGCGCCGCGCGCTCGAGGTGGTGCAGTCGCTCGGCCTGTTCCTGCTCGTCGGCCTGATGGGCTTCGCATTCTGGAACGACGTGTCGCGCTACTGGGCGAGCTTCTTCGAGTGGCTGACGAGCCTGTAGCGCCCCAGCCGGTCGTCGTCCTTGCCCTGGAGACGGCGACCCGGACGTTGGGCGTCGCGCTGCTGGCCGGCGATCGCCTCTTGGCCGAGATCCGCAGCGACGAGACGCGGCTCCACTCCGAACGGCTGCTCCCCGCGATCGACCGGCTGCTGGCGCTGGCCGACGTCCCGCTCGATGCCGTCGGCGCCTTCGCCGTCTCGGTGGGTCCCGGCTCGTTCACCGGCCTCCGCACCGGCCTCGCGACCGTGAAGGCATTCGCGCTGGACGAGGCGCGTCCGGTCGTGGGCGTCCCCACGCTCGCCGCGCTCGCGGCCGGGGCGGTCGGCGCGCCGGGGCCGGTGGCGGCGTTGCTCGACGCGCGCCGCGGCGAGCTCTACGCGGCGGTGTGTTCGCATGCGGGGGAGCCGATCCCTGGCGTGCTCACGGACTCGGTCTTCACGCCGGAGGCCCTGGCGGAGCTGTTGCCGCCGTCGACCACGGTGGTGGTGGGGGAGGACGCCGGGCCGGGCGCCGCGCGCCTCGCCGCATTGCGGACCGATCTGCGGCTGCTGCCGCCGACCCTCGGCACCGCTTCGGCCGTGCAGGTCGGTCGCCTCGGCCAGCGCCTGCTCGCGGCCGGCGCCGTCGGGCCCGCCCGGGACCTGGTGCCGCGCTACGTGCGCCGCGCCGAGGCGGAGGCGCGCCGCACCGGCCAGGCGGTCGAGCCTTCGCGCTGACCGGGCCCTCGTTTTGACACCGTGGCGGCCCTTTCCCTAACCTCGCGGCTTTCCTGCGAAAACCCGTGGAGATCCCGAATGGCGCTCGACATCTACTACGACAAGGACGCGGACCTCTCGCGGCTCTCCGGCAAGACGGTCGCGATCGTCGGCTACGGGAGCCAGGGGCACGCGCACGCGCTGAACCTCCAGCGCTCCGGCGTCCCCGTCGTCGTAGGCCTGCGCAAGGACTCGGCGTCCTGGGCGAAGGCCGAGGCGGCGGGCCTCAAGGTCGCGACGCCGGCGGACGCCGCGCGGGCGGCCGAGGTGGTGATGCTGGTGGTGCCGGACGAGACGGCGGCCGACCTCTACCGGACGGAGATCGCCCCGAACCTCGAGGCCGGGAACTACCTGGCGGTGGCGCACGGCTTCAACATCCACTTCCAGGCGATCCGCCCGCCCGAGAACGTGAACGTCTTCATGGTCGCGCCGAAGGGGCCCGGGCACACCGTGCGCGCCCTCTACGAGCAGGGGCGCGGGGTGCCTGCCCTGATCGCGGTACACCAGGACCCGAGCGGCGACACCAAGCAGATCGCGCTCGCCTACGCCAAGGGCATCGGCGCGGGCCGGGCCGGCATCATCGAGACGAACTTCCGCGAGGAGACCGAGACGGACCTGTTCGGGGAGCAGACGGTGCTGTGCGGCGGGCTCACCGCGCTCATGCAGGCCGGCTACGAGACGCTCGTCGAGGCGGGCTACGCGCCGGAGATGGCGTACTTCGAGACGATCCACGAGGTGAAGCTGATCGTGGACCTGATCTACGAGGGCGGCATCGCCAACATGCGCTACTCGGTCTCGAACACCGCCGAGTACGGCGACTTCTCGCGCGGCCCGCGCGTGATCGACGCGGGCGTGAAGGAGCGCATGAAGGAGATCCTCGGCGAGATCCAGCGCGGCGAGTTCGCGCGGGAGTTCATCCTCGAGAACCGCTCCGGCGGCGTGTCGTTCAACGCGCGCCGGCGACGGGCCGCCGAGCACCCGATGGAGGAGGTCGGCGCCCGGCTGCGCGAGCTGATGCCGTGGCTCAAGGAGAACCGGCTCGTCGATCGCGCCAAGAACTGAGCCCGGCCATGGCCAACGCGCCGACCCCGCCGGTCTTCGAGGAGCGCCTGACCGGGCTCCTGGCGCCGGACGCCTACCGCTTCGCGCTGCCGCTGCTCGCGGCCGGCGGGCTCGGGCTGGCGTTCGGCTGGACGCTGCTCGGATCCCTCGCCCTCGGCCTCGGGGTCTTCGTCACGGCGTTCTTCCGGAACCCCCCGCGCGAGATTCCGGACGGCGCGCGGGACGTGGTCGCGCCGGCCGACGGCCGGGTGATCGCGGTCGACGACGTCGAGGGGCCGGGGGGCGAGAAGGCGCTCCGCATCGGCATCTTCCTCTCGGTCTTCGACGTGCACGTGAATCGCGCGCCGGTGGCCGGCCGCGTGGTGGCCCTCGAGCGCTCGGGCGACGCCTACCTCGCCGCCTTCAACCCCGAGGCGGAGACGCGGAACGTCCGCCTCGACATGACCCTCGAGATGGCCTCGGGCGCGCGCGTGCGCGTGGCCCAGATCACCGGGCTGATCGCGCGCCGCATCGTGTGCCAGCCGGCGGTCGGCGAGTGGCTGGCGCGTGGGACGCGCTACGGCCTGATCCGCTTCGGCTCGCGCACTGACGTCTGGCTCCCGGCGGGGAGCCGCGCCCGCGTCGCGCGAGGCGACCGGGTGCGGGGCGGAGCGTCCGTCCTGGCGGAGCTGCCGGAGGCGGCGTCGTGAGCGACCCGCTGCGGGCCGAGGAGCGCCAGACGCGCCGGGCGCGCCGGCGCCGCAAGCGCCGCGAGCGCGGGCGTCGGGCGGCCGCGTTGCTGCCGCAGCTCCTCACCACCGGCAACCTCGCGGCCGGCTTCTACTCGATCACGCTCTCGTTCCAGGGCGACATCGACCGCGCCGCCCTCGCGATCGTGTTCGCGGCGCTGTTCGACACGCTCGACGGCCGGGTGGCGCGGCTCACGCGCTCGACGAGCCGCTTCGGCATGGAGTACGACTCGATCGCCGACACCGTCTCCTTCGGGGTGGCTCCGGCGATCCTGGCCTACAGCGCCGGCGCGCTCCAGGAGCTCGGCTGGACGGGCTGGGTGCTCGCATTCCTGTACACGGCGTGTGCGGCGCTCCGCCTGGCGCGCTTCAACGTGACGCCGGGCCGCTACGAGGGGCGCTTCGACGGCCTGGCTTCGCCGGCCGCCGCCGGCATGGTGCTCTCGGCGGTCTGGTTCGCGGGCTTCCTGCGCGAGAGCGGGCTCCAGTTCGACATGCCGGCCCCCCTGGCGGGCATCGGCGTGGCCGTGGTGGGCCTCTTGATGGTGAGCCCGATCCCCTACCGGAGCTTCAAGAACGTCCACTGGGGCGGCTCCTTCTCGACGCTGGTGCTCGCGGTGGTCGCGCTCGTGGTGGTGTTCAGCAAGCCGGCCGTCACCTTCTTCCTGGTGGGCGTGGTCTACGTGAGCTCCGGCCCGATCGAGGCGATCTGGCGCTGGCGGACGGGTCGGGTGCTCGCCGAGACTCACCCCGACGAGCCGATCGTGCCCGGCCCCGGCAGCGAGGGAGGCGTTCCGCGATGAGGGATGACCGGATCCGCAGCGAAGCAGGTCCTCGGGAGCAGGGAGGCCTCCACCATGGGTGACGACCGCATCCGCATCTTCGATACCACGCTCCGCGACGGCGAGCAGTCGCCCGGCTGCAGCATGAACCTCTCCGAGAAGCTGGTCCTGGCGCGCCAGCTCGCCCGGCTGGGCGTCGACGTGATCGAGGCCGGCTTCGCGATCGCGAGCGAGGGGGACTTCGAGGCGGTGCGGGCGATCGCGTCCGAGCTCTCGGACGTGAGCGTCGCGAGCCTGGCGCGCACCAGCCGCGAAGACATCGAACGGGCGGGCCGCGCCCTGGAACGGGCCCGGCAGCCGCGCATCCACACCTTCATCGCGACCAGCGACATCCACCTCGAGCACAAGCTCAAGATGGGCCGCGAGCAGGTGCTGGAGGAAGTGGACCGCGCCGTGCGTCAGGCCCGGGGGTACGTGGACGACGTCGAGTTCTCGGCCGAGGACGCCACGCGCTCGGACTGGGACTACCTGGTGCAGGTGTTCGGCGCGGCGGTGAAGGCCGGCGCCACCACGCTGAACGTGCCCGATACGGTCGGCTACACCACGCCGGTCGAGTACCACGAGCTGATCCGGTACCTGCGCGCGCACGTGCCCGGGGCCGAGAAGGTGATCTTCAGCCTGCACTGCCACAACGACCTCGGACTCGCGGTGGCGAACAGCCTGGCAGCCATCCAGGCCGGGGCCCGGCAGGTGGAGTGCACGGTGAACGGCATCGGCGAGCGCGCCGGCAACACCGCCATGGAAGAAGTGGTGATGGCGCTCAAGACGCGGCGTGACGCCTTCGAGGGGCTCGACACGCGCATCCGCACCACCGAGATCTACCCGACGAGCCGCCTGCTCTCGTCGATCATCGGCATCCCGGTGCAGCCGAACAAGGCGGTCGTCGGCGACAACGCCTTCGCGCACGAGGCGGGCATCCACCAGCACGGCGTGCTCCAGGCGGCCATCACCTACGAGATCATGACGCCGCAGTCGATCGGGCGGCCCAGCAACGAGCTCGTGCTCGGCAAGCACTCCGGGCGCCACGCCTTCCGCGAGCGGCTCAAGGAGCTGGGGCACGAGCTCGCCGACGAGGAGTTCCAGCGCGCCTTCAAGCGCTTCAAGGACCTCGCCGACGCGAAGAAGACGATCTTCACCGAGGACCTCGAGGCGATCGCCCAGGACGCCGTGGTGCGCAGCGACGAGCGCTTCGCCCTCGGCGAGGTGAGCGTCCTCTCGGGCACCTTCGC
>JBFIYM010000194.1:0-7515 GCA_041605395.1 Myxococcota bacterium | reverse complement strand
TGGCAATCAGGTGGGGCGTGCCGACGGGGTGGCGGCGGCCGAGCTCGGCTCGCAGCAGGCGCCGTCGCGCCGCGGCGAGCCACTGCTCGCGACGCCAGTACCAGAGCGTGCGGGCCAGGGTCGGCAACGCGGGGCGGCTCACTTGCGGCGCTCCTCGGATCCGGCTCGCTCCCCGACGGAAGCCGGTCTCCGGGCTCGCTCCTCGACCGCCATCGCGTAGACCGTACGGCGCGGCGCGCCCGTCTCGCGCGCGACCTGGGCCGCGGCGTCCCGGGCGCTCGCGCCGCCCGCGATCAGCGCCTGCACCCGTTCGCGCAGGCGCTCCGGCGCGGGCGCCACGTCCGTCGATGCTCCCTCCACGACGATCGTCACCTCGCCGCGCGCGCCGCCGGCGAAGTGGCGGGCGAGCTCCGAGAGCGACCCGCGCACGGCCTCTTCGTGCAGCTTGGTGAGCTCGCGCGCGACGCACGCGCGCCGCTCCCCGAGGCCCGCCGCCAGCTCGCCGAGCGTGGCCGCGACGCGACGGGGCGACTCGAAGAACACGAGCGTGTCGGCCCGCTCCGCGAGCGCGGCGATGCGCGCCGTGCGCTCGCCGGCCTTGCGCGGCAGGAAGCCCACGAACGAGAAGGCCTCGGCCGGAAGACCCGAGGCGACCAGCGCGGCGAGGGCCGCGGACGCACCCGGCACGGGCACCACCGTGTGTCCGGCCGCGATCGCCTGCGCCACCACGCGTCCGCCCGGGTCCGAGACGAGGGGGGTTCCCGCGTCGGAGACGAGGGCCACGTGGCGCCCCTCCGCGAGCGCGGCCAGCACCTCGGCGGCTCGCGCGGCCTCGTTGTGCGCGTGCAGCGAGCGCGGACGCGCCGCGACGCCGTGGCGTTCCAGCAGCTGGCGCGTGCGACGGGTGTCCTCGGCCAGCAGCAGGTCGGCCTCGCCGAGCACGCGCAGCGCGCGCAGCGTCACGTCCTCGAGGTTCCCGATCGGTGTGGCGACCACGCTGAGTGTGCCCATACTCTGAGTCCGCCTCCGGTCCCACGGGGTCGCCCCATGCAGCACCGGCGCTCCCTCGCGCAGGAGGGCGAGCGGCTCGCGGCGGAGCATCTCGCGCGCGCAGGGTATCGCATCGTCGGTCGCAACGTACGGTCCGACGGCGTCGAGATCGACGTGATCGCGATGCGCCGCGGGCTCGTCGTCTTCGTCGAGGTCAAGACGCGGCGCTCGCGCGGCTTCGGGCTCCCCGAAGAGGCGGTGGACCCGGCCAAGTGCCGGCGCCTGGTGCGGGGCGCCCGCGCCTGGCTGCGCGCACACGGAAGGCCGGGGCTCCGCGCCCGCTTCGACGTGGTGGCGGTGGAGCCCACCGGCGCGGGCACGCTCCGGGTGCGCCACCTGCCCGCAGCGTTCGACGCCGGCGCCTGACGGATCCGGGGCCGGGCGCGCGTGCTAGCGTGACGGGTCATGTCGGGAGCCGACGAGGCGCGTCGCGTCGAGAAGCCGTGGGGCCACGAGCTGATCTGGGCCCACACGGAGCGCTACGTCGGCAAGGTGCTCGTGATCGAGCCCGGCAAGCGGCTCTCGCTCCAGAAGCACCTCGAGAAGGACGAGTCCGTCTACGTGATGCGGGGCCGGCTGCGCCTCTGGCTCGAGGACGACGACGGCGTGGTACAGACCTTCGACCTCGCGCCCGGCGAGCATCGCCGCATCGCGCCCGGGCGCATCCACCGCTTCGAGGCGACCGACGAGCGCGTCGAGCTGCTCGAGGTCTCGACCCCCGAGCTCGACGACGTGGTGCGCCTCGAGGACGACTTCGGCCGAAAGGGTCAGCGCGCGCCGTAGGCGCGCGGCCGCCGGGCCGGGGGCCCTACTCTTCCTTCTTCGCCGCTTCGCCCGCCTCGGCCTCGCCGGTCGGTGCCTCCGCCGCCGGCGCGTCGGCCGCGGCCTCGGCCACCGCCTCCTCCGCGAGCGCCTCGGCGGCGGTCCCCGCCACGTCCTCGGGCGGCACCAGCGCCGACAGGTCGCGCAGCTTCGAACGCAGCCGGGCCTTCTTGCCCTTGAGCTCGCGCAGATAGTAGAGGCGCGAGCGCCGCACGTGACCGCGGCTCTTGATCTCGAGCTTCTGCACGCTCGGCGAGTCGACGGGGAAGATGCGCTCGACCCCCACGCCGTAGGAGACCTTGCGCACCGTGAAGGACGCCGAGGCGCCGCCGCGCCGGCGACGGATCACCACGCCCTCGAAGACCTGGGTCCGCTCCTTGTCGCCCTCGCTGATCTTCACGTGCACCCGCACCGTGTCACCGGGCCGGAACGGCGGCAGGTCGCGGCGCGGGTTGGCCCGCTCGATCGTCTCCAGAGAGTTCATCGCTCTTCTCCCTCCGTCAGCAGATCCGGCCGACGGCTTCGTGTTCGTTCGATGGCGCGCTCCCGGCGCCAGGCGGCGATCCGCCCGTGGTCTCCGGAGCGCAGGATTTCGGGCACCTCGAGCCCGCGAAACTCGACCGGTCGGGTGTAGTGGGGCCCTTCGAGCCGGTCTTCCTCGAAGGATTCGCTCGTCGTCGATTCGGGGTTCCCGAGCACGCCCGGCACGAAGCGCGAGACGGCCTCGATCACCACCATCGCGGCCACCTCGCCGCCCGACAGCACGTAATCGCCGATCGACAGCTCCTCGTCCACGGCCAGCTCGATGACCCGCTGATCCACCCCTTCGTAGCGCCCGCAGACGAGCAGCAGCGCCTCCTCCCGGGCCAGCTGCCGGGCGCGTCGCCCGTCGAACCGATGCCCCTGGGGCGTCATCAGCACGACGCGACTGCTGCGTTCGGGTCCCTTCGCCCCGGCCAGGGCCTCGATTGCCTCCACCAAAGGCTCCGGCTTCATCACCATGCCGGGCCCCCCACCGTAGGGGATGTCGTCCACCGTTCGATGCCGATCCCGAGTGAAGCGACGGAGGTCGTGCGCCTCCACGGCCAGCGCCCCGCGCTCGACCGCGCCCCCGAGCACGCCCGTGCTGCGGAAGGCCTCGAACAGCCCCGGAAAGATCGTGATGACGTCGATCCGGAGCATCGGACTCGGCTTCTCCTTTCGATGCGTCAGGCGGGGTCGATGAGCCCGGGCCGATCGTCGATCACGATGCGACGCGCTGTCACGTCCACTGCGCGGGTCAGCGGGTCGGCCAACGGGATCAGGCGATCCCGCCCGTCGGGCCCGGCCACCACCAGCACGGCGTGCGCCGGCGTGTCCCAGATCTCCCGCACCGCGCCGACGACCTCTCCGCTCGGGAGCTCCACCCGGCAGCCGATCAGCTGGTAGGTGTAGAGCTCCCCGGATGGCGGCGCCGGCAGTGCGCTCGCATCGATCAGCACCAGGCGACCGCGCAGCGCCTCGGCGTCTTCGCGCCTCGTGACACCGCGCAGTGCCAGCCGAACCTCCCCGGCTCGACCCCTTCCTCCTCCCTCGATCTCGCAGCCGATCGGCTCGGGATCTCTCGTCCCGCGCGCGTCGGCCAGCTCCACTCGTTCGGCGCCGAGCAGGTTCTCCGGCCCATCGCCGAACCACCGAACCCGGACCTGGCCACGGACCCCGTGGGCTCCGACCACCCGGCCGAGCACCACTCGCTCCCGCGGCGTTTCGACGTCCCTCGCCTCCGGCTCAGTCCACGATGTCCAGGCGCACGTCGCGGCCGTGGCGCGAGGCCGCGAGCACCGCTCGCATGGCCTTGGCCACCCGGCCCTGGCGACCGATCACGCGCCCGCGATCGTCCTCCGCGGTCTCGAGCTCGAGCAGTCGGCCGTCGTCGAGCACGTTGACCTTGATGGCATCGGGCTGTCCGACCAGGCCGCGCGCGACGAAGGCAGCGAGCTCGGCGGCGGGATTCGACTCCGACATCGGCTCAGGCCTCGGCCGGCGGGGTGGCGGGCGCGGACGGCGCGGACGCAGGCTCCGGCGCCTGCTTGCTGGCGCGCCGCACCAGGGAGCGCACCGCCGGCGAGAGCTGCGCGCCGTTCTTCTGCCAGGCCTCGATGCGCTCGCGCTCGAGGCGGATCACCGAAGGTCGCGAGACCGGGTCGTAGGTGCCGAGCATCTCGAGCGGCCGGCCGTCGCGCCTCTTGCGGTGATCGATCGCAACGACACGAAAGAAGGGCCGGTTGCGCTTGCCGGCGCGCGTGAGACGAATGGTGACCACTTGGCAAAGCCTCCCCGCGTCGCCCGGTTCCCGTAGAGAAATTCCGTCGAGAAATCGCCGAGCTAGGCCCGCGGAAAACGGACGCGCAGGGTACGTGAGGGGCCCGGGACGGTCAAGCGGGCGCCCGGCACGGTCAATCGCCCGGGACAGTCGAGCTCGGCGCCCGGGCCGGGGCCGGGCCCGGGCCCGTCAGGCCGGGGGCCGCCCCAGACCGCGGCGCTCCCGCTCCTTGCGGGCCGAGCACTCGGGGCAGGCGTAGCGCTCCTTGTGCGGGGTCTGGAGGCGCTCGTAGCCGGTGTCGATGGCCACCCGCCGGACGCTCGCCACCCGCTCCCCGCAGAAGTCGCAGAGCAGGCCCTTCCGTCCGGGAACGGCGGTCGCGTCTCCACCCTCGGGCATGGCGGCCAAATCTAACGAACGCGGAGCCGGATCTCCGTCGGTGCGTCGGGCCCGAGCCGCTCGGCGAGTCGCCCGAGCACCTCCGTGCGCCGGATCGCGAGCTCCTGGCTCCACGCGGGAGAGCCGGCCCGGACCTCGAGGGTGCGGCCCCGGCAGTCGACCAGCTCGAAGTGGGGGGCCAAGGCGGGGCCGAGGGCCTCCTCGAAGGCCCGGCTCACCCGCAGACTCGCCTCGAGGTCGAAGCCGAGCTCGCCGAGCACCCGGCCGATGCCGCCGCCGAGCCGCGCAGGCTCCCGGCGCCGGGCGCCCGGGCGCTGCCGCGGCCGCCAGCTCATTCGGGCTCCAGGGTCCGGAACAGCAGACCGGTCGGGAGCTTCGGGTAGAAGAAGGTCGACTTCTGCGGGAGCGTCTCGCCGGCTTCGGTCACCCGGAACACGTCGTCGGGCCGGAGCGGGTTCAGGTAGAGGGCCAGGCCGCCGCGACCCCTGCGCACGTCCCGGGCGGTCTGCAGGGTCGACTTCGGGAAGGCGACGGCCCCGTCGCGGACGGCCGCCTCGTCGAGGCCGAGCAGCCCGCCGAGCACCTCGCGGTGGAGCACCCGCACGGTGAGCTCGCCGTCCGCGGGCCGCGAGAAGATGCGAAGCCTTCCCTTGCCGTCGTCCGCGGCGAAGGCGTGGCGATCGGCGAGCGGGGCCAGGTGGCGGGCGAGCGCTTCGGGGGCGGCCTCGGCCGAGTCGAGCGCCACCTCCCGCTGCTCCCAGCCGGCGAGACGCCGCCACACGGCTTCGCCGGGCGCGGGGCCTTTCCGGACCAGCCGATGGATCGGCAGCAGCAGGCTGCCCGGCGCGAAGGCGTTCGCGAAGTAGGCGAGGATGCGCTCGTGCGGCGCGTCGGGGTCGCGCTCGCCGTTGGCCCGCCGCTCGTCCCGGAACGCCAGCGCCGTCTCGTAGCGGTGGTGTCCGTCGGCGATGACCACCGGGCGCGGCGCCAGGAAGCCGGCGACGCGCGCGATCGCGTCGGCGTCGCGGAGGGGGGCCAGGCGGTGGACGATGCCGGCGTCGTCCTTCGCCTCGACGGCCGCCTCGCCCTCGAGCGCGGCCTCGAAGTGCGCCTCGAGCTCGTTCGCGCGATCCTCGTAGAGCATGAAGACGCTCGACAGATTCGCGCGCGTGGCGCGCAGGATCTTGAGCCGGTCGGCCTTCGGACCGGCGAGCGTCTTCTCGTGGGGGCGCACCACGCGCTTCGCGTAGTCCTCGAGCCGGAGCGCGCCGAGGAAGCCCGTGCGCGCGAGGGCACGCCCGTCCGGCGCCACGAAGCGCTGGCGGAGCACGTAGAACGCGGGGGCGTCGTCGCGGGCCAGCACGCCGGCCTCGCGCCACTCGGCCAGCCGCTCGGCCGTCTCCCGGTAGTCGGTCCCCGCCTCGTCTTCGACGCGCCGCGTGAGCTCGAGGCGGAGCGCGTTGTAGGGATCGCGCTCCCAGTAGAGCGGGCGGTCCTCGGGGGCCACCACGTCGTAGACCGGCGCCAGCACGCTCGAGAGCTCGACCTTCCGCGTGTAGCGGAGCGCGCGGAAAGGACGGACGTCGGTCATGCGGGAGCCCCTGCGAGCGCGCCGGCGATCGCATCCCGGGAGAGTGCCCCTTCGCGCAGCACCACGGGCTCGCGGCCGGTGGCATCGACCACGCTGCTCGGCGGCGCGCCTCCCGCATCGGCGCCCGCGACCAGGAGGATCGCGCTGCCCGCCAGCCGCTCCGCGTCGGCGCGGGTCCGACAGTCCGGCGCGCCGCTGCGATTCAGGCTGGTCGCGGTCAGCGGCCCGACGCCGCGGCGTCGAGCCAGCCGGGCGAGCGCGGCGGCCACGGGGTGCGGAGAGCAGCGCAGGCCGACGGCACCGCTCGAACCGGCGACCCGCTGGGCCCACGTCGCCCGGACGCAGACGACGAGGGTGAGCGGGCCCGGCCAGAAGGCCTCGGCGAGACGCCGCGCGGCGGGCGAGACCTCGGCGCCGAGCGCCTCGAAGTCGTCGACGCCGCCCACCAGGACCGAGATCGGCTTGGCGCCGTCCCGCCCTTTCCAGGCGCGAAGCGTCGCGAGCGCGGGCTCCGAGCCTGCGTCGGCCGCGAGCCCCCAGCTGGTCTCGGTGGGAAAGGCGACCAGGCCACCCCGCGCGACGTGCTCGACGGCGTCCTCCGGGGCGAGCGCCATCACGACGCCCGGGCGGCGATGTCGCGCCGCAGCTGCTGGCCGTCGAAGCGGATGCGATCGGCGGCGGCGTAGGCGCGCGCGCGCGCGGCCGCCACGTCGGCCCCGCGCGCGGTCACGCCGAGCACGCGGCCGCCCGCCGTCACGAAGCCGCCGTCCCGCTGGCGGGTGCCGGCGTGGAACACGACGACGCCGTCGTCCGCCTCGGCGTCCGCGATGCCGGTGATGGCCTTCCCCTTCTCCGCCGTCCGCGGATAGCCCGCCGACGCCAGGACCACGCAGACGGCCGCGCCCGCAACGCCGGCGGCGCCGGGCTCGAGCGTGCCGCGCGCCGCCCCCTCGAGCAGCGGCACCCAGTCGTCCTCCATCGCGAGCACCAGCGCCTGCGTCTCGGGGTCCCCGAAGCGGACGTTGAACTCCACCACCGACGGAGTCCCGGTGGGGTCGATCATCAGGCCCACGTAGAGCACGCCCTGGTACGGGATCCCCTCGCTACGCAGCCCCGCGAACGTGGGGTGCACGATCTCCTCGAGGATGCGTTTCTCGACCGGCGGGCTCACCAGCGGCGCGGGTGCGTAGGCGCCCATGCCGCCCGTGTTCTCGCCGCGGTCGCCGTCGAGGGCCCGCTTGTGATCCTGGGCGGCCGCCAGCGTGAAGACGTGCTGGCCGTCGCTGATCGCGTAGTACGAGGCCTCTTCGCCGACCAGGACGTCTTCGACGACGACCCGGGCGCCGGCAGC
>JBFIYM010000193.1:0-7554 GCA_041605395.1 Myxococcota bacterium | reverse complement strand
GATCTGGTCGGCGTGGCGCAGCCCCTCCGATCCGCTTCCCCCTATATCGCCCCCGCGGAGGTTTCTTGATACAGCACCTGCGGACCCCCCGGCTCCGGGGCGTCTTGCGTTCTGGCTACACGCCCCCAAGAACCCGCCCCGGTTCGCCGATGAGTGCGCCTGGAGGCCCGAGGCATGGGCGAGGCCGAGGATCGACGCGCGCTCAAGCTGCTCACGAAGCGGCTCGAGGGCATGGGGGTGGCGGTCGAGCTCCTTCCCGGCGGCCGCTGCGCGCGGGGCCGGATGCAGCTGCGGCGCGCCCCCTTCCCTCTCCTGACCGGCCCCGAGACCTACGCCCAGCTGACCTTCGCGACCGTCGGCATCACGCACATCAAGTGCCTCGAGCCAGCCGCCCTGTTCCAGCTGCCGCTGATCCGGATCGCCGGCTGCACGAGCGCGGACATGCTCGAGGACCGCGTTCGCACGGCCTGGGCCGAGCACGGCCGGACGCTTCGCGACGTCGGCCGCGTACTCGCGAGGATGGGCGTCGAGACGCGCGCGGAGAGCGGCGGGAGCAGCCTCGCCTTTCCGCTCGGGCTCGACGACCAGGAGGCCGCCGCGCGCTGCCTGGACGCGACCCGGGTCGCCCTCCCCGCCCGCGGGCCGCTCTCGGGTCTCCCGCTGGCACGCGCCGAGGAGCGCATCTGGACCCGCCCTCCGAGCAGCAGCGTCAGCGATCTCGAGATCGCCGCCACCAACCGCCTGGAGCTGCTGGCCCGCGAGGCACGCCGTCCGCGCCTCGCGACGCCGGCCGTGGGACGGGCCGTGATCGAACGTCCCGTACGCAGGACTCCGGTCGGTAGCGGGCACCGCCTGCTGCTGGTCGGCCCGCTGCTGGGCCGCGACGCGGAGCTCCTGGCCGGTCTGCGACGGCTCGGGCACCGCATCCGCATCGAGTACTCGATCCAGGACGCGCTCGACGCCTTCCTGGAGCAGTCCTACGAGCTGGTGCTGGCCGACACGCACCTCGGCCGGGGCGAAGGCCTCGAGCTGGTCCCCGCGCTCGCTTCGCTCCCCGGCGTCGAGCGCCTACCGCTGGTCCTCGTCGACGAGCGCCCGCGCGAGAGCGTCCGCGAGGCGGCTCGCCGCGTCGGCGCGGCAGGCTATCTCGCCCACCCCGTCGCCCCGGAGCGCATCGCGGCGGGCCTCGAGCGGCTCCTGCGCGGCCGCGGGCACCGCCGCTTCCTGCGGCTGGGGCAACGGCTCGCAGTGGACTGGGACGGCGGCACGCCGGCCTTCACGACGGAGGTGGCGCGGCTCGGCCTCGCCGTGCAAACGCTCCGTGAGCTCCCGAACGGGTCCGTGAACCGTTGGTCGATCCGTCTCGCCGAGATCGGCGAGACGGTGCGCGTGGACGCCCAGACCATCTACCACGTGCCCGCGGCAGGCCTCCAGGACCCGATGGCGGGGCTCCGCATCCGGGCCTTCCCCGACCGCAACGAGGCACTCTGGATCGACTACCTCACCGCCCTGCTCGGAGAGCCCAAGCCGGACCTGGATTAGGCGGGTTCTCGCGGCGCGCCGGAAGGCGCCCCCGAATCGGGGGCGCCCACCGCCCACTACGGGAGCTTGGCGCGCGCCTTGTCGATGTCGCTGTCCATGATGGTCTTGCGCTTGTCGGCCACCGCGGACGCGTGGGCCTCGCGGGCGAGACGTCCGATGTAGTCCTCGGCGGCCGCCACGGCCCTGTCGATGGCACTTCCCGAGACGCGCATGCCTTCGCCGTGCTTCGTGATCAGCCGCTTCACGACTGCGTTGGGTAGATCCCCCATGCTCCCTCCTTGTAGGACGGCGGGATCCTAGGAGTCGGTGATCTCGATTGTCAACGCAGCGCAGGGTCGCTGGGCGTAGGGTTTCGGCTACGCCTTCAGGGCGAGCTGCTCGGCGACGCGCAGCACGTCCCGCAGCGGAACGCCCGCGCTGCGGGCGGCCCGCTTCGCGTCCTCGTACTCCGCCGAGGCATCGACCCGGCCCCCCGCGCCGAAGGCGAGCTTCACGCGGACCCGTCCGTAGGGCGTCAGCACGCGCCGCTCCTCGCGCGCCACGAGCAGCCGGTCCTGCTCGCTCACCCGCACGCCGAGCGTCGTGGTCTCCGTGAGCAGGACGCCGGCTACGGCCAGCCGGCGATGCGGCGGGGCGATCGCGCGCAGCACGAAGCCCGGCCGGCTCTTCTTCATCTGGACGTGCTGGAGGGTCACGTCGAGCGCCCCCGCCGCGAACATCCGCTCCATCACGTGCTCGAAGTGCTCGGGCACGAAGTCGTCGAGGTTCGTCTCGAGGATCACCACGCGATCCGGGGACCAGGCGTCGACGCGACCCAGCACTGCGCGTAGCACGTTCGGGAGCGGGCCCTTGCGATCGTTGCCGGCGCCGTGGCCGATGGCTTCGGGCGTGAACGCCGGCAGTGGACAGAACGCGTCCACCACGTCGCGCAGGATCGCGGCGCCGGTGGGCGTCACCGTCTCCCAGGCGACGTGGGCGGGCACCACCGGAATGCCCCGCAAGAGCTCGAGCGTGGCGGGCGCCGGGAGCGGCAGCCGGCCGTGCTCGCTCTCGACCGTGCCGTGCCCGAGGGCCGGCGGCGAGGCGGTGACGCGGGCGATGCCGAGGCGGTCCAGCGCCGCGGCCGCGCCCACGATGTCGACGATGGCGTCGACCGCGCCCACCTCGTGGAAGTGGACCCGCTCCGGCGGCGTGCCGTGCACGCGGCCCTCGGCCTCCGCGAGCGACGCGAAGATGCGCTCGGCGCGCTCGCGCACGGGCTTGCGGAGCTTCGCGGCCCGCAACAGCCGCCGGATCTCGCGCCAGCTCCGGCCGTGCGGTTGGCCGGCGCCGTGCCCATGCCCGGCACCGTGCCCATGCCCGGCGCCGTGTGCCCGGCCGTGACCCCGCGCCCCGGGCACCACGACGCGCAGGTAGCGCGCCGCGAGAGGGCCGCGGCGCACGCGCGAGACGACCAGGCGATGCCGCACGTCGAGCGCGGCCAGGTCCTCGACGAGCGCGCGGCGCGAAAGTCCGGCGTCGAGCAGCGCCGCGAGGAACATGTTCCCGGCGATCCCGGAGAAGCAGTCCAGGTGGAGCACCCGGCCACCCGGCGGCGGGGAGGCCTGCCGCTTCCGACTCATCCTTCGCGCGGCTCGGCGGGCGTACGATTGATCAGCGTCGCGAGCGCCGCAGCGCTGAAGCCGTTGTCGATGTTCACCACCGCGACGTTGGGCGCGCAGCTGTTGAGCATGGTCAGCAGGGCCGAGACGCCGCCGAACGAGGCGCCGTAGCCGACGCTGGTGGGAACCGCGATCACGGGCGCCGCCACCAGGCCGGCCACCACCGAGGGCAGTGCGCCCTCCATCCCGGCCACTGCGATCACCACGCGGGCGGCCCGCAGCAGCTCGAGCGAGGCCAGCAGGCGGTGCACCCCGGCCACCCCGACGTCGGCCAGGAGCTCCACCTTGTTGCCGAAGCGACGCGCCAGCTCGAAGGCCTCGCGGGCGACGGGCAGGTCCGCGGTGCCCGCGCACACCACCAGCACGTTTCCGAGCCCTGCGCGGGTTTCCGGTGCGGGGCCCAGGCTGAGCAGACGGGCCTCCGGCACGTACTCGCACTCGGGCAGCAGGGCGCGCACCTCTGCCGCGAGCTCCGGGCCGACGCGCGTGGCCAGGGCGAGCTGCCCGTGCGCGGTCAGCGCGCGGAGCGCATCGACGATCTGGGGGGCGGTCTTGGCCCCCCCGTAGACCACTTCGGGCAGCCCCTGGCGAAGCGCACGATGGACGTCGATGCGGCTGCTGGCGGTCTCGACGAAAGGCGCCTGGGCCAACGTCTCGAGGGCCGCGTCGGGAGCCAACCGCCCTTCGCGAACGGCTTCCAGCAACCCGCGCAGCCGGTCTCGATCCACGCCGCGCAGGCTATCAGAAGGGAGCGGGGGCAGCGATCGGGGCGCCGCCGCGAGGCGTCAGCCGCCGCGGAGCGTCAACCGCCTCGGGCGCGCGCGGGCGCCGCCACCCGATCGGGGGCGTAGACGAAGACACCGTGGAGCTCCCGATCGCGGTCGCAGATCGCGCTCTCCACGCGCAGCCACGCGCCGTCCGCGCCGCGGCGGACCAGCAGCGCGGCCAGCGCGGCCTCGGCGTCGTCGAGCTCGAGGCGTGGCACCGAGGGCAGCACCGTCGTGCCGAGCAGATCTCCCACGGCGTTGGCCGCATGCGAAGCCAGGATGTTGCCGACCTCGCAGAGGGCCGAGCGGCCCGCAGGAGAGCGGAGCTCGTGGGCCTCCGTGCCGAGCAGCCCTTCGAGCAGGCGCACGCAGGTGTCGGCCGGGAAGAGGAGCGCCAGCACGCCGCCCGGCCCGCCTTCCCACTCGAAGAACACGCCGGTCAGGCCGCGTGCGGTCGTGGAGCGCTCGCCCGGGAAGTGGAGCGTGGGCACGCCCATCTCACAGGTCCGCCCCGTCAACTGCGCGAGCGCGTTGGCCGCGTGGCCCGCCCCGATGCTGGCCAGCTCCCGCACCCGATCGAGGTCGGCCTCGCTGTATCGGGGCTCGCCGCTCATGTCAGCTGGTTCACGTCGAGGAGGAACACGGGGCGCCCGTCGGCCATGACCGTGAAGCCGGAGAGGCCGCGCGCACTCGCGAGCAGGCGTGGCAGCGCCTTCACGTAGATCTCCTGCTGCCCCTCGAGGCGGTCGACCGCGAGCGCCACGCGCTGCTCGCGAAGCTCGGCGAGCACCAGCGGCCGGGTCGTGCCGGTGCGCTGGCTCTGCAGGCCGAGGCGAACGCCGAGGTCGATCACGAGCACGGGCACGTCGTCGATCAGTGCGAAGGCCTCGCTGCCCGAAGCCTCGATGGCGTCGTGCTCGACCTCCACGGCGCGCTCGACCTTGGCGATCGGGATCGCCACGGTGTCCACGCCGATCCCGACCAGCAGCACGCGCTGCACGGCCGCGGTGATGGGGACGAGCAGCGCGGTGGTGGTGCCGAGGCCAGGCTGGGAGTCGAGCTCCACCCGGCCGCCGAGACCGTCGATCGTGGCCTTCACCGCGTCCATGCCGACGCCCCGACCGGACACCTCCGAGACCTGCGCCGCCGTCGAGACGCCGGGCCGAAACACGAGTGCGGCGATTTCGGTGGGCGGGAGATCCGCGGCGAGGTCGGCGTGGATCACACCGGCCTCGACGGCGCGCCGCCGCACCGAGTCGAGATCGATGCCGCGGCCGTCGTCCGTGACGGAGATCCGCACGTGGTCGCGCTCGCGACGCGCCTCGATCAAGATGCGGCCGGTCGCCGGCTTGCCGTGTTGGAGGCGCTGGTCGGCGGATTCGAGGCCGTGGTCGACCGCGTTGCGGACCAGGTGGACGAGCGGGTCGGCGAGCCGGTCCAGAATCGCGCGATCGAGCTCCAGCTCGGCGCCGCGCAGCTCGACCTCGACGGCCTTGTCGAGCGCGGTCGCCAACTCCCGCGCCAGCCGGGGCAACGTATCGACCACACGCAGCAGGGGTGCCGTTCGCAGCGTGAGCGCCCGGCGCTGCATGTCGCCGACCATGCGTTCCATGCGATCGAAGCCGGCGTCGAGTCCGGCCGAGCTGGTGAGGCCCTCGACCGCCGCACGGCTGCGCAGCTGCGAGGAGGCCAGCATCACCTCGCCGACCGAGGAGAGGAAGCGGTCGAGCGTCTCCGCCCGCACGCGCACCGAGGGCGCAGCTGCAGGGCCCGCTCGGGTCGCGGGCGCCGCGCTGGAAGGCGCCGCGCCCGTCAGGCTTTTTTTGCGGTCCCCCGATCGGTCGACGGGGACCCCGCGAGCGCCGCGAGGAGCGCCTCGTCTGGTGCGGGGCTCTCGCCCCCGTCGCGCAGGACAGAAACCATGCCTTCGAGCGCCTCGAGTCCCCGGAACAGCAGCACCATTCCGTCGGGAACCTCGACGGCGCCCGCGGCCCGGAAGGTCGCGATGCGGTCCTCGAGCCGGTGCGCGAGGCGGGTGACGCCGTCGTACTCGAGGGACGCCGCCATTCCCTTGATCGAGTGCGCCATGCGGAACACGAGATCGATCGCCTCGCCGTTGGCCGGGTCCTTCTCGAGCGCCAGGCAGGCGCGGCTCATCTCGGCGAGGTGTTCCGTCGCCTCCTCGAGAAACAGGGCCCGGTACTTGGCGAGATCCACGCGGGGGCTCTAGCGCAAACGCCGCACGTGCGGGGCGCGCAGTGAGGCGAGGCCGAACGGACTCACGAGTCGGCCTTCTCGACCACCTTGCGCAGCGTCGTGAGAACGGCGTCGGGCTTGAACGGCTTCACGATGAAGTCGCATGCGCCCGCCTCGATCGCCTCGGTGACGAGGGCCTCCTGGCCGAGCGCGCTGCACATCACGATGCGCGCAGTCGTGTCTTCGGCCTTGATGGCCTTCACCGCGTCGATGCCGGAACGCTTCGGCATCACGATGTCCATCATCACGAGGTCTGGAGTCAGCTTGCGAAACTTCTCCACCACCTCGACGCCGTCTGCCGCCTCCCCGACCACCTCGAAGCCCTCGGGCTCGATGATGTCGCGGATCATTTGACGCATGAACGACGCATCGTCCGCAATCAGTACTCTTTTCATGACGATCCTCCTTGGCTCGAGCCGGCCATCGAACGCTCGATCGTGGTCTGCGCCCGCTCCCGCAGGCGACGTGGATCGAGCACGTACATCAAGCGGCCCTCGGCGGGCCGGATCAGGGCGACCGGGCCGTCGCCCCGCGCGGCCACCGCCGGGCCGTCCACCAGCCCCTCGATGCGGTCGACGGGCAGGCCGAAGCGATCGGGGTCGTCGGGATCGCGCGCCAGCACCAGCAGGTGCCGCGGCGGCTCCGGACCCGGCTCGCGCTCCAACAGCAGCGCACCGTTCACGACGAGCAGCGCGTCCCCATGGTGGTTCACGACGCCGCCCCGGTCGGTGGACAGCATCGGGACGGCCGAGAGCGTGCCCACCTCGGTCACCTCGGCGACGTCGGTGATCGGGAGCGCGAACAGCGCCCCGGCCAGCTCGAAGGCCAGCAGGCGCCCGGCCTCGGCGGGGGCCTCGGCGTTCAAGACGCCTCCTCGGCGCCGGTCCGGAAGCGGCGCGTGAGCTCGCCGAGCTCCTGCGAGAGCCGGGTCATGGTCTCGGCGGCGGCGACCATCTCGGTCATCGAAGCCATCTGCCGCTGCGAGGTCTCTGTGACCTGGGCGACCGAGGCGGTGGTCGAGCGCGAGGTGCTCGCCACCTCGTCCATCGACTTCACCATGCGCTCGGCGTCTCGCGCCTGGTCGTCGGCCTCCTGGAAGATCTCCTCGGCGCGGGCGGAAGCCTCCCCGACCGCCGCGCGAATCTGCTCGAGCGCGCCGGCAATGGTGTTGACGTCCTCGCGCCCTTCCCCGATCACCTGTCCCGACTCGCGCATCTCGTCTGCCACGCGGGCGGTATCGGTCTCGATCTCGCCGACCAGCTTCACGATCTCGTCGGCACTGCGGGCGGCGCTCTCGGCGAGCTTGCGGATCTCGTCGGCGACCACCG
>JBFIYM010000192.1:0-7594 GCA_041605395.1 Myxococcota bacterium | reverse complement strand
TGACGCTGCTCGAGCAGGGCCCGCTCCCGGGCGCCGCCGTCCCCGCGCATCGCGCCTGGGCACGCGTGGCCGGGCCCGGGGAGCCGATC
The DNA here is from genome assembly GCA_041605395.1 of Myxococcota bacterium. Classification (GTDB taxonomy): domain Bacteria; phylum Myxococcota_A; class UBA9160; order UBA9160; family UBA6930; genus JBFIYM01. The sequence continues at coordinate 7,505 of JBFIYM010000192.1, read as the reverse complement.
TACACGCGCCTCACCTGGTACGCCCACGCGGGCCGCATCTACCGGCTCCAGGGCGTGGTCGACCGGCACGGAATCGATCGCTTCGCGCCTGCCTTCGACGCGGCCGCCGAGAGCTTCCGCCCCCTCACGCCCGCGGAGCGAGCCGGCTTCCGCGTGCGCCGGCTGCGCGTGCTCGCGGCGCGTGCGGGCGAGCGCTTCGAGGAGGTGCTGGCGCGCGGGGGCAACGTCGAGCGGCTCGATCTCGTCGCGCTGATGAACGGGCTCGACGTCGGCATCGCCCTCGCCGCGGGCCGACGCGTGAAGGTGGTGACGGAAGCGGCCTACTAGCGCTGCGTCGGCCGGCGCTAGGGCGTCGCTGCCGGCTCGGGCGGGTTCCAGCCGCCGCCGAGCGCCTTGTAGAGCTGCACCACGGCGATCAGGGACTGCGCCAGGGTGGCCGACTCGTCGAGCTCGGAGGCGAAGCGCGTGCGCTCGCTGTCGAGCACCTCGAGATAGTCGACGACGCCCCCGTCGTAGCGCGCGCGGGAGAGGCGGGCCGCGTTGCGCGCCGCCAGCACCTGGCGCTGGCGCGCGGCGTACTCGTCGCGGAACGTCCGCACGGCGATCAACGCGTCCTCGGTCTCGCGGAACGCAGCCTGCAAGGTCGCGGCGTAGCGCTCGAGCACCTGCTCGGTGACGGCGCGCTGCGCCTCGGCCTGCGCCTCGAGCTGGCCGCTGTTCCAGATCGGGGCGAACAGGCCCGCCGCGATGCTCCAGGCGCGCACGTTGCCGTCGACGTCGAGGCTGTCCGCAGCCGCGCCGAGACTCCCGGTCAGGCTCACCGCCGGGTAGCGCAGCGCCTCCGCCACCCCGATGCGGGCGGTCTCGGCCATGAGCGCCGCTTCGGCTTCGACCACGTCGGGACGCCGCTGCAACAGCTCGGAGGGCAGGCCCGCCGGCACCTCGGGCGGGAGCCCCTGCTCCTCGAGCGGGAGCCCCCGCTCGACGGGACCGGGGTTGCGCCCGAGCAGGATGCGCAACGCGTTGGCGGTCTGGACCGTGGCGCGCTCGAACGACGAGACCGCCACCTCGGCGGTCGCCAGCTCGATCTCCGCCTGGTTGACGTCGAGCTCCGGCACCGTGCCCTTCTCGAAGCGGGCGCGGATGATGTCGAGGCCGTCGCGTCGGGTGCGCACCGTGCGGCGCGAGATGGCGAGGCGCGCATCGACGTCGCGGAGGGCGAAGTAGACCCGGGCCACCTCCGCCACCAGCGAGATGGTGACGTTGCGGTAGGCCGCCTCCGTGGCCAGCAGCTCGGCGCGCGCCGCCTCGCTGGCGCGGCTGAGCTTGCGCCAGAGGTCGACTTCGAAGGAGAGGTCCGCCGAGATCGCGTACTCGTCGCGCGTGGTCGCCCCCGGCACCAGCACCTGGCTCTCCTCGCCGCGACGCGCCGAGCCGAACACATCGACGAACGGGAGCTGGTTCGCCCGCACCGCCGTGACGACGTGGCGCGCCTCCTCGATGCGCGCAAGCGCCGCCGCGAGGTCGTGGTTCTCCTCGAGCGCGATCTCGATGTATGCCCGCAGGAGCGGATCCCCGAACAGGTCCCACCACGCCAGGTTCGCGATCGAATCGCCCGTCACCTCGGCCTGCTCGAAGGCGGCCGGGACCTCGAGCACAGGGCGCTCGTAGTCCGGCGTAAGCGCACAGCCACTCGCGCCGAGCGCCAGAGCGAGGAGCCCCGCTGCCGCCCACCGCATGCTAGGCGTCGCCTCCCCGGTCGCTGCGCGTCACGTAGCGTTCGACGATCACGTAGAGCGCCGGCACCACGAGCACGCCGACTGCGGTGGCGACCAGCATGCCGGCGAAGACGGTCATGCCCATCACCTTGCGCGCCTCCGCGCCGGCACCGCTCGCCACGAGCAACGGCAGCACGCCCAGGATGAACGAGAGCGCCGTCATCAGGATCGGGCGGAAGCGCTGGCGCGCCGCCTCGAGGGCGGCCGCGACGGCGGTCTTGCCCGCCTCCTTCTCCGCCTTGGCGAACTCGACGATCAGGATCGCGTTCTTGGCCGCCATGCCGATCAGCATCACGAGGCCGATCTGCGCGAACACGTTGTTCACGTAGCTCTCGCTGAACAGGCGCGAGAGCCAGAGGCCTCCGATGGCGCCGAACACCGCGATCGGCGTGCCGAGCAGCACCGCGATCGGGGTGGACCAGCTCTCGTACTGCGCCGCCAGGATCAGGAACACGAAGACCAGCGCCATCACGAAGACGATCGCGCCGCTCCCCTCGGCAGCCTTCTCCTGGAACGACATGGCGTTCCAGGCGTAGGACATGTCCGCCGGCAGCACGCTCGCGGCGGTCTCCTCCAGGGCGCCGAGCGCGTCGGCGGAGCTGTAGCCCGCGGCCGGCCCGCCCTGGATCTCGGCGGAGCGGTAGAGGTTGAAGCGGTTGGTGTACTCGGGCCCCGCCGTGCGCGAATGCGACACCAGGGTCGAGAGCGGCACCATCGCGCCCTCGCGGCTCCGCACGTAGAAGAAGCGCACCGCGTCGGCGCTGGTGCGGTAGGCGGGCTCGGCCTGTACGTAGACCTTGTAGAGGCGCCCGAAGCGGTTGAAGTCGTTGACGTAGGCGCCTCCCAGGAAGGCCCCGATCGAGGTGTTCACGTCGCCGAGCGGCACGCCGAGCTTCAACACCTTGGCCTCGTCGATGTCGAGGAACACCTGCGGGCTGGTGGCGCTGTAGAGGGAGAACGAGCCCGAGATCTCCGGGCGCTCGTTCACCGCCTCGAGCAGCAGCCGGGTCTGCTGCGCGAGGTACTCGGGCGGGTTGCCGCCGCGGTCCTGGAGCATCATCGAGAAGCCGGAGCCGGTGCCGAGGCCCGGGATCGCCGGCGGCCCGAACGCGAAGGCGACGCCGCCACGCACCGAGCGGAAGTCCTGGTTCAGCCGATGCACCAGGTTGCGCGCGTGATCCTCGACCTCCGGCCGCTCGTCCCAGTCCTTGAGCTGGATGAAGACGAAGCCCACGTTGGGCTGGTTCGTCCCCGAGAGCATGCTGAAGCTGGCGATCGCCGTGGCGTTCTCGACGGCGTCGTAGCGGCCGACGATGGCCTCCACCTCGCGCATCACCTCGTCCGTGCGCTGGAGCGACGCCGCGTCTGGCAGCAGGAACGTGGCCAGGAGGTAGCCCTGGTCCTCCTCGGGCACGAAGCCGCCCGGCAGCACCCCGAACAGCACGACGAGCCCCACGACCATGGCGGCGAGCAGCCCGCCGGCCCGGACGAGCTTCGCCGTGAAGAAGCCCGCCACGACCAGGAAGCGCTCGGTCGCCCATTCGAGGCCACGGTTCAGCCGTGCGAAGAAGCGGTCGAAGACGCTCTTCGTCTCGCCGGGCGGCTTCAGCAGCAACGCCGCGAGCGCCGGGCTCAGCGTCAGGGCGTTCAGCGAGGAGATCGCCACCGAGATGGCGATGGTGATCGCGAACTGCTGGTAGAGGCGGCCGGTGATCCCGCCCATCGCCGCGACCGGGACGAAGACCGCGATCAGGGCCAACGAGGTCGCGACGATCGGCCCGGAGACCTCCCGCATCGCGGCGACCGTGGCCTCGCGCGGCCTCATCCCGCCCTCCATCTTGGTAGCGACGGCCTCGACCACGACGATCGCGTCGTCCACCACGGTTCCGATCGCGAGCACCAGGCCGAGCAGGGAGAGCGTGTTGATCGAGAAGCCAAGCAGCGGGAAGACGGCGAAGGTGCCGATCAGGGAGACCGGCACGGCGAGCGTCGGGATCAGCGTGGAGCGCGCGTTCTGGAGGAAGATCCACACCACGAAGATCACCAGCGCCACGGCCTGGAACAGGGTGATGACGATCTCGCGGATCCCGGCCGTGATCGGCTTCGTGGTGTCGAGCGAGACCACGTACTCGACGTCGTCGGGGAAGGCCTTCGACAGGCGCTCCACCGTCGCGATGGCCTGGTGGGCCACGTCGATCCCGTTGGCGTCGGGAAGCTGGTAGAGCTGGATCACGGCGCTCGGCTGGCCGTCGAGGCGCGCGGTGAGCAGATAGTTCTGGGTGCCGAGCTCGATGCGCGCGACGTCGCGCAGCCGCACCTGCGAACCGTCGGGGTTGGAGCGGACCACGACCGCCCCGAACTCCTCGGCCGTCTCGAAGCGGCCGGCCGTCTTCACCGTGTAGGTGAAGTCGGTTCCGGGGGGCGCGGGGGCGCCGCCGATCTGGCCGGCCGGCACGAGCACGTTCTGCTCGCTGATGGCGCGCGTGATGTCGGGCACCGTCAGCTCGAGCTTGGCCAGCTGGTCCGGCTTGATCCAGATCCGCATGGCGTACTCGGTGGTGCTGCCCCCGAACACCTCGGTGAGACCGACACCCTGGATGCGCGCCAGCTCGTCGATCAGGTTGAGCGTCGCGTAGTTGGTCAGGAACTCGACGTCGTAGGTCCCCTTCGGCGAGACGAGCGAGATCAGCAGCAGCGGGAAGGCGAGCTTCTTCTTGACGGTGACGCCCTGTCGCTTCACTTCCTCGGGAAGCAGCGCCTGCGCCTCGGAGACGCGGTTCTGCGTCAACACGTTCGCCATGTCGAGGTCGGTGCCGACCTCGAAGGACACCTCCAGCTTCATGCTGCCGTCGCTCGCGTTGGTGGACTTCATGTAGAGCATGTCTTCCACCCCGTTGACCTTCTGCTCGATCGGGGTGGCGACCGACTGCTCCACGCTGATGGCATTGGCGCCGGTGTACAGGGTCGAGACGTTCACGATCGGCGGCGTGATGTCCGGGTACTGGGCGATCGGGAGCGTGCGGAGCGAGACGAGCCCCACGATCACCATCACGATCGCGATCACCATCGCGACGATGGGTCGCCGGACGAAGAACTCCGCCACGCGTCAGGCCCCGGGCTCGTCCGTCGCTTCCGCCTTGGCCCCGGCGGCTTCGGGCGCGCCCGCATCCGCAGCCGGCTGGCCGGAGGCACCGAGCGCAACGAGCTTCGGGACCACGGTGATGCCGGGCCGGAGGCGCTGCACGCCCTCGTAAGCGACCCGCTCGCCGGCCGCGAGGCCCTGCGTCACCACCTGGAGGGAGCCGACGCCGGGCCCCAGCTCGACGGGGCGAAGCGCGACGCTGCCGTCCGGGCCGACCACGAAGACCCGGAAGTTGCCCTGGAGCTCGCTGACGCAACGTCGGGGCACGAGCAGCGCGTCCGGGAGGACCTCGACCACGGCACGCACGCGCGCGAACTGCCCGGCGAGCACCAGCTCGCTCGGGTTCGGGAAGTCCGCCTCCATCGTGAAGGTCCCCGTCGCCGGGTCGATGGAGGCGTCGAGCCCGGTCAACTGGCCCGCGTGCTCGTACTCCGTGCCGTCCGCCAGGACCAGCGCGAAGCCGGGATCGGGGCGGCCCTCCCCCGCGGCCTCGCGGGCCCGCAGGGTGCGGGCGAGCTGGAGGTAGCGGCGTTCGTCGATCGAGAACCGCACCCGGATCGGATTCGTCTTGGAGACGGTGTTCAGCACGACCGGGTTCGGCGGCTTGCCCACGAATTCCCCGACCTCGGCCGCCGTGATGCCGATGCGCCCCGCGATGGGCGCGTGGATGCGCGTATAGCCGAGCTCGATCTCGGCCTGCTCCACCTGGGCCTCGGCCGCCTGGCGCGCGCCGAGCGCGGCCTCGTACTGGGCGGTGGCCGCGTCGAGGTCCTGTTGACTCACGGCGTTGATGGCGGCCAGCGGCTCGATGCGCGCGAGGTCGGCCCGGGCCTTGGCGAGCCCCGTCACGGCCTCGGCCAGGCGTCCCTTCGCCTCGGCGACCTTCGCCCGATAGGGCTGGGGATCGATCTCGTAGAGCAGCGCGCCCGCTTCGACGGGGCGCCCCTCGACGAAGTGCCGGGCCTCGAGCACGCCCTCGACCCGGGCCCGGATCGGGATGTCCGCCGATCCCCGAGTCTCACCGACCATCTCGAGCTCGACGGGCTGATCGCGCTGGATCACCGCGACGACCGGAATCTCGAGCGGCGGCGCTTCGGGAGGCGGCGCCTCGCCACAGCCGCCCGCGGCGACGCTCATCAGCAGCAGCAACGAGGGGCCACGAGCGCGCGCGTGCGGGAGCATGGCGCGATGCTAGCCCGACGCCCCCTGGGGTGCGGGCGCAAAAGCAGGATTTCGCCATCGCCGCGCACCCCGTCGGGCCGGCCTCGAACCGCTGGCCTAACCTGCCGCCCGTGAAGGGGCCGGCCAGTGACTTCCGTGCGCGCTACGGGCCCTGGGCGGTCGTGGCCGGCGCATCCGAGGGTCTCGGGGCCGCATTCGCCGACGCCCTCGCCGCCCGCGGCCTGAACCTGCTGCTGGTGGCCCGGCGCGCCGGCCTGCTCGCGGAGCTCGCCGGGCGAATCCAGGCCGAGCACGGGGTCGAGGCGCGTCCGCTCGCCCAGGATCTCGCCGACCCGGGCGCCGCGACCGCGCTCGCCGGTGCGAGCGCCGCTCTCGAGGTGGGAACGCTGGTCTACAACGCCGCCTTCTCCCCGATCGGGAACTTCCTCGAGCTCCCGCCCGAGGACCTGATGCGGGTCGTCGACCTGAACGTCCGCGGACCGGTGGGGCTGGTCCGTCAGCTGGCGCCGGCGATGCGGGCGCGGAGACGCGGCGCGATCGTGCTGATGTCCTCGCTCGCCGGCATCCAGGGCTCACCGCGCATCGCGGCGTACGCGGCGAGCAAGGCCTTCAACACCATCCTGGCCGAAGGCCTCTGGGGTGAGCTCGTGGGCGACGGCATCGACGTGATCGCCTCGTGCGCGGGCGCGATCCGGACGCCCGGCTACCTCGAGACCTCCGAAGCCTCGGCGCGCGAGGCGCCGGGCACGCTCGATCCCGCCGAGGTGGCGGAGCAGACGCTCGCGGCACTCGGGCGCGGTCCGCGCGTCGTCCCCGGCTGGATCAACCGCATCGCGAGCGTTCTCACCGGCCGCGTGCTGCCGCGCCGAGCGGCGGTTCGACTGATGGCCGCGAACACGAAGGACCTGTCCTGAGTTGGACGTCGACCGCATCGCATCGCGCGTGAAGCCGCTCGTCGGGGCGATCCTGCGCTCCCCGCTTCATCCGGTCCTGAGCTTCGGCCTGATGCTGATCTCCTTCGAGGGGCGGAAGACGGGCCGGCGCTACACGTTCCCCGTCGGCTACCAGCGGAGCGGCGACACCGTCACCGTGCTGGCCTCGCGCGCGCGGCGCAAGAACTGGTGGCGGAACTTCCGCGAGCCCGGCCCCGTCGACGTGCTCGTGCGCGGCGCGTGGCTCACCGGAACCGGCCGCACGCTGGCCAGCGACTCGCCGGAGTTCCGGGACGCGGTCGCGACGACGTTCGCGCGCCTGCCCCGCCTCGCGGGCCAGTTCGGGATCCAGGTTCGCCGCGGAGAGCCGCTCGGCGACGAGGCGTGGCAGGTCGTGGCCCGCGAGGGAGCGGTGGTCGCGATCGAGCTGCGCCCGGATGCGCAGCCCGCGCCCCGACGGCCCGCGCCGGC
>JBFIYM010000191.1:0-7607 GCA_041605395.1 Myxococcota bacterium | reverse complement strand
CCTGCTCGCCGGCAATCCCGGGCAGCTGGGCGTGCAGCTGCTGGCGGTGCTCGCGGCCGCGGCCTTCGCCGCCCTCGGCACCATGGTCATCTTCAAGCTCGTGGCGGTGACGGTGGGCGTGCGCGCGCCCATGCGCGAGGAGCTCGCCGGTCTCGACGTCAGCGAGCACGGAGAAGAGGCATACTTCGGCACCGACCTGGGCACCTTCGCCCGGCCGGGCAGCGCCCTTGGCGCCAGCGTCATCGTCCCGGCGCCGCCCCCGCCGCGCACGGCCGCGCTGGCCCAGCTGCCGCAGGAGAGTCGCGCCACGGGCTGACACCGGCTCCGCTCGCGTCACGGCGGGGAACCGGGTAGTCTTCAACCCATGACGACCGCGCCCACCAGGTTCAAGGTCGGGTTGGTGCAGATGCGCATGAGCGCCGACCCGGCGGCGAACCTGGCCACCGCCGTGGCCCAGGTGCGGGCCGCCGCCGCTCAGGGGGCGGCCGTGGTGTGCCTGCCGGAGCTGTTCCGCACGCCCTACTTCTGCCAGAGCGAGGACGCGAAGCACTTCGACCTGGCCGAGCCGGTGCCGGGGCCGACCACCGAGGCGATCGGGAAGGCCGCGCGCGCGGCGGGCGTCGTGGTCGTGGCCTCCGTCTTCGAGCGCCGCGCGGCGGGCGTCTACCACAACACCGCGGCGCTCCTCGACGCGGACGGCACCCTCGCCGGCGTCTACCGCAAGATGCACATCCCCGACGACCCGCTCTACTACGAGAAGTACTACTTCACGCCGGGCGACCTCGGCTTCCGCGCCTTCGACACGAAGGTGGGCCGCATCGGCACGCTCGTCTGCTGGGACCAGTGGTACCCCGAGGGCGCGCGCCTCACCGCGCTCGCCGGCGCCGGCATCCTCTTCTACCCCACCGCGATCGGCTGGCACCCGAGCGAGCGCGAGGCCGAGGGCGCGGCGCAGCACGACGCCTGGCGCACGATGCAGCGGGCCCACGCCATCGCGAACGGCGTCTACGTGGTCGCGTGCAACCGCATCGGGCACGAGGCCTCGCCCGAGGGCCAGGGCGACGGCATCACGTTCTGGGGCGGCTCCTTCATCGCCGACCCCTTCGGCCGCATCGTGGCCGAGGCGCCGCCCGACGCGGAGGCCATCCTCGTGGCCGAGTGCGATCCCGCCGCGGCAGAGGAGGTGCGGCGCCACTGGCCCTTCCTGCGCGACCGGCGCATCGACGCCTACGACGGCATCACCCGGCGCCTGCTCGACAAATGAGTGGTGTGCGCGCGCCCCGGCGCGGCACGCCGGCCGCGCAGGGCTTCCGCATGCCGGCCGAGTGGGAGCTCCACGCCGCCACCTGGCTCGCCTGGCCGCACCACACGCCCGACTGGCCCGGGAAGTTCGGGGCGATCCCCTGGGCCTTCGCCGAGATCGTCCGCGCCATCGCGCGGAGCGAGCGGGTTCGCCTGATCGTGCGCGACGCCGCATACGAGGCGAAGGCCCGGCGCGCACTCGGCCAGGCGGCGGCCCCGCTCGAGCGGGTCGACTTCTGGCGCGCGACCACCGACCGCGGCTGGCTGCGCGACATGGGGCCGCTCTTCGTGGTGCGCGAGAAGGGCGACCGACGGGAGCTCGGCGCGACCAGCTGGCGTTTCAACGGCTGGGCCAAGTATCCGAACTGGCGCCGCGACGACGCCGCGAAGGACCGCCTGCTCCGGCGGCTCCGGGTGCGCACCTGGCAGCCCACGGTCGCCGGGCGCCGCGTCGTGCTCGAGGGCGGCGCGATCGACGTCGATGGCGAGGGCACGCTCCTCGCCACCGAGGAGTGCCTGCTCTCCCCGGTGCAGGCGCGGAACCCGGGGCTCGGCCGCGACGGCACCGAGCAGGCCCTCTGCGACTTCCTCGGCGCCGAGCGCGTGGTGTGGCTCGGCGACGGCATCGCCGGCGACGACACGCACGGCCACGTCGACGACCTCGCGCGCTTCGTGCGGCCCGGGGTGGTCGTACTCGCCAGCGAGGACGACCCGGGGGACGTGAACCACCGCGCCCTCGCCGAGAACCGCGAGCGCCTCCAGGGCGTGCGCGACGCCAGGGGCCGCCCGCTCGAGGTGGTCCCCCTCCCGATGCCAGCCCCGCTCCGGTTCGCGGGGACCCGACTGCCGGCCAGCTACCTCAACTTCCTCGTCACCAACGGCGCCGTGCTCGTCCCCACCTTCAACGATCCGATGGACCGCATCGCGCTCGGCGTCCTCGCCGAGCTCTTCCCCGACCGCACGGTCGTCGGGATCCACGCCGTCGACCTCGTCTGGGGCTTCGGCACGCTCCATTGCCTCACGCAGCAGGAGCCCGCGCCCGGCGTGACGCTGCGATAGACTGCCGCGCTTCGGAGGAGCCATGGCCGAGAAGATCGAGATCACCCCCGAGATGCAGGCCGTCGTCGGCGTCGAGTCGCCGCCGTGGCCGCACGAGGTCACGACCACCAGCGTGCGGGCCTTCGCGCGCGGGGTCGGCTACACGGACCCCGTCTACTTCGACGAAGCCGAGGCGAAGAAGCGCGGCTACCGGAGCCTGCCGGCGCCGCCCACCTACATGGGCACCCCCGTCTTCATCCCCGGCAAGAGCAACGACACCTTCAGCGGCCCGCTCCAGACCGGCCCGCGCCTCAAGCACGGCCTCAAGAACGTGCTCGACGGTGGCGCCGAGACCGAGTACTTCGACGACATCTGCGCCGGCGACACGATCCAGATGACGGTCAAGGTCTCCGACCTCGCCGTGCGCCAGAGCAAGACCACCGGTGCCATGCTGATCGTGACCCAGGAGTACACGTACACCAACCAGCACGGCAAGGTCGTCGCCAAGCAGCGCTCCCAGGGCCTGTTCTACTAGGAACCCGGAGGAGGAATCCGATGCCCCTCACGTTCGACGCGTTCAAGGAAGGCGACGCCCTGCCCGAGCTCAAGAAGCAGCCCGGCGTCACGCAGCTCGTGAAGTACGCCGCGGGCGGCGGCGACTTCAACCCGCTCCACCACGACTACGCCTTCCCGCAGAGCAAGGCGCTCGGCTCGATCATCGTGCACGGTCGCTTCAAGTACGCCGCGCTCGGCGAGCTGGTCTCGAACTGGCTCGATCACGGCGGCCGCATCCGGAAGCTCTCCTGCCAGTACCGCGGCATGGACCTCCCGGACCAGGAGATGACGCTCGGCGGCGTCGTGAAGCGCAAGTGGCAGGAGGGCGGCGAGAAGCTCGCCGAGCTCGAGCTCTGGGTGAAGAACGCGAAAGGCAAGAACACCACGCCGGGCAGCGCGGTGGTGGTGCTGCGCGGCTGAGGGCCACTCCGGGGCTGGCCCGATTCCCACCCCGCTGAGCTAGGCTCCGCGCGGCTACCAGCTCGGCCGGGGAGAAAACACCATGCACCGCCTCTGCGTCACGCTGACCGTCGCTTGGGTCGTCCTCGCAGGATGCGCCAGCCCACCGCCCGCCCAACCGGCGGACAACCTGACCGTGGGCAAGGTGCAGGGGGAGATCAAGGTCGGGATGGACGCCGCGTCCGTCGCGCAGGTGCTCGGCTCGCCGAACATCGTCACCACCGATGAGCAGCGCCGCGAGGTGTGGATCTACGACAAGGTCTCTACCGACCGCGTCGATACCGCGCGCTCCTTCGGAGGAACCATCATCATCCTGGGGGGCGGGACCTCCAGCTCGGAGCAGTCGACGACACAGCGGACCCTGACAATCATCATCAAGTTCGACGAAGAGAAGAAGGTCCGGGACTTCGCCTACAACTACTCCCAGTTCTGAGTAGCCGGGTGAAGCGGCAGGGCCGACGGGTCGGCGCGGTTGCGGTCAGCTCGATCGGGCTTCTGCTCGCGGCTTGCTCGACGCCCACGAATCCGGCCCAGCTGTTCCAGCTCTCCAGCGACAGCGCGGCCCGCCGCGCCAGCGAAACGCGCCGCTTCGAGACGCCGGACGAGGCCGAGCTGCTGTCCGCGTCGGCTGCGGTCCTCCAAGACCTCGGGTTCCAGGTCACGGAAAGCGTCCGCGAGCTCGGCTTTCTGCGGGCGGCCAAGGAACGGAGCGCGCGGGAACGGGGCCAGGAGATCTGGCGCTCCGTGATCTTCACGATCAGCACTCTCGGCCTCGTCACCGGCTCGAACACGCTGATTCTGGTCCCCGTGGATCTTCACCAGCAGATCAACGCGTCGCTCGTCACCCGGCGCGCCGATACAGATGCCTACGAGGTCCGGATCCTCTTCTACCGCGTCGTGTGGCAGACGGACGGAATCTCGGGCGACCAGGCCATCCCTCCGGGTCAGCAGCGCCTGGAACGCATTCAGGATCCCGTGCTGTACCAGCAATTCTTTGCCCGCCTCTCGAAAGCCGTATTCCTGGAAGCGCACAAGATCTGAGCGAGGTCATCGAGATGTCGACCGAACCCCGACTCCTCCGGAGCCGGATGCTGCCTTTCGTCCTCCTGCTGCTGACGGGATGCGTCTCACCGCCGGAGCCGCCGGAGAACCTGCTCGCGCCGAGCGAGGAGCAGATGCGCCTGCGCAACATGCAGACGCGCACCTTCGACGTTTCCGACCGGGACCAGGCGATCCGGGCCGTGATCGCGGCCCTGCAGGACCTGGGCTTCATCATCGAGCGGGCGAACGAGCCCTTGGGCCTCGTGACGGCCGCACGCTTCGCGGAGCCGCGCTGGGTGGACGTCGTGGGGGTGACGGTCACGGTTCGGCCACAAGGCGCGGGCCAGATGATGATTCGCGCAAACGCGATCTTCAACAACGAGCCGATCACCGACGCCCAGGTCTACCAGAACTTCTTCGCCACTCTGGAACGTTCGCTGTTCGTCGGGCGGAACTGATCCGGTGCGAATGGGGACGCTGCGCGCCCGGCTCGGGGTCCTGATGCTCGGGCTTCTCGCCTCTGCTTGCTCCTCGCCGTACATGGGCCGGCATGAGACCCAGTGGAACTCCCTCTCTCAGCTCTGGAGTGCGGAGCAGAGTCAGGTCAAGGTACGCAATGCCCAGAGTCGGGTGTTCGATTCCAGTGACCGACGTCGGACCCTCGAAGCCGTCGTCGCGACGTTTCAAGACCTCGGGTTCCAGGTGGAGGTGCTCGACGAAGCGCTTGGAATCGTGTCCGGCAAGAAGTTCACTGGGATGGAGCTTCCGGACACCGGCTTCGATCCGACCTACGTGCTCTACGACCCCGAGGGGCTCGTCGTCCTCAGCAAGGCCTATCGCACGTGGGGGCCCTTCTGGCATCGCAGCGACCTCGTGCGACTCACGGTGACCGTGCGGACGAGGAACGATAAGCAGCTCGTGGTACGCGCATCGGCCCAGTTCCATCTGCAACCTGTCGAGAATCCGGAGCCTTACCAGCAATTCTTCCGCACGCTGGAGCAGGCCATGTTCACCGAACGGATGGGCGTGAACCGCTGACCCGCCAGTCGAGCACGCTGCGGCCGATCGTGCTGCGCGCCTCGAGGTGCTCGAGCTCGGCCGGCAGCTCGCGCCACGACGCGACCCGCCCGACGATGGGCCGGATCCGCCCTTCACCGAGCAGCCGCAACAGCTCGGCCTGGATCGCCTCGCCGAGCGCGCGCGGCAGCAGGTTCGTGGCGCCGAGCTTCGTCGGGCCGTCGCGGTAGGCGAGCATCACGCCGCCGAGCGAGAAGTTCCCGAACAGAACGGTCCGCGGCGTGAGCGCGGGCTGGTCCTCCGCCTCGATGCCCCCCGAGAAGCCTGCCATCACCAGGCGGCCGCCGCGCGCCATCGCCGCGGCCGTGGCGAGCGTGGTGGCCCCGCCGACGAGATCACAGGCGACGTCCACGCCCGCCCCGTCGGTCGCCTCGAGCAATTCGGCAGCGAGGTCGGCCGCGCGGGAATCGATCGCGGCGGACGCGCCGAGCTCCCGACAGAAGGCGCGCTTCTGCTCCGAGCCCGCCGTGGCGATCACCCGCGCGCCGTGCGCCACGCCGAGCTGTACTGCGGCCGAGCCCACGCCGCCCGCGCCGGCGTGGACGAGCAGCGTCTCGCCACGCGCCAGCCGCCCGCGCTCGAAGAGCGCGAGCCAGGCGACGTGGTACGGGAAGTAGAACGCGGCGGCGGCGTGGTCGTCGAGCGCGTCCGGCGCCTCGAAGCACATCGCGGGGTCGGCGAGCGCCGCCTCGGCGTGGGCACCCGTCGCGCCGGCGGCGCAGGCCATCACGCGTCGTCCCCGCCAGCGCTCGGCGCCCTCCCCCACCGCGTCCACGCGGCCGACGCACTCCATGCCGAGCGTGTAGGGAAGCGGCGGATCGATGGTGCGGTAGCGGCCGTGGCAGCCGTCCACCTCGTTGTAGTTGCAGACGCTGCTCGCGACGCGGACGCGGAGCTGGCCGGGGCCCGGGGTCGGCTCCGGAATCGTCTCGAGGGCGAGTGCCTCGGAGGGCCGGCCGTGTCGGACCACGCGCCAGGCGGAGATCGTCGCCATGCGGGGCGCCTTCGAACCGTCCCCGCCGCGCCGCGCTAGTGGAGCGCGCGCTGCACGCGACGCTTGAGCGCCAGCGCCTCGGGCGGGAGCTTCGCGTCGTCGGTGCCGATCAGGTAGGCGTCGAGCCCGCCCCGCTTCGTCACGGTGCGCAGCGCCCGCGTCGTGATGCGCAGACGGACGCTGCGGCCGAGCGCATCGCTGTGCAGGTGCGCGTGCTGGAGGTTCGGCTCGAAGCGCCGCTTGCTCTTGCGGTTGCTGTGCGAGACGTTCTGGCCAGCGCGCGAACGCGTGCCCGTGAGCGTGCAGCGGCGGGGCATCTCTAGCTCTTCTTCCTCTGGTAGCGCTTCCGGAAGCGATCCACGCGGCCCTCGGCGTCGAGCTCGCGCTGCTGGCCGGTCCAGAAGGGATGGCTCTCCGACGAGATCTCGAGCCGGATCACCGGCACTTCCTCGCCGTCGATCTCGCGCTTCTGGTCGGAGCGGAGGGTCGAGCGGCCGATCCACTCCTTGCCCGTGGCGTTGTCCACGAACAGGACCTTGTGGTAGTCGGGATGGATGCCTTCCTTCATGGCGGCGCGCTCACCAGCTCGACTTGCGCATGCCGGGGAGCTCGCCCTTCAGCGTGAGCTCGCGCAGCATGATGCGCGAGACGCCGAACTTGCGATACACGGCATGCGAGCGGCCGGTGAGCCGACAGCGCCGCGTGATGCGGGTGGGGCAGGAGTTGCGGGGCAGCTTGGCGAAGGCTTCCTGGACCTCGAGCTTCTCCTCCATGGAGAGGGTCTGGTCCTTGAGGCGCTTGCGCAGCTCGGCGCGCCTGGCGGCGTGCTTCGCTGCCAGCTTCGCGCGGCTCTGGTCCCGGAGGACCTGCGACTTCTTGGCCATGCATTGCTCCCGGGCTCTGGCGAGCGGCGGAGAGTAGGAAGCGGCCCCGGCGGGCGCCAGAGGGCCCCGGCGGGCGCCAGAGGGCCCCGGCGGGTCCCCGAGGGGAAGGCCGCGAATCCGTCGCTGCCGCGCGCCGTCAGCGCGCCGCGGAGCCCCACCCGTCAGCGCGCCGCGGGGCCCCACTCGGGGCGCAGCTCGACCGTTCCGGCCCCGGTGAGCGGACAGCGCCGCGCCCAGGCCAGCGCCTCCTCGCCGCT
>JBFIYM010000190.1:0-7618 GCA_041605395.1 Myxococcota bacterium | reverse complement strand
GCATGAGTGGATGGATCCAGGCGTCCTGGCCTCGTGCCCGGCGCGCAGCGAGCCGTCGAGGCGAGCGAAGCTCCAGAATGGATCCCCGGGGAGGATTCGAACCTCCACAAACAGGTTCAGAGCCTGTTGTCCTACCATTAGACGACCGGGGAGCCGGCGGACCCGGGCAGATTAGAGGCCGCGTTCGGCTTGCACCAGCCAGACGGACGAGGCGAGCACGAGGCGCCCGTCCCGGAGGTGCGGCTCGAAGGACGCGCGCACGGTGGCCTGCACCCGGTCGCGCAGCGCGGCGTCCGCACCCATCTCCCGCAGGACGCGCCCGAGCGGGCCGACGTCGAGGAAGAGCTCGGCGGCCGCGTCGGCGTCCCCCCCACCCGGCGTCATCGGGACCTCGGCCCGATCGATAACGACCGATCGGAAGCCGGCCCCGTCCAGGATCCGGCGCACGCGGTCGGGGTCGCTGAACGCGAAGGGCCCCGGCGCGTCGGGCGGCGGAGGCGGCTGCGGATCGAGTAGCGGGGCCGCCGCCTCCATCGGGACCCGCACCCACGCGTTCTCCGCGACCGGTCCCCAGCAGACGAAGGCCAGGCGACCGCCCGGGCGGAGCGCGCGCAGGAGGTTCGCGAAGGCGGCCTCCGGCGCGCCGAAGAACATCACGCCGAAGCGAGAGAACACCGCGTCGAACAGCACCGCGAACCGGGCGTCCTGGGCGTCGGCGACCTGGAACGCGACCTGCGGGAGGCCGGCCGCCGTCGCCCGCTCACGCGCACGCGCCAGCATCGGCTCCGAGAGGTCCACGCCGAGCACGGCGCCGGTCGTCCCGACCTGCGCCCCGAGTGCCAGCGCGGTCTCGCCGCACCCGCAGCCGACGTCGAGGATGCGCTCGCCCGGCTTCGCTCTGAGCCGTGCCAGGGCCAGCTCGCCGTGCGGGCGGATCTGCTGGTCGAGCCGCTCCTGGTTCTTCACCCAGATCGGGCCGGCCTGCTCGTTCCAGAAGCTCTGCTGCTCGCGGTTCGCGTCACTCATGCGCGGCATGCTAGCCGGCGCGTCAGCCTCGCGGGCGCGGCTCCGAAGGCGCCCCGGGCGCGGGCGCGAGCGGAGCGCCCTCGTCCAGCTCCGCGACCAGCGCCTCCGCCTCCTCGTCGCGGCCGGTCTCGCGGAGCAGGCGCGCGAGGAAGCGCAGCGTCGACGGCTCCTCCGGGTGTTGGGCCAGGATCTCGCGGAAGATCGGCTCGGCGTGAGCGAACTCACGGCGGGCGGCGTAGACGATTCCGAGCCGGTTGCGGAGGTTCACGCTGTCTGCGGCCGGGCCCGCCTCGAGGCGCTCGGCCTCGGAGCGTTCCCGGTCGCCGGCACGCGCATGCTGGATCGCCAGGCGCATGCGGAACTCGGGGTGGTCCGGAAAGCGCTCGGCACCCGCCTCGTAGGCTGCGAGGGCGCGGTCGTACTCGCCGACGGCCTCCCAGACCTCCGCCACGCGCTCCACGATTCCGGCCCGATCGCCGGCCAGGGCCAGCGCCTGCTCGGCGTGCTTCGCCGCCTCCTCGACCGATCCGCCCAGCTTGACGCGCCACATCAGCCCGATGTGGGCACCCGGATGCTTGGGATCGAGCTCGCTGGCCTTCTCGAAGGCCGCCACCGCGGCGGGCAGATCGCCGAGGAGCAGGTGCACGTACGCGACCTGCGCCTGGAAGTCGCCCCAGTGGGGGTTCAGGCGCGCGGCCTCGCGCGCATGGGGAAGCGCGAGAGCGGGACGCTGGGTCTCGACGTAGACGCGCGCCAGGATGTCGTGGAGCTGACTGCTCTCCGGAAGCTTCTCGAGGCCCACCTTGGCCAGTCGCTCCGCGTGCTCGTAGCGGTTGGCCATCAGCAGTGCGAGCGCGCGATACGCCACGTCGGCGAGCCGATGCACGTCCTTCGGGTCGGCCCCGTTGCGGACGACCTCCCCCTTCGGAACCACGTAGCCGAGGGCCTCGATCTGGGCCCGGGTCTCGTCGTCCACGTCGACCGGACTCAGCTCGGGCGCGGCGGCGAGCAGGCGCTCGATGCGCGCTTCGTCCCGCTGCACCGTGGCCGCGTGCGCCGCCTGCTGCTCGGGCAGGAGGTTGTCGAGCTGTCGCGGATCGCTCGCGACGTCGAAGAGCTCGGGACGCGGCGCCCGGATGTAGAGGTGGGCATCGCTCCGAATGGCATGGATCGGCGCCCAGCCGTGGTCGAGCTCGCCCGCCAGGCTCTCGGCGTAGGCGAAGCCCTCGCCGGCGGCCGCGTCGTCCTGCCACAGCGGCGACAGGTCCGCGACGTCGGTCCGTGAAAAGGCCGGCAGGCCCGCCAGCCGGAGCAGGGTCGGCGCGATGCCGGTGTTGGGCACCACGGTGCTCACGCGCCGGCCGCTGGGCAGCCCGGGCCCCGCGACGATCAGCGGCACGTGCAGCACGGAGTCGTAGATCAGGTAGGTGTGGCTGACCTCGCCGTGCTCGCCCAGGCCTTCGCCGTGGTCCGAGGTCACGGCGATCACCGGGGCATCGGCCTCGAGGGCGCCGAGCAGTCGTCCGAGCTCCTGGTCCACGTAGGCCACTTCGCCGTCGTAGGGCCGGCCGGGGAAGCGCTCGGCAAAGGGCTCGGGCGGGTTGTAGCCACCGTGCACATCGTAGTAGTGCACCCAGAGGAAGTAGGGCCGATCGACCTTGCGCAGCCAGGCCAGCGCCGCATCCGTGACGTCCGCCGCGGGCCGCTCGTAGAAGCCGGCCGAGGTCGCGCGGTGCTCCGGGATCTCGTCGTCGTAGTGGTCGAAGCCCTGGCGGAGCCCGAACTCGGGGTCGAGGACGGCGGCCCCGATCACGGCCCCGGTGGCGTAGCCGGCGTCGGAGAAGCGTTCGGCCAGCGTCTCGACCTCGTCGGGGAGCACGAAGACGGCGTTGTGGCGCACCCCGTGGGTGGGCGGGTACTGGCCCGTGAGCAGCGACGCGTGGGACGGCAGGGTCAGCGGCACCGGGGCCATCGCCTGCTCGAACAGCACGCCGCGCGCCGCCAGCGCATCGAGCGTCGGCGTCTCCACGCCCTCGGCGCCGTAGGCCCCGACCCGATCCGCCCGCAGCGTATCGAGGGTGACCAGCACGACACTGGGCCCACTCGGCCGCGCCGCGTGCAGCCAGTTGCAGCCGAGCCCGATGCACAGCACCGCGCAGAAGCCGATCCCAAGTCCGCGTGAACGCACCCGCTCTCCTCCCGCCCCCTCATCGGCCGAAGCCCGCGCGAGGTTGAGCGATCCGGGCGTAGCGGCGCCCGGCCTGCCAGGAGCGGCGCCGGGCCGCGCAGCAAGCCGCGCGCAACCAGCCCAACCGGACTCCCCAGGCTCGTGCGCGGCGCGCAGCGAGCCCACCCGAGGCCCTGCCTCGGGTGAGGCGAGCGAAGACCCGGGCAGGCGAGCGAAGACCTAGATCGGCCAGACCCCGTCCGGCGCCACCACCGCGATCACGAGGGCCGCCATCGCGATGGCGGGCCCGAAGCCGAACGGTGCGCCGAGCCCCCCCGAACGGCGGGTCGCCCAGAGCCCGAGCGGCAGCCCCAGCAGCGACGCCAGCAGGATCACCTGCACGGCGCCGGCCGGCCCGAGGAACGCGCCGACCATGCCGAGCAGCTTGACGTCGCCGAAGCCGAGTCCGGGGAACCACACCCAGTAGTCGAGGCTGCCCGGGCGCGGCGGCGCCTCGCCCTCCCCGGGCCAGTGCGGGAAGCTGCGCCCGAGCGCGACCGAGAGCCGGGCGTGGGCGAAGCCGACCGCCCACAGCGAGCCCGCACCGAGGGCCGCGCCGAACGCCCCATGGGCGAGCGCCGCCAGGTAGGGATCGCCGGCGAGCGCACGCGCACCGGGCATCAGCGCCAGGCCGGCGACGAGGCCGCCGAGCGAGAAGGCGTCGGGGATGTAGCCCTCGTCGAAGTCGATGCCGGCCGCCGCGATGAGGGTCGCCGCGAAGCCCCACCAGAGCGGTGTGACCGGGGAGACGCCGTGCGCCGCGAACAGCGCGGCGAAGACGAGGCCCGTCAACAGCTCGATGGCCGGGTAGCGCGCGGAGATGGGCGCGTCGCAGTCCCGGCAGCGTCCGCGCAGCCACAGGTAGGAGAGCAGCGGGACGTTGTTCCAGGCCTTGATCGGCGTGCCACAGCGCGGGCAGTGGGAGCCGGGCTTCACGATCGACTCGCCGCGCGGCAGCCGGTGGACGACCACGTTCAGGAACGAGCCCACCGCGAGGCCCAGTGCCGTGGCGAAGACCAGGCCGGGGCCGAGGTGCTCGAAGGGCGCCGTCACGGCGGGAGCCTACCGGAAGTCGCGGCGCTCGAAGACCACCACCGCGACCAGCAGGAAGCCGAAGACCCAGGCGACGCCCGAGAGCAGCGCCCAGCCCACTTCGGGCGGCGGAATCGGGAGACCGTGCACCGCTTCCACCACCCGGTTCATGGCGGAGAGGTCGGGCAACACCCGGTGCACCCAGCGCGTCGTCTGCTCGAAGGCCAGCGAATCCGAGGCGGCCCCGAGCGCCCGCAGGTCGCGCGTCAGGTGCCCGACCAGGTAGAGACCCGCGCTGTAGCAGGCGGCCAGGAACGGCGTCGCGAAGGAGGAGAACAGCGTGGCGAACGCGACGACCACGGCGAGCTCCAGCGCGACCAGCAGCAGCGCCACGGCGTGGCCCGCCCCGAGCGCCGCGCCCGCCGCGAAGGAGACGCCCACGAAGGCGAGCACCATGATCGCGAGCTGGAGCCAGAGCGTGACCACCAGGCCCAGGTACTTGCCGAGCAGGAACTGGCTGCGCGTGACGGGCTTCGACAGGATCGTGAAGATGGTTCGCCGCTCGATCTCGCGATGCACGAGGCCCGCGCCCATGAAGATCGCGATGGCGGCCCCGAAGAAGCGGATCGCCCCGAAGCCGACGTCCTGGAGGATGCGGCCGCGCTCCACGTAGGACAGCGTGGCCAGGCCGACGCTGGTTCCGATCATCACCAGCGCGAAGAACACGAGGATGTAGAGCACGCGATTGCGGACCGCGTCCCGCACCGTGTTCGCAGCGATCGCCGCAACCGCCCCCCTCACGACTCCCCCCTCTGCGACTCGACGGCGCGCAGGAACAGCGACTCGAGATCTTCTCGATGGCGCATGACCTCTTCGACCCGGCCTCCCCGGATCAGCGCAGCCCGCACCAGCTCGTTCATCTCCTTCTCGGCGAGGTGCAACGTGACCCGCTCGCCTCGACCCTCGAGTCGGTCGCCGAGCTGGCCCGAGATCTCCTCGACGAAGTCCGGCGCCAGACCGGAGAGCGTCACGTCGAACTGACGCCCCTCGCCATGCAGCCCTTCGAGCCCGCCCTCGTAGGCGATTCGGCCCTGGACGATGATCGCCACGCGGTCGCAGATCAGCTCCACGTCCGAGAGGATGTGGGTGTTCATGAAGACCGTCTTGCCGTCGCCGTTGAGGCGGACGATCAGGTCGCGGATCTCCTTGCGACCGACGGGGTCGAGCCCGCTCATGGGCTCGTCCAGGAAGATCACGCTCGGGTCGTGGACGATCGCCTGGGCGATGCCGATGCGCTGCAGCATGCCCTTCGAGTAGGTCCGGAGCCGCGCGTCGCCGGCGTGGTCGAGACCGACCTGCGCCAACACTTCGTCTACCCGGGTGCGGATGCGAGCCCCCTCGACGCCGCACAGCTGCGCGTAGAACGAGAGGATCTCGCGGCCGGTCAGGAAGTCGTAGAAGTAGGGGCTCTCCGGCGCGAAGCCGACCTCGCGCCGACACGCCGGGTCGCCCACGTCGCGGCCGAGCAGCTCGGCGCGACCCCCGCTGGCCCGGATCAGGCCCATCAGCACCTTGAGCGTGGTGGTCTTGCCCGCGCCGTTCGGCCCGATGAAGCCGAAGAGCTCGCCGCGCCGCAGCTCGAACGAGATGCCGTGCAGCACCCGATTCTTCTTGAGGCCGAAGCCCGGCCGGAAGTCCTTCACCAGGTCTTCCACACGGGCGATGGTCTCCCTGCCCACTAGACGCCCTCCTGCCTTTCCTGCGACCGAGCGCGGAAGCGCTCGAGCCGCTTCTGGTTGGTGCCGTCGATGCGCACCGAGTAGCGATGGCCCACGTAGCTCGAGACGATCCGCCCGCTCTCGGCGTCCAGCTTCCACTCCCAGCCATGCGGCTCGGGGGGAAGGCGGCGCAGCACCGCGGGCGGCACCGTCACGAGCTCCTCGACGCGCGCAATGTCGCGACCGTGGCGTCGCTCGAACTCGGCGCGGGCCGCGTCGAGGACGCGCGCGCGCCGTTCGGTCTCGATCTCGTCGAGCGCCTTCTCGTACTCGGCACGCGCGAAGGGATCGTCGGTCTGGCGGTGCAGCTCCCGCAGGAAGGCCGCGGCCGCTTCGATGTCCCCGCCCCCGGATTCGCTGCGAAGGCGAGCCACCAGCCGACCCAGATAGCGCGGGGCCCCGGGCAGGGGCACCGCCGGCTCCAGCACGGCGGCGGCTTCTGCGTTCTCGCCCAGGAAGAAGAATTGGTTGAAGCCCAGGTAGAAGCGGTTGCGCCACTCGTCGGGGTGGTGGGCGATCCCCCGCTCGAGAATCGCGTTGGCGTGTCGAACGGCGGCTTCGTCGTCGATCATCCAGACCGCGGCGAAGCGGTAGGCGTGGTCCACCCACGGGTCCAGGGTGGTGACGACGTCGATCAGCCGACCGAGGTGCGCACTGCGCCCGCTCGGCCCCTCGTTGCTGCCGACGATCTGGACGGCACGCAGCCAGTAGTAGTCGCCGAGCAGCGTGTCGTAGCCGAACGCCGCCAGCTTGGCGAAGGTCGGCTCGGGCACGAAGGCGACGTCGCCCGTGTGCGCGGGCGCGTCGGGCAACTTGGCGCCCGCCAACCCGATCGTGGCTGCGATTGCGAGCGCGGCCAAGCCGCGCTGAACCCCCGATCCCACGTCCCCTCCTCAGAGAACGACGGACCTATCGGCAGATCGTGCGCAGATCAGTAGTCGTCTGCGATGGGCCCGCTCCACTGGAAGATGTCCACCGGCTGATCGACGATCGGCAGGCCATCGACGGGATCGATCGGCGGGCCGATGGCGGGAAATACCTGCACCGGGCAGGCCACTCCGGCGTCGTCCGGGTGGAAGTAGGCCACGACCGCGATCGCGCCGTCCCGGTCCGAGTCCCCGTAGGCGCTCACCGTGAAGCAGCCGCCGCTCGGGCACGGGCACACCCCGTTGGCCGAGTTCACGTCGTAGACGAAGAAGACGGAGCCCTCGGCCTTGAAGCCGAGCGGACCGAAGGAAGCCAGCGCCAGGGCGTCCCAGTTCTGCTTGATGCCCGGCGCGCCGGCCGGAGCGGGACTGGCAGCGGGATACAGGCCGTTCTCACCGAAGTAGCCGCGCTCCATCTTCGCGACCGCCTCGAGGTTGGTCATTGCCTCGGTGCGCTTGGCGCGAAGCTGCTGGACGCGGAAGAGACCGATTGCGGTGGCGGAGAGCACACCCACGATGGCGACCGTGATGATCAGCTCGATCAGGGTGAATCCGCCGCGGGTCGTTCGCTTGCGGAACATGGAGCCCCTCCCAAGGGGGAACGAGGAGGGCCGGGGCTCACGCCCCGG
>JBFIYM010000189.1:0-7632 GCA_041605395.1 Myxococcota bacterium | reverse complement strand
GCGCTCGAGACAGCGGTCGATCTCGGCGGGGTCGAGGGCGCCGATGCGACGCAGCACGGCGCGCGAGGTACGGCCGTCGATCCGCGAGAGCAGGAAGCCCTCGGCGGGGTTCAAGCGGAGCGCAGAACGGTCGCAGTCGGGTGCGAGCCGGAGCACGCATTCCTCCTCCCCACTCTGTCCTGCGAGCCGCATGGGCTCCTCCCGACCGCACTCGGAGAGACCCCCGAGGTCGCCCCGGCTCATCGGCCCGTCGGAGGAGGAAGCTGAGGCCGCAACCGCCGCGCGGCCGGCGGGATCGAGCGCGGTGTTACCGGGCCCTGGACCGCCGGCGTTTCCCCGCGGGGGCCGGGATGCGGGGGGGCGGGTCGCGGAGTGTGAGCAGGGTGCCGACCCCCCCGTCCGTGAAGATCTCGAGCAGGATCGCATGGAGGATCCGCCCGTCGACGATGTGGGCCCGGCTCACCCCGCCCCGGAGCGCCTCCAGGCAGCACTCGACCTTCGGGATCATGCCGCCCTCGATCGTGCCCTCCGCGACCAGCTTCTTGACCTCGGGCTCGGACAGCTGCCCGATCAGGTGTCCGCTCGCGTCCTTCACGCCCTCGACGTCGGTCAGCAGGATCAGCTTCTCGGCCTGGAGCGCGCGCGCGATCGCCCCGGCCGCCTCGTCGGCGTTCACGTTGTGGGTCACGCCGTCCTCGTCGACGCCGATCGGCGCCACCACGGGAATGAAGCCCGATTCGGTCGCCGCCCGGAGCGGTGCTGGATCCACCGCCACGACCTCACCGACGCGGCCCAGGCCTTCCCGCTTTCGAACGCGCAGCATGCGGCCGTCGTTGCCGGTCAGTCCGAGCGCCTGCCCGCCGCCACGCTGCACCAGCTCGACGATCTCCCGGTTCACGGTTCCGCCGAGCACCATCTCCACGACTTCCATGGTGGCGTCGTCGGTGACGCGCAGCCCGTTCACGAAGGACGACTCGATGCCGAGTCGCGCGAGGGTGCGCTCGATCTGCGGGCCGCCGCCATGCACGATCACCGGCTTGAGACCGATGTACTTGAGGAGCACCACGTCCACCGCGAACGAGGCGCGCAGGTCCTCGTCGGTCATCGCATGGCCGCCGTACTTGATCACGAGGGTCTTGTCGAGAAAGCGCCGGATGTAGGGCAGCGCCTCGATCAGGACCTCCGCCTTGTCGATCAGCCTCTGCATCGCCGGGGGAGCCTAACAGCGTTGACGGGGGCGACACCAGCCGGCCGCGCAGCGATTGCCGACGCCCGCCCGCCGCGGTCAGGCGGGCCGGGCTTCGCGGCGGGCGGCGGCGACCTCTTCGATGGTCTCGACGAGGCTGCGGTAGAGCAGCACGTTGCGGACGGCGGCGGAGAGGGCGGCACCGAGCAGCTCGCCGAGGGCGGGGGCGGCGTCGCGGGCGTGCTTCGGGAAGGCGCGGAAGACCCCGAGCGTCTTGCCGCGAAAACGAATCGGGCCGCAGAGCAGCGGGCGCTCCGCCCCGTTCGCCGGGCGGTCCACCTCGGCCTCGAAGCGGGGGTCGCGTGCGGGGGCATCGCTCGCCACGATGGCGCCGCTCTGGTAGGCGAAGCCGGTGAGGCCTTCGCAGGCGGGCAGCCGGGCGCGATCCCCCGAGACGCCGCCGTCCCACTCGGCCTCGCGCACGAGCTCACCCGTCGACGCGGCGAGGTAGAGCGACACGGGCGCGGCGTCGAGCGCCTCCCCGATCTGGCGAAGCGCCGCCTCCAGGACCCGCGCGGGCTCCACCTCGGCGGTCACGGCATCGCAGATCGCGCGCACCAGCTCGGCACCCCGCAGGTCGCCGCCCGGGACCGCCTCGAGTCCGGGCACCTCCTCGCCGACGGCGATCGCCTCGGGCTCCGCCGCGATCGGGCCGCCGCCGGACGCGTCGAGCAGGCGCGCCACCTGCTGCGCGAGGATGCGCAGCAACGCCACGTCGTCGGCGTCCATCGGCCCGTCGCGCCGATCCGTCGCGCAGAGCACACCGATCGGGCCGCCGCTCGAGGGCAGCGGCACCACGGCGAAGGAGCCGGAGCTGTAGCCGCGTGCGGCGCGGAGGTCGGGGAAGCGGCCGTCGTGGCCGACGTCGGCAACCAGGATCGGCTCGCCGCGCGCGAGGGCCACCCCGGCCACTCCCTCGCCGAGGGCGACGGGGGCGAGCTCCTCCTCGGGGATCTTGCGGCCATGGGCCGCGGCGACGCGCAGCTCGCCGGGGCCCTCGTCGAGCAGCAGCAGCGAGGTCTTCGCGGCGCCGAGCACCTCCGAGACGCAGCGCACCACCCCCTCGCGCAGCTCCTGTTGCGACGGGGCGGTGCGCGCCTGCTCGAGCAGCGCCGCGAGCGCCCCCTCGAGACGCCCGAGACGCTCGCGCAGGCCGTGCCAGCCCACGGCGAGGTCGTACGTCGCCAGCGCGCGCCGCACGGCGAACACCAGCTCTTCCTCGTGCAGCGGCTTCGCGAGGTAGTCGAAGGCGCCGAGCCGCAGCGCCTCGAGCACGTTGGCCTGCTCCGTGTGCGCCGAGAGGATCACGACGCGGAGCTCGGGACGAAGCGTGCGAGCGCGCCGCAGCACCTCGAGGCCGTGGAGATCGGGCAGCTGGAGGTCCAGCACCACCGCCGCGAAGCGACGCTCTTCGAGCCGCTCCAGCGCCGCCTCGCCGGTCTCCACCGCTTCGACCTCGAGGCCCGCCGCCCCGAGCACGTCGCGGATCGCTTCGCGGAAGAAACGCTCGTCGTCGACCACCAGGATGCGCGGCTCGCTCACGTGAGGCTCCGTCTCGGGCTCGGTCACAGGATATACCGTGCCAGGTCCTCGTCGCGGACGAGCGGCTCGAGACGCTCGCGCACGAAGGCGCCGTCGATCCGGAGCGAGCTGCCGCTCCGGTCGGGCGCGTCGAAGCTCACCTCGTCGAGGAGCCGCTCCATCACGGTGTGGAGGCGCCGGGCCCCGATGTTCTCGGCGCGCTCGTTGGCGAGGGCCGCGATCTCGGCGATCGCGGCCACCCCGTCTTCGGTGAACGCGAGCTCGACCCCCTCGGTCTGGAGCAGCGCGGTGTACTGGCGCACGAGCGAGTTGCGCGGCTCGGTCAGGATCCGGACGAACTCGCCCTGCCCCAGGCTGTCGAGCTCGACGCGGATCGGGAAGCGACCCTGGAGCTCGGGGATCAGGTCGGACGGCTTCGCGACGTGGAAGGCGCCCGCCGCGATGAAGAGCACGTGATCGGTTCGCACCGGCCCGTGCCGCGTCTGCACGGTGGAGCCCTCGACGATCGGAAGCAGGTCGCGCTGGACGCCCTGGCGCGAGACGTCCGGTGCGCCGCGGCCTTCCGGTCCGGCCGCCACCTTGTCGATCTCGTCGATGAAGACGATGCCCGACCCCTCCACCCGCGCGACCGCGAGCTCGCGGACGCGCTCCATGTCGATCAGCTTGCCCGCCTCCTCGGTGGCGAAGGCCTCGAGCGCGGCCGGCACCTTCAGGCGTCGCTTCTTCGGCGCGCCCCCGAACAGGTTCCCGAACAGCTGCTGGAGCTGGTTGCCCATGTCCTCGACGCCCGGGGGCATGCCACCCTGAGGCGTGAAGACCGAGAGCTGGGGGGCGGGCCCGGGCGGCGCCGCCGCCTCGACCTCGATCTCCTGGGCATCGAGCGCGCCGTCCCGCAGGCGGCGTCGCATGCCCTCGCGCGCGTCCGGCGGCGTACCGAGGGCGTCGAGCACGCGGTCCTCGGCGCGCTCGCGCGCCTTCGCCATCACGTTCCGCTTCTCCTCCTCGGAGACGAGCTGGACGGCGAGATCGGTGAGGTCGCGCACGATGGACTCGACGTCGCGGCCCACGTAGCCGACCTCGGTGAACTTGGAGGCCTCCACCTTGAGGAACGGCGCTTGTGCCAGCTTGGCGAGTCGTCGCGCGATCTCCGTCTTTCCGACGCCCGTCGGCCCGATCATGATGATGTTCTTGGGCGCGATCTCGTCCTGGAGCTCTCCCCCGACGCGCTGGCGCCGCCAGCGATTGCGCAGCGCGATGGCGACCGCCCGCTTCGCATCCCGCTGCCCGACGACGTAGCGATCGAGCTCCGAGACCACCTCCCGCGGCGTGAACGCGGTGCCGTCGCTCATGGCAGCGTCACCAGCTGGATCCGGTCGTTCGTGTAGATGCAGAGCTCCGCGGCGATGCCGAGCGCCTCGCGCGCAATCGCCTCGGCGTCGAGGTTGCTGTGGCGGGCCAGGGCACGGGCCGCGGCGAGTGCGAAGGAGCCACCGGAGCCGATCGCGGCGATGCCGTCGTCGGGCTCGATCACGTCCCCGCTGCCCGAGACCAGCAGCACCGTCTCGGCGTCTCCCACCAGCAACATCGCCTCGAGACGGCGCAGGGCGCGGTCCGTACGCCAGTCGCGCGCCAGCTCGACGGCCGCGCGGCGGACGTTGCCGGGATGGGCCTCGAGCTTCGCGTCGAGGCGTTCGGAGAGCGCCAGCGCGTCCGCGGCTCCGCCGGCGAAGCCGATCAACGCGTTGGCCTTGGAGGCCTTGCGCACTTTGTGGGCCCCGTGCTTCATGACCGCGTTGCCGATCGTGACCTGGCCGTCCGCGGCCATCGCGATGCGTCCCGCGCGCACCACGGCGAGCACGGTGGTCGCCCGGATCCGGGGCGTCTCGGCCGCCTGCTCCTCCACCTCAGCGCCCCCTCCCCTTGCCGCCACGTGCGCGCGGGTGGGCGCGATCGTACACGGCGACCAGACGCTCCGCCGAGACGGCCGTGTACTTCTGGGTCGTGGAGAGGCTCGCGTGGCCGAGCAGCTCCTGGATCGCGCGCAGGTCGGCGCCCATGTCCAGGAGATGGGTGGCGTAGCTGTGGCGCAGGCGGTGCGGGTGGACGCGGTCCGCGAGGCCCGCGCCGAGCGCCCGCCGTGCCAGTCGGCGCCGGACGTCGCGCACGCCGAGCCGGCGCGGCGCCTCGCCGCGCCGCGCGCGCAGGGCGACGAAGAGGGGCTCGCCGCGCACGCCGGGGCGGCGGCGGGGATCGAGCCACGCCGCGAGCGCGCTGCGGGCGGCCTCCGGGAGCGGGACCACCCGCTCCTTCCCGCCCTTCCCCGAGACGCGGACTTCGCCCCGGGCGAGATCCACATCGCGGACGTCGAGCGACACCAGCTCGCCGACGCGGAGGCCCGCGCCGTAGAGCAGCTCGGCCATGGCGCGGTCACGTCGCTCGGCGGGCCCCGGAGTCTCCCCGTCGGCGCCCGGCGGATCCATCAGGACCGCACAGTCGTCGACGGCGAGGGGGCGCGGCAGGCGCTTCGGTGTGCGGGGCGCCGGCATTCCGGTGGTCGGGTCCGCGGCGCGCACACCCTCGCGCACGAGGAAACGGAAGAAGGAGCGCAGCGCCGCGAGCTTCCGACCCCGGCTCGACGCGGCATCGCGCGCGTGACGCTCGGCCAGGAAGCGACGGACGTGGCTCGCGTCGACCTTCGCCGGTGAGACCCTTCCGACCGCCTCCGCGAGCTGCGCGACGTCGCCCCGATAGGCCCGCACCGTGTGCTCCGACAGGCCCCGCTCGGCGCGCAGGTGGAGATCGAAGCGACGCACCGCCTCCGGCCAGTCCCAGCTCACGCGAGTTCCCCCAGCGAACGACGATAGGGCTCGAGCGCCGCGAGGGCGCGGGTCGCGAGGCGCTCGTTCTTCTCGCGCTTGCGAAGGCGCCCGACCCCTTCGAGCGGGGGGAACAGGCCATAGTTCACGTTCATCGGCTGGAAGTCGGCAGCGCGTGCGCCGGCGAGATGGGCCAGCAGCGCACCGTGCGCGGTGCACTCGTCGGGCTGCGGGGCCGCGCGGCCGCGCGCCGCGAAGGCGACCTGGACGCCGGCCAGGAACCCGAGCGCGGCGCTCTCGACGTAGCCCTCGACCCCGGCCATCTGGCCGGCGACGAACAGGCCCGGGCGTGCCCGCAGCTCGAGGCCCGGGCCGAGCACGCGCGGCGCGTTCAGGTACGTGTTGCGGTGCACCGACCCGAAGCGCGCGAAGACGGCCTCGCCGAGGCCGGGCAGCGAGCGCAGCACCCGCTGCTGGTCGCCCTTGCGCAGCTTGGTCTGGAAGCCGACGAGGTTGAGCAACAGGCCGCGCTTGTCCTCGTGGCGCAGCTGCACCACCGCGTGCGGCCAGCGCCCGGTGCGCGGGTCGGTCAGACCCACCGGCTTCATCGGGCCGTGCCGCAGCGTCTCCGGCCCACGCCGCGCCAGCTCCTCGACGGGGAGGCAGCCCTCGAAGTAGAGCGCCTTCTCGAAGGGATGGAGCGGCACGGTGTCCGCCGCCACGAGCGCCTCCACGAAGCGGGCGTAGGCGTCGCGGTCGAGCGGCAGGTTCCAGTAGTCGCCCTCGCCGTCCTCCCAGCGGGAGGCCCGGAACGCCACGCTGCCATCGATCGAATCGGCGTAGACGATCGGCGAGATGGCATCGTAGAAGTAGAGCGAGCGCTCACCGACGAGGCGCTGCACCTGCCCGGCGAGGGTCTCCGCGGTGAGCGGTCCGGTGGCGAGGATCGCCAGCTCGGCGTCCGGGAGCTCGGTCTGCTCCTCGCGCACGAGCTCGATGCGCGGGTGGTCCTCGATGGCTTCGGTGAGCTGCCGCGAGAACGCGGTCCGGTCGACGGCGAGGGCGCGCCCCGCCGGCACGGCCGTGGCATCGGCCACCCGCAGCACGAGCGAGCCGAGCCGGCGCATCTCCTCCTTCAGCAGGCCCACGGCGTTCGCGAGGCTCGACCCGCGCAGCGAATTGCTGCACACCAGCTCGGCGAGCTCCGGGCTCGCGTGGGCGGGAGAGAAGCGCCTGGGCTTCATCTCGAACAGCCGCACCGCGACGCCGCGCTCGGCGAGCTGCCAGGCCGCCTCCACACCTGCGAGGCCGACGCCCACGACGACGACAGACACGGTCGAGCAGCATAGCGACGCGTCCGGCCGGCATCATTGCGATGCGATCGGAAGCGCACGCAGCCGGCCGTCCCGGTCCTCCTGCACCCGGCCCGCCAGCTCCAGCGCCAGCAGCGGCCCCGCCAGCGCCGCCGGTGGGCAGGCGAGGCGCCCCGCCAGGGCGTCCCGGCTCTGGGGCTCGCGCCGCAGCAGGCGCAGGATGGCGCGGGCAAGTGGATCGCTCGGCGCGCTGCGTGGCCGGGCCTCGCGCGACGCCGCCGGCTCGATGCCGAGCGCCGCGAGCACGTCGGCCGGGCCCCGCACCAGACCGGCACCGTCCCGGATCAGGGCGAGCGGCCCCGCGCTCGTGGGTGCATCCACGGGACCGGGCACGGCCAGCACGTCGACGCCCTGCTCCGCCGCGCGCCGCGCCGTCACCAGCGAGCCACTGCGCTCGCGGCCTTCCACCACGACCACCGCCTCGGCGAGGCCGCTGATCAGGCGATTGCGCAGCGGGAAGTGGGGGGCGCGGGGCGGGGTTCCGAGCGGAAACTCGCTCAGCACCGCCCCCTGCGCCGCGATGCGGACGGCCAGGCGGCGATGCACGGCGGGATAGACGCGCTCCGGGCCGCAAGCCTGGAACGCCAGCGTCGCTCCCCCCGCGGCGAGCGCCCCCTCGTGCGCCGCCGCATCGACCCCGCGCGCGAGACCGGAG
>JBFIYM010000188.1:0-7675 GCA_041605395.1 Myxococcota bacterium | reverse complement strand
CGACGTCGCCTGCGACCACGACGACCACGACGTCGCCTGCGACCACGACGACCACGACGTCGCCTGCGACGACGACGACGACGACGTCGCCTGCGACCACGACGACCACGACGTCGCCTGCGACCACGACGACGACGACGTCGCCTGCGACCACGACGACCACGACGTCGCCCGCGACGACGACGACCACCACCACCACGGCGCCGCCGCCCACGACGACGACGACCACGACGACCACCACCACCACGACCAGCACGACGCTTCCGCCGACCGATCTATCGGGGGAGCGGGCGTACCTCGATCGCGTTCAGCGGAACCTCGACGAGGACAACCAGCTGCTCACGAACATCGACACCGGGTCCGGCAGCTTCTGCCTCGCGGGCATGGTGCGCGGGATCGACACCACGGTGCTCCCGAACCGCGAAGTGCGCTTCGAGTACAGCTCCAACGGCAGCGTGAAGCAGGAGAACCTGAAGCGGGTCAACGGCGAGTTCAGCAGCGTGGACCTGACCCTGGTGATCGAGGAGCTCGGGATCCCCGTCTTCACGCGAAGCGTCACGTCCGCCTGCTCGCTGAAGGGCCGCATCAACAAGGAAGGCGATCAGGGCAAGTCGCGTCTCCGCTGCAAGCTGGGTGACGACATGTCCGACCTGGACCTCGACCTGCCGGGGAACGCGCAGTACCGCGACAACGTCGAGGACGCCTTCCCGAAGCAGCCCCACATCAAGGTGCTGATCAACAGCGGGAAGCTGCGGGTCAACCACGATGGGGAGCCGGCTCCGGGCGGCGTGACGATCGTGCCGACCTGCGTCGACCCCGACTAGGAGAGTCGGGCGGGCCTCAGGCCAGCCAGCTCTCGAGATCGCGGTCGATCAGGCGCGCGAAGCGGCCGATCTCGTCGCGGTAGGCCTCGCGCAGGAGCGCGTGGGTGGCCGCCGGGAGGGGCGCCTTCCGGCGCCCCTCGTTGACCCGCCGCGTGAGGTCGGGCGCGAAGTCGGGGTCGGCCCCCACGAACGTGTAGAGCTCGCGGGCCAGGCGCTTCGGGTCGCTCACCACGTCGTCGTAGAGGAACACCCCGAACTCCGGGAAGCGCTCGCGCCAGTGCTCGAGCCACTGCGCGTAGAGGCCCTGGGTTCGGATCCAGCGCCCGTCGTCCGCGAACATGCGCTCGAAGGGCACGACGCGCTTGCCGTTGCGCTCCCTCCGCTCGCGCCACATCGAGTAGTGGGACCAGGCCCGATCGATCGGGTTCCGGAACAGCGCGAACACCGGGAGCCCGGGGTAGCGCGCCGCCAGCTCGTCGCGGGCCGAGGGGTAGCGACGCCAGAAGTAGAGCCGGCGGCGCGGGTTCCACGAGGGATAGAACTCCCGCCGCGTCACGTCGGCGCGCGGCGAGTAGAAGTGGTTCACCGATAGCTCACCGGCCAGCCGTCCCTGCTTGTCCTCGAAGAACGCCTCGTACCAGTCCCAGCCCCGGTGGAAGTGACGGACGAAGAAGCTGATCTCCTTCTTCCGCAGCAGGATGCCCGGGTGCTGGCCGAGGACGTCGGCCAGCCAGGTGGTGCCGCTCTTCTGGACGCCCACCCCGACGAAGTCGGGGCCGCGCTCGCGAGGCTTCCGGGTCGAGTCGCCCATGCGGGGTGGAAGTCTCGCGGTCTGTCGGGCCGACCCGCAACCGCGACCGGACCGCGCGTGCCTCCCCGGTTCACCACCCCCGGGGCGCGATCTGGCCCCCAGAGGGCACCCCGGTAGACTCCGCCGCTTGCGCGTTCTCCATCTCTTCAGCAACTACAAGTGGACCGGACCGGCCGAGCCGGCGCATGCGCTGGCGGCCGGTCTGCGGGATCGGGGGGTGGAGATCGTGTTCCGGAGCTCCGGCTACACGAAGGGCAACCCGCGCAACCACGTCGCGGAGCGGGGCGCGGCGCGCGGCCTCGCGCCCGTCACCGACCTCGACCTCTCGAAGCACAGGAAGCCCTGGCGCGATTGGCGCGACGCGAGGCGCCTCGGCGCGCTGCTCGAGCGCGAGCGCTTCGACCTGGTCCACTGCCATCTCGCCGGCGATACGCGCATCGCGCTCGCGGTGCGTCGCGGTCCGCTGCCTCCGATCGTGCGGACCGTCTACGAGACCGAGGTGGAGCGGATCCCCGCACGCGATCGCAAGGCGTCGCTCTCCGCGCGGCGCCTCTTCGTCTTCTCCCGGGGCGTCGCGCGCGCGTTCGAGGGCTGGGGCGTGCCGCGCGGGCGTCTGGTGCCGCTCGAGGCCACGGTCGACCTCGATCGCTTCCGCCCGGGCGACGGCTCGGCGCATCGCCGTGCGCTGGGTCTCCCACCCGACGCCTTCGTGGCGGGCATCGTGGCCCGCGTCCAGCCGCAGCGCCGCTTCGACCTGCTCCTCGACGCGGCAGAGCAGGCGGCTCGCGCCCATCCCGGCTTCCGCCTGCTGGTGATCGGTCGCGGCAGCAAGCTCGAGGCCGTGGCGCGCGAGCCGGCGCGGAAGCGCGGCCTGCTCGATCGCGTAGTCTTCTTCCCCGGCTACTTCGAGGGGGAGGCCTACGTGGAGATGTTGCAGGCCCTCGACGTGAAGCTCTTCCTCGTGCCGGGCACGGACGGGACGGCCCGGGCCGTCCGCGAGGCGCTCGCGTGCGGCGTCCCCGTCCTCGCGACGCAGCGCGGGGCGCTCCCCGAGCTGGTGCGCGATGGCGTGACCGGGCGCGTGCTCGAAGAGCGCCCCGAGGCCTTCGCCGAGGCGCTCGTCCAGCTCGCCGAGCAGCCGGCCCTGCGGCGCCAGATGGGGGAGGCCGCGCGCAAGGACGCGGAGGCGCGCTTCTCGCTGGAGCGCCAGGTGGAGACCGTCGCCGCCAGCTATCGGTCCGTGCTCGAGGAGGCCGCGTGAGCTCCGCGTCGGGAGCAGGCCGCCGGGGCGGAACCGGGGAGCAGCCCGTTCTCCCGCTGGGCGGCGACGCCGACGAGATTCCGGCGCCGGGCACGGAGCGCCCGGGCCTCACGGGCATCATCCCGGCGCTCGACGAGGAGCAGAACCTCGCGGCCTGCATCGAGTCGTTCCGCGAGATCTGCGACGAGATCATCGTCGTCGACAGCGGGAGCAAGGACGGCACCGTCGAGATCGCGAGGCGCTACACGGACCGCATCTACGTGCGGCCCTGGGTCGACTACCGCACCTTCCTCAAGTTCGCGATGCCGCGCGCGCACCATCGCTGGCTGCTGATCGTGGACTGCGACGAGCGCCTCACCCCGTCGCTCCGCAAGGAGGTCCGCGACCGCGTGGACCGCGAGGGCGGCGGGGCCGTCGGCTTCCGCATGAAGCGCACGTCCCACTTCATGGGGCGCCGCATCCGCTACAGCGGCTGGCAGAACGACTTCGTCTATCGCTTCTTCCAGAAGGGGAAGGGCGGCCCGCGGGACCGGGAGGTGCACCCCGGCATCGTGATCGACGGCCCGATCGAGGCGCTCGACGGCCTGCTGCTGCACTTCCCGTATCCGACGCTCGAGGACTACTTCGCCAAGTTCAACCGCTACACCTCGGCGGCGGCACGCGACCGGCTGCGCGCGGGCAAGCGCGCGCGCTGGAGCGATCGCTTCCTGTCGCCGCCCGCGCGCTTCCTGCGCACCTACTTCCTGCGCCTGGGCTTCCTGGACGGGTACCAGGGCTTCGTGCTGTCGGTGCTCGGGGCGTTCTACGTCTTCGCGCGCTACACGAAGATGTGGCAGATGCAGCATGCGGAACGGCTGGCCGCGGAGACGCAGCGCCTGGCCGTGCTCGACGGGCGGGGCGGCACCGAGGCGCCGCTCAGACCGCCGACCCACTGAGGAGGACCGGCCATGAGTGAGGAACGCGTTTTTCTGACCGGTGGCGCCGGCCTGATCGGCTCGAACGTGGCCCGGAAGCTGGTATCGCTCGGCCACGAGGTGTTGCTCTTCGACAGCTTCACGGCCTTCATGTCGCCCTTCCAGGTGAACTACGCCGTGAACATGGAGCGGCGCTTCCCGCCGGAGCTGCGGAACGTGCGCATCGTGCGCGGCGACGTCCGGCACCGCGGGCTCCTCTCGCGCACGCTCGGGGAGTTCCAGCCCACCCGGGTGATCCACCTCGCCGCGCTCCCGATCGCGGACCTCTCGAATCGCTTCTCCGAGGAGGCGATGGAGTCGAACCTGATCGCGACCGTGACGCTGCTCGATGCGGTGCAGGCGCTCCAGGACCTCCGCCGTCTCGTCTACACGTCCTCCTCCATGGTCTACGGCGACTTCCAGTACGCGCCGGCGGACGAGGACCACCCGAAGGCGCCGAAGGACGTCTACGGGGGCACCAAGCTGGCCGGCGAGGTGATGGTCGAGGCCTACGGCCGCCGCTTCGGCATTCCCTACACGATCATCCGTCCCTCGGCCGTGTACGGCCCCACCGACGTGAACCGCCGGGTGACCCAGATCTTCGTCGAGAACGCCCTGCGCGGGCAGCCGATCGTGCTCCACAACGGGGGCGTGTCGAAGCTCGACTTCACCCACGTGGACGACGTGGCCGAGGGCTTCGTGCGCGCCGCGCTCTCCGAGAAGAGCCGGGACCGCGTCTACAACATCACGCGCGGGCGCGGCCGCTCGCTCCGCGAGCTGGCCGAGATCGTCGCCAGCCTGGTGCCCGGCACGCGCTTCGAGGAGAGCCCGCCCGACGTGCTGCGGCCCGAACGCGACGCCCTCTCGATCGAGCGCGCCAGCCGGGACCTCGGCTTCGAGCCCAAGGTCGACCTCGAGGACGGCATGCCCCCCTACGTCGAGTTCGTGCGCCGCGTCTTCGAGGAGAGTGGACAGCTCCGGAAGTAGTGAGGATGAAGCCGCCCGCACACCGTGACGTTCCGCTGTGCCGCCCGCAGATCGGCGCGGCGGAGCGCCAGGCCGTCCTCGAGGTCCTGGACGGCGGCTGGCTCGCGCACGGGCCGAAGAATCGCGAGCTCGAGCAGCAGTTCCAGGAGCTGACGGGCGCGCCCTTCGCCATCGCGATGAACTCCTGCACCTCGGCGCTCCAGCTCGCCGTCGAGGCGCGTGGCATCCGGGGCGAGGTGATCCTGCCCTCCTTCACGTTCGTGGCCTCGGCGAACGCCGTCGTCACCGCGGGCGCCACGCCGGTGCTGGTCGACATCGATCCGCACACGCGCTGCGTCGATCCCGAGGCCGTGGCCGCCGCCGTCGGCCCGAGCACCGAGGCGGTGATGGTCGTGCACTACGGCGGCCAGATGGCGGACATGGAGCCCATCGCGAAGAGCTGCGAGCGGCACGGCCTCGCGCTGATCGAGGACTCGGCGGAGACGATCGGGGCCGTCTACCGCGGCCGGCCGCAAGGCAGCTTCGGCGAGGGCTGCTTCTCGTTCTTCCCGACCAAGAACATCACGACGGGGGAGGGCGGCGTGCTCACCACGCACGACGCCGAGCTGCATCGCAAGGCGCGGGCGCTGATCGGGCACGGCATCGAGTCCACGACGCTCGAGCGCGAGAAGGCGGAGCGCCCCTGGCTCCGGGCCGCGACCTTCGCCGGCTACAACTTCCGGATGAGCAACCTGCTCGCCGCCCTCGGCGTCGAGCAGATGAAGCGCCTCGAAGCGCTCAACGCCGGTCGCCGGCGCGTGGCCGAGCGCTATCTCGAGGGGCTCGCCGACCTCGAGAGGCTCGAGCTGCCGCGGATCGCCGACGGCCGCACGCACGTCTGGCAGATGTTCACGCTGCTCGTGCGCGAGGCCGACCGCACCGAGCTGTTACGCAAGCTGCGCTCGGTCGGGGTCGGCGCCTCCGTGCACTTCGACCCGCCCGTCCACCTCCAGCCGCGCTATCGGGAGGCGAAGCGCGGGCCGGGTGGTCTCGGTCAGACCGAGTACGTGGCCGAGCACGTCGTGACGCTTCCGATCGACCCCGGCCTCGGGGAAGACGACGTCGACCACGTGATCGCGGCGCTCCGCTGGGCGCTCCACTAGCCCCGGTGGCCGCCGATCGCGACACCATCCTCTACCTGGGCCACGGGGTCCGTGGTCTCCACTGCCTGCGCGCCCTGCTCGCGGCGGGGGAGCCGGTGGCGGCCGCGGTCGGTCACGCAGGCAGCGAGGGCGGCGAGATGGCGCGCGTGGCTGCGGAGGCGGGACTCCCGTATCGCGCGCCCGCCAGCCCGAACGACGCAGCGACGCTCGGCTGGATCCGCGGCCTGGGCTGCCGCCTGGCCGTGATGTCGGGCTATGCGCGCATCGTCCGGAAGGGCTTCCTCGACTGCTTCGCCGACGGCGTGATCAACCTGCACGGCGGGCCGCTGCCGCACTACCGCGGCGGCTCGCCGCTCAACTGGCAGATCCTCCGCGGCGAGCCCGAGATCGGCATCTCGCTGCTCTTAACGGAGGAAGGCATCGACAGCGGGCCCGTCCTCGCGAGCGATCGCTTCCCGCTCGGGCCGGACCAGACGATCGACGAGGTGGTCGCTGAGACGCTCCCCCGCTTCGAGCGGCTGCTGCTCTCCGTTCTCGCCGACCGGCGCGCCGGGCGCCTCCGGCCGGAGCCCCAGGACGCGGCGCGAGCGTGCAGCTTCGCGAAGCGGCTGCCCCGTGACGGCTGGATCGACTGGCACACGCTCAGCGCCCGGCAGGTGCACGACCTGGTGCGGGCGCTCTCGGGCAGCTACCCGGGCGCCTTCGGCGCCCACGCCGGGCGCAAGCTCGTGATCGAGCGGACTCGGCGCCTCGAAGAGACGATCGTGGCCCCGCCCGGCCGCGTGCTGGCCCGCCGCGCCGAAGGGGTCGAGGTCGCCTGCGCCGACCGGGCGCTGCTGGTGCTGACAGCGCGCGACGACGCGGGGCGCGTCCTTCCGGCGCGCGACCTGCTGCCCGCGCGCAACGCCGACTTCGATCGTCTTCCGCCGTCGCACGGGGGCTGAGCCGGGCGCTCCGCGGG
The DNA here is from genome assembly GCA_041605395.1 of Myxococcota bacterium. GTDB lineage: Bacteria > Myxococcota_A > UBA9160 > UBA9160 > UBA6930 > JBFIYM01. The sequence goes on along the minus strand of JBFIYM010000188.1, from coordinate 736 downwards.
GCCGGCCTCTCAGGGTCGGGCTTCGCTGCGGACCTCGCCGAGGATCGCCTCGAGCCGATCGGTCGCCTGCTCGAGCGAGTGCTCGGCGCGCACCCAGGCCCGCGCGCGCTCGCCCATGCCAGCGCGCAGGGTCGGATCGGAGAGCAGCCCGACCAAGGCATGCGCGAGGGCCTCCGCATCGCCCGTCGGCACCACCCGACAGGCGTCCCGGGCGCGGGCGACCTCGAAGCCGCCGCTCGCCACCTCGCTCACCACCACCGGGCAGCCGGACGCCATCGCTTCGAGGACGGCGTGGCTCATGCTCTCGTCGCGAACCGAGGGGAGGGCGAAGACATCCGCGGCCGCGTGGAGCGCGGCCACGTCGTCCCGGAAGCCGGCGAAGCAGACCGAGCCCGCGATGCCGAGGCGTCCGGCCCGCTCGCGAAGCGCGCCGGCCTGCTCGCCCTCGCCGAAGAGTACGAGCCGTGCGCCCGGCTGCTTCTCGCGCACCCGCGGCCAGGCGTCGAGCAGATGCGCGAAGCCCTTCATGGGCGTGAGCCGTCCCACGGCGCCGACCAGCGGCGCGTCGGGCGCGATGCCGAGCTCGGCGCGCAACCGCGCGCCTGCCTCGGGATCCGGCTCGCGCGTCTCGACCGCGTTCGGGAGCCGCACCACGCGGCCGGCCAGGTAGGGGGCGCTCTCGAGGATCGCGCGCTCGAGGGCGGGCGAGTTCACGAGCACCCGCCGCACCTCGTGG
>JBFIYM010000187.1:0-7773 GCA_041605395.1 Myxococcota bacterium | reverse complement strand
GGGCCGACCTGCTGGGCCTGCTCGACGCACTCGACGTCACCCGCTGCGACCTGCTGGGCCACTCGATGGGTGGCATGGTCGCGCTTCGCGCCGTGCTGGCGGCGCCCGAACGCTTCGCGTCGCTGCTGCTGATGGATACGGCCCCCGGCCCGCTGCTCTGGGTGAACCGCGACCAGCTCGCCCTCGCCACGCGGGTGGCACGTGAGGCGGGGATGCAGGCGCTCGCCACGATCCTGCGGGCCCGCGCCAAGGACGACCCCGAGCGCGGCGAGCCCGACCGACGCCTCGAGGCGCGCTGGGGCGAGGAGCGCTTCTGGCGCTGGCGCGAGTCCCGCATCGCGGCCATGGATCCGCACGCCTACGCGGCCTTCGGCCTCGCGCTGCTCGAGCAGGAGGACCTCACGCCGCGGCTCGGCGCGATCGGGATTCCCACCACGGTGCTGGTCGGCGAGCTGGATCGCGAGTTCCGTGGGCCCGCCGAGGTGCTCGCACGCGAGATTCCGGACGCGTCGCTCGTCGTGCTCCCCGAGGCCGGCCACCAGCCCCAGCACGAGGCGCCGGCGGCCTGGCTCGCCGCAGTGACGGCGCACCTGATGCGCGCGCGGGGCTGACGGCCTTTGCGCGCGTGCCGGGCTGACGGCCTCTGCGCGCGTGCGGGGCTGACGGCCTCTGCGCGCGCTACTCGGGCCCGCGGAGCTCGAAGCGGATCGGGATCCGGATGCGGCCGTAGAGGCGCGGCAGCTCCCCGGCGTCGAGCGCGCTCCGCTCGGCCGCGCGGTCGAGCAGGCGGTGGCCCGAGCTCTGCACCGTCGCCACCTCGTGTGCCCGGCCGTCGCTTCCGACCTGGAACTGGATGCGCGCGGTGCCCTCGAGGCCCAGCTCCCGCGCGCGCGGGGGGTAGACGACCGCGGCCTGCACGCGCCGGCGGATCTCCTCGAGGCGCGCCTCCGGGGTCGGCCCGAGCGGGAGCAGATCCACGCTCCCGCCGGGCGGTGCCCCGTGCGTTCCCGTCGGCGCCGCGAGGGCGGCGCACAGCAACAACCCGAACGCGGCGATCCTCATCGGCGCAGCTCCACGCGGAAGCCCAAGGTGTAGCTCCGCTCGGGCGCCGGGAAGAAGCCCGGTGGGCCGCCGAACGTCGCTTCGCCTCCGAACTCCGAGTACTCCTCGTTGCGGAGGTTTCGCGCCGCGGCCTCCAGCAGCAGGGAGAACGGCCCCGTGCCGCCCCGCCAGGTGATGCGGGCGTCGTACACGTCGTAGGAGGGCAGCGCATCGGCGCTGTTGTCGAGATCGTTCACGAGGGGGCGGTCGCCGATCCAGCGGCCGTCGACGCCGACCTCGAACCCATGGGGAAGGCTCACGATGACGCCGGCGGCGCCGCGGTGCTCGGGGGTGAGCGGGATCTGCCCCGCCCCCGGCACGCCGCGCTCGATGCTCACGTCCTCGTAGGTGTAGGCGACGTAGAGCTCCAGCCAGTCGAGCGGGCGCACGCTTCCCGAGAACTCGATGCCGCGGTGGCGGACCCGATCCAGGTTCCGGTTCGAGAATGTGATCGGGTCGAAGAGGATCTCGTCCTTCACGTTCATCCAGTAGAAGGCGAGGTTTGCGCTCGTCGTGCCGCGCCGCAGCTTCGCGCCGATCTCGTAGCTCTCGCTCCGCTGCGGGTCGAGCGGGTCGACGCCGAACAGGCTGACCGTCTCCTGGAGGTTGGCCGAGCGGAAGCCCTTCGCATAGCTGACCCACAGCTGCACCGGCGCTGCGACGTTCCAGCTGAGCGACGCCTTGGGCGACCACAGACCGTGGTCTTCGTCCACGTCGACCGAGCTCAGGAAGCCCCCCGCATCCTGGCGTCCCCCGCCCTCGTAGTGGATGGAGTCGCGGCGCAGACCGAGCAGCAACGAGACGTCTTCGTGCAGGCTCAGCTCCTGCTGCAGGAACAGGCCCCAGGTCTCCCGTTGCAGGTCGACGCGGGTGTCGGTGTCTCCGAACGCGACGGACGTGAAGAGGTTGCCGACGTCACTGTCCTCCCGGCGCGCCTCCCCGCCCGCCACGAAGCTGTGCTCGCGGCCGAAGGCTTCGAAGGTGTGCGTGACCTGGCCGTCGATGCCGAGCTGGTCGGTCTCGGTGTCGGTGAAGAAGTCGAAGCTCCCGCCGCCCCCATCGGGCCCGGAGAGCCGGCCGTCGTCGGTGCGGCGCCGGACGTAGGGAACCAGGCGAAGCGTGACGTCGTCGCGCGGCCGGAGCTCGAGCGAGGCGTCCAGGAAGCGTGAACGCGCGTCGTCGAAGTCGCCGAAGCTGTCGGGGTCGGCCTGGCGCCGGTCGTCGTCGATCTCTGCCGCCGTGAGCGTGCCCGGGCGCTCCCGGTAGCTGCTGGTGTACCCGCCGTTCAGGCGCAGGGCCCCGTGGCCCTCGAGGTCCCAGCCGAGGCCGAGACGGGAGCCGTCCGCGCGAAAGCCGGCCTGATCGCGGTAGCCGTTGGTGTCGTTGTGCCCGAAGAAGCCGCGCGCCCAGATCCCGTGGCCGCGTGCGTCGACGAGCGCGCTGCCCTGCTGGCTGCCCCAGCTCCCCGTCGCGAGGTGCCCGGCCCCGCGCACCCGGCCTTCTTCGGGCTGGCGCGTGATGATCTGGATCAGGCCGGCCGCGGCGTTGTCGCCGTAGAGGGCGCTCGCCGGTCCGCGTACGATCTCGATGCGCTCGATCTCGTCGAGGAACACGAACGACCAGTCCGGACACCCGGTTTCAGGCTCGTTGAGGCGGCGGCCGTCCACGAGCACCAGCGTCGAGCAGCCGTTCCCACCGCCGTTGTTGAAGCCGCGCGCCTCGACCGTGAAGCCCTCCGGCGTTCCCGTGTTGTTCGTGACGTAGAGGCCGGCCTCGCGCCGCAGCAGGTCGGGCAGGGTGCTCGCGCCGCTTCGCTCGATCGTGTCCCGGTCGATGCGCGTCACGTTGCCCGGGATCCGGAGCGCACCGCGCTCGGTCCGCGTGGAGGAGACCGTGACCTCGCCGGCCTCGATGACGGGTGGCTCGGGCAGGGTCGCGCGCCCGGCGTCCGGCATCGCGAGCACGAGGGCGGAGAGGCAAAGGAAGACCGGGTGCCAGACGACGGGCGGGCGTGACCGCCGCAGCGCGTGCTGGAGGGGTGCGGGGCTCATCGGAGACCTCCATCACCCTCCGCGATCGAAGGAGTGGGAGGACGCGAGCGCCCTCTGCCACGCTCTCATCCGCGAAGAGCCGTTGCAGAAACCCTCGCCCGGGCAGGTCTCCTGGCTTTCGGGTGTGGGGGGCAGGGCCCCGCGCGGTCCGTCGACTCCTTCCCAGGCCTTCCGGCCCAGTGGATCTGTCGACGTCCCTCCCCGATCACAGTGGCGCGACCGCGGCCGATTCTCACGGCCTTCCCACGAGGCCCCTCTCGGGGCACCCGAACGATGCGGGCATTCATGCCACGGGGAGCCGATGGGGTCAAGCGTCTTGGCGCGGGTCCGCTCGGGCGCGGTCGGTAGGATCCTGCCCGTGCTGCGTCTCGCCTCCGCGACCGATCCCGCCTGGGCCGCCTTCGCCGCCGATCATCTCGACGAGATCTTGCTGGATCACGCGCACTGCGAGAAGAAGGCCGCGGGCGCGGCGCTGACGCTGCTGTTCCAGTACCCCGATCAGCCCGCGCTGCAGGCGCCGCTCGCGGCCCTGGCGCGCGAGGAGCTCGCCCACTTCGAGGCGGTGCTCGCGCAGCTCGCGGCGCGGGGCCTCGCCTTCGGGCGTCAGCACGCGAGCCCGTACGCCGGAAGGCTTCGCAGCGCGGCGGCGCCGGACGAGCCGGCGCGGCTCGTCGACGCGCTGGTCTGCGCAGCGCTCATCGAGGCGCGGAGCTGCGAACGTCTCGGCCTGCTCGCAAAGGCGCTGCCCGATCGCGCCCTGGCGCGGTTCTACGAGTCGCTCCATGAGGCCGAGGCGCGACACCACGGGGTGTATGTGGAGCTCGCGTGCGCCGTCGCGGCCCGCGACGAGGTCGCGAAGCGTCTCTCCGCGCTGGCCGACCACGAGGCGGGCGTGCTCGAAGCGCTGCCCCCGCTGGCGCGCCTGCACGGTGGAGCTCCCCGCCACGCCTCGCGCTAGGGAACCTCTGCAGAACGCGGGTACGCTCCCGGGGCCACGAGGACCGGTGGAGTCCGGTCCTACGGAGGCGAAGGCAGGCGCTACGGACAGCCCGGCCTTTGGCAGCGCCGACCGCTGCCGTCCCCGCCCGCTGCTCGGAGCGGAAGGAAGGGCACGGATCCACCGCGACCCGCCGAGTCCGGAGTAGGAGCCGGTCCACCGGTCCCGGGCACAGCGGCCGCACGAGGACTTGTGCAGAGGCTTACTAGGCGCCGAGCATCGCCTCCAACGCCCCGGCCAGGCGTTCCACGTGCTCGCGGCGCGCGTTCTCGCCCATCAGCCCCACGCGCCAGACGCTGCCCGCCAGCTTGCCGAGCCCGCCGCCGACCTCGATGTCGTGCTCCTCGAGCAGGCGCCGCCGCAGCGAGGCCTCGCCCTTCGCCACCACCGCCTCGGGCAGGCGCAGCGTGGTGAGCGGCGGCAGGCGCAGCTCCGGTGCGACCAGGGGCGTGAAGCCGAGCGGGTCCAGCCGCTCGATCAACGCCGCGGCCGCCGCCCGGTGCCGGGCCTCGCGCGCCGGCATGCCTTCGGCCTGCACCAGGCGCAGCGCCTCGGCCAGCCCGAAGATCATCGAGACCGGCGCCGTGTGGTGGTAGACGCGCTCGCTGCCGTAATAGGCGGAGAGCAGCGTCACGTCGAAGTACCAGCTCGGCACGGGGGTGCGGCGCGCGCGCACGCGCTCGACGGCGCGCGGCGAGAACGAGACCGGCGAGAGACCCGGTGGGCAGGCCAGGCACTTCTGCGTGCCGCTGTAGGCGGCGTCGACGCCCCAGGCGTCGAGGGTCACGGGGAGGCCGCCCAGCGAGGTGACGCAGTCGAGGATCAGCAGGGCGTCCGCGCGTCGGGCGGCGGTGGCGATCTCCTCGACCGGCTGGAGCACGCCCGTCGACGTCTCGGCGTGCACGAACGCGACCACCCGCGGCCGGGCGCGTTCGATCGCGCGCGCCATGGCGTCGCCTGCGAGCGCGGTGCCCGGCTCGGTCTCGACCCGCTCGACCCGCGCGCCGAGACGTTCGGCGACCTCGCACATGCGCCCGCCGAAGACTCCGGCCACGCCGATCACGGCGCTGTCGCCCGGCTCCAGCAGGTTCACGAAGCAGGCCTCCATGCCGCCGCTCCCGGTGGCGGAGAGAGGCAGCGTGAACGGGTTCCCGGTGCCGAACAGCGCGCGCAGCCGTTCCTGCGTCTCGTCGAGCAGCGCGAGGAAGGCCGGATCGAGATGGCCGAGCAGGGGCCGCGCCAGCGCCTCGAGCACGCGCGGGTGGGGGTTCGAGGGGCCGGGGCCGAGCAGCAGTCTTCGCGGCGTCATGCGCCGATGGTACTCTGCGCGCTGATGAGGGGCGGTGGAGCGCGGACAGCGTCGATGGGGGCGGGGTGAAGCGCGGGCTGATCCTGGCCGCCGGCCTGTTGGCGGCGGCCCTGGCGCTGCGGGCGCTAGTCGGGGGCGCGCCTGCGACCGGCCCTGACGACGAGGAGCCGATCGACGACGCCTCCCGCGCAGCGCTCGAGGAAGTGCTGCGCCAGGAGGACGAATGATCCGTCGCATGCCGCGCCAGGAGGGCGAGTGATCCTCCGCACCCGGGCGGGAGCCGAGCGCGAGGAGCGCGAGCGGCTCGCGCCCTTCGCCGAGAAGAGCGCCGACTCGCGCGGCCGACTCCACCCCGAGCCGGAGCACGCCTACCGCACGGCCTTCGCACGCGACCGGGACCGCATCGTCCACACCCGCGCCTTCCGACGTCTCGAGTACAAGACCCAGGTGTTCGTCCACCACGAAGGCGACCACTACCGCAACCGCCTGACCCACACGATCGAGGGCAGCCAGATCGCGCGCACGCTGGCACGCATGCTGCGCCTGAACGAGAACCTGGCCGAGGCCGTGGTGCTGGCCCACGACCTCGGGCACACGCCCTTCGGGCACGCCGGGGAGCGCGTCCTCGACGAGCTGCTCGCGGGCGAGGGTGGCTTCGACCACAACCGCCAGACGCTCCGCATCGTCGACTGGCTGGAGAAGCGCTACCCCGGCTTTCGCGGCTTGAACCTCACCCACGAGACCCGTGAGGGCATCCTGAAGCACGGCTGCGACTGGGCGCACCCCGTCCCGGTGCCCGAGCGCGGGCCGAGTCCGTCGCTCGAAGCGCAGGTGGCCGACCGCGCGGACGAGATCGCCTACCTGAACCACGACCTCGACGATGGGCTCCGCTCGGGCCTCCTCGACGCGCAGCAGCTCGAGAAGGTCACCTTGTGGGCCGAGGTGCACGCGACGCTCCCGGCGACCGCGCGCGAGGCCGGGGAGCGCGTGCTCCACGCGCAGATGATCCGGCTGCTGATCGACCGGCTGGTGGTCGACCTCGCCGAGGCCACGGCGGAGGCGCTCGCCGCGGCGGCGCCGGGAAGCCCGGACGAGGTCCGCCGGCTGCCCGAGCCGCTCGTCCGATTCTCTCCGGAAACCGGACCTTTGCAGCGAAAGCTCAAGCAGTTTCTCTACGAGAATCTGTACCACCACCCGCGCGTGCTGGCGGTGAGCCGGCAGGCGGAACAGATCCTCGGCGACCTGTTCCGCGCCTACCGGGCCCGGCCCGACGCGCTGCCGACGCACGTCGTCGCCCGCTTCGCCGAGGACGGCGAGGCGCGCTCGATTGCGGACTACATTGCCGGCATGACCGACCGCTTTGCCCAGGCGGAGCACGAGAAGTTGAGAGGCCATGTCTGAGGCCGCCCGGGCGGTGCTCATCACCGCGCCCGACTCCGAGGTCGGCACCTCGCTCGCGCGTGCGCTCGTCGCCGAGGGGCTCGCCGCCTGCGTGAACCTCGTGCCCGGCGTACGCTCGATCTACCGCTGGGAAGGGGCCGTGCAGGACGACACCGAGGTGCTCCTGATCGCGAAGACGCGCGAGGCGCTGCTCTCCGCGCTGACCGCGCGCGTCGAAGTGCTGCATCCGTACGACGTGCCCGAGGTCGTCGCGCTCCCGATCGTGGGCGGGAGCGCAGCCTACCTGGCGTGGCTGTGCGCTGCGGCCGAGGCTCGCGCGTGAGCCTGCCCGAGGCCCTCGAGCAGGCGGCCGGTGCGCTCCCGAGCGACGCCGACGCCATCCGGCCCGCGAACGGCGACCCCGGGCGCCTGCTCGCCTCGCTCGACGAGAGCGGGCGCCTGCGTGTCCTCGATTGGCTGCTGCGCGAGCGGCCCGGTGACGGGGAGGAGCTCGCCGAGGCGTGGGCGGAGGACGCGGCGGGACAGGCGGCGCTCCTCGCGGTCGACGCGAACGCGCTCCCGAAGCCTGCGCGCAAGCTCCTGCGTCGCGTCCACCATCGCCTGCGCTCGCAGGGGGTCAGCGTCCCGGAGCCGATGCCCGTGCCCGTCGTCGCCCACCTGCCCGGGCTCGACGAGCGGATGGAGGCGGCGTTCGCGACGCCGCTCGATCCGATGGGCGCGCGTCACGTGTGGTGGCTGGTTCCGCATCCCGCCGGTGGCCTGCGCGTGTTCGAGGCCGTGATCGACGACGCGCAGGGCGTCCTCCGCTTCGAGGTCTACCAGGCCACGCGCAGCCAGGCGCGGGACTTCCTGAAGCGGGTCGAGCGCCAGGGGCCCGGCGCCGCCGTCGCGCTGGAGATCGCGACGGCGCAGGC
>JBFIYM010000186.1:0-7890 GCA_041605395.1 Myxococcota bacterium | reverse complement strand
CGAGCACCCCCGCGTAGAGCCGCCCGTGAAAGTGGCGCTCGTAGTGGTTGAGCCAGGCGTCGACGCTGGCGCGGTCGTAGCGGCGGCCGTCCGCGAAGACGTGCTGCCAGTCGCGGAGCGCCGCGAGCCGCACGGTCGGGTCCTCGCGCAGGAGCAGCACGTCGGCCCGCGCGCCCGGCGCGATGACGCCGATCTCGCCTTCGGCGATGTGGGCGCCGCTCGTCGTGGTGGCGCTCGCGAGCGCCGCCTCCGCGCTGCCGACGGCCGCGTGCAGCGCCTCGAGCTCGAGATGGAGCGACTCCCCGGGCACGACGAACGGCATGAGCGTGTCGGTCCCTGCCAGGATCGGGATGCCGAGCTGGTGCGCCTGGCGCACCAGGGCCCGCAGCGCCTCGACCGATTCGAGGCGGCGCTCGATGGCTGACTCGCCCTCGGGATGCCCGGCGATGACCTGCCAGGCATCGCCCCAGAATGAGGGCAGCAACGCCGCACCCGGGGGCGGCGCGAAGCGTGCCGGGTCCGAGGCGCTGAGGCGCAGCCGGAAGTTCGCGAGCGTCGGCGTGAAGGAGACCCGCCGTCGGCGCGCCAATGCAAGGGCCTCGAGGGCTTCGTCCCGGTCGAGCGCGAGCACGTCCTGGTCGCGGATGTCCCAGCCCAGCGGAGGCCGCGGGTGGTGGTGGTAGGGAACGCCGGTCAGATGCTGCGACTCGAAGTCGGAGACTCCGGCGAGCCCCACCGCGTGCGGGACGTGCCCGATCAGCGGCAGCCCGCAGCGGCGCGCGGCGCGCTCGATCGCCTCGAACGCCTCCCGCGAGACCTCGTTGTAGACCTTGATGCAGCCGACGCCCTCGGCGGCGAGCCGCTCGACGAGAGGCCCGGCGTCGGCGGCGCCGCGGACGACACTGGCCATGGGCCAGCCCGGCGGTTCGCCGTCGAGGACCGGACCGCAGCGGACCATCCGCGGACCGGGCAGCTTCCCCGCGGCGAGCTGCTCCGCGTGACGTGCGATGCTCCCGTCGCTGGCGCCGACGTCGCGCACGGTGGTGACGCCGTGCGCGAGGTAGAGGAGCGCGAAGAGCTCCTGGTTGCCGAGCGCGATGGCGGGCGGCGTGTGCACGTGGGCGTCGATCAAGCCGGGAATCGCGAAGCAGCCGGCGCAGATCGGCTCCGGGTCGAACGGCGCGCGCGGACGCACGGCGGCGACGCGACCGGCGCGCACGACGATGCTGTGGTCCTCGAGCCGGCCGAGGCCCGGGTTGATCACCGTCACGCCCGAGATGACGAGGCTCGCCTGCGGGGGCACCGGCAGCCGGGGCGGATGCAGCGCGTGGAAGCCGAGCCATCCGAACGCCACGATCCCGACGGCGAGCAGGGCGCCTCGACCCCGGCGCTTCACGGATTCGTTTCGCCGCGGAAGGCCTCGCGCAGGATGCGCGTCAGCAGGGCGCGCACCCGGGCGCGCGTCGGGTCATCGGGGCTCGCCGGCCAGGTGGCGCGCGCCAGGCCCATCCCCTGCATGACCTGGAACAGCAGGCTGAAGTAGAGCGGGAAGTCGGGCAGGCGCGCGGCGACCTCGGGGAAGAGCCCGGCGGCCAACGGCTGGATCGCCTCGTCGAAGGCCTGCGCCTCCGGCCAGACGGCCCAGCCGACGTCGGGCTGGTTCGCCGCCGCCAGCCACAGCTCGACGACCGCCTTGAACTCTGGCGCACCGAACGCGCCCCACATCAGCTCGACCAACGCGTCGACGCGCGCCTCGCCTTCGGGCAGATCGGCCAGGGCCCGGAGGACCGGCTCGCGAAGGCGCGCGTAGAGCGCCTCGAGCGCCGCGCCGAGCAGCCGCTCGCGAGTGCGGTAGTGGTGGAGCAGGGAGCCGTGCGAGACGCCGGCGCGCTCGCAGACGGCGAGCGTGGTGGTCCCCGCGTAGCCGCGCTCGACCAGGCACGCGATCGTCGCGTCGAGGAGCCGGGCGCGCGTCTCGGCGGAGCGCTCTGCCTGGGTGCGGCGCACGCGACGGGCGCGCGTTCGCGGAGCGGATCGGGCGGGCATCGGGCGAAGATTGCCCGCCATTCAACATTTAGTCAAGACTAAACGTTATATATGTAACAAAGACGAATGGTTGGAGGCACACTGGGGACTTCACTCGGCTGCGACCGGGGCGCCGCCTGCCGCGGCCGAGGCGTAGACCGCGTCGGCCAGCCGATGCGCGGGCAGCGCCGCCGCGAAGTCGGGCTCGGCGGGCCGGCCATCCCGCACGGCGGCAAGGAAGCTCGTGGCGGGGTTGGCGACGTCGTCCCCCCTGGCCTGGAGCGCCTCGCGGAGGGCCGCGCCCTCGAGGCACTGCTCGGGCTCGCCGGTGAACTGGAAGCGGACCGGGCCGATCAGGTCCCCCTCCACCGCGACGAAGAGCCGCTCGCAGAAGATCTCGATGCGGCGGTTGCTGGGTCGCTCGAGCACGTCGTGCCAGACCGAGGTGAGGCTCGCCACGACCCCGCTCTCGAAGCGGAGCTGGGCCACGGCGACGTCCTCGATGCGCGCGAAGCCGTGCATCTCGCGCAGCTCGGCGCTGAGCGAGCGCACCGGCCCGAGCCACCAGCGCAGCACGTCGAGATCGTGGATCGAGTGCTCGAGCAGGGCCCCGCGGCCGGCGCGCGCGGGGTCCTTGCGCCAATCCGAGCCGTACTGGCCCTGCACCGGGAGGTACTGGTCGTCCCGGAACACCACGGACATCACGCGGCCGGCACGGGGGTCGGCGAGCAGCTGCTTCACGAAACGGAAGGGCGACAGGAAGCGCAGCACGAGACCCACCTGGTTCGTGACGCCGGCCCGCTCGACGACCTCGACCATACGGGCCGCCCGTTCTGCGTCCACGGCGAGCGGCTTCTCGCAGAAGACCGCCTTGCCGCGCGCCGCGGCCTTCTCGACGAGACGCGGATGCTCCGAGGTCCAGGTCGTGACGTAGACGGCATCCACCTGCTCGAGCAGCTCGTCCTCGCCGGTCACGGAGGCACCGAAGCGGGCCGCGAACTCCGCCGCGCGCGCCACGTCGGGGTCGTGCACGGCGGTCACGCGATGCGCGATCGGACAGGCGTCGAGCGAGAACGTGTGCATGCGGGCGATGAAGCCGGTGCCGTAGAAGCCGAGTCGTAGGACTTCGTTCGCCTGCGGCTCACTGCGCGCGCTGTCGCGCTTGCTCGTCACTTCGTTCGCCCCCCGCAGAGCTCGAAGGGGCCGACAGAGCGCGCGACCTCGAAGCGAACGCCGCCGCAGAGGCAGGAGCCCGGGATCACTCCGGCAGGGTCTCGCCCGAGCCGCCGAAGTCCTTGGGCATGTCCTTGTACTTCGGGAGGCCGTCGCGGATCGAGAGCACCTTCTCGCCGTAGTGGACGTGGAGGGCGGGCCGGAAGTCGAAGCTCGGCAGCCGCACCGACATCACGTCGACGAGGCCGAGCGACGGATGCCCCACCAGCACCGCGCCGCCGCACTGCCGGCAGAACTGCCGGTGGCTGGCCTCGGTCTTCTTGATCACGCCGAGCTGGTCGGCTCCCTTCGCCACCTTCACCTGCGCCTCGGGCCACAGCGTGAAGCCGTGGACCGGGGCGCCCAGCCAGGTGCGGCAGGACTCGCAGTGGCAGAGGCCCATCACGGCGGGCTCGCCGCTGGCTTCGATCTCGACGGCGCCGCAGAAGCAGCGACCACGATGGGAATCGGACGGCATGGGGCCTCCTCGGGCGTCGACGAATGCGCCGCTCCGGCGCATGATGGCACGCCGGGCCCCGCGCCGCGCCGGGCCGGGCCGGGCCGGGCCGGGCCGGAGGAGGAGCGTGCGATGAGCTTTCGGGAGCGCAACCGCCGGGGCCCCGATACGCGTGGGGGTGGGCCGGCTACGCCACCCCCGGCTGCGGCCTCTTGGCCGTGCGTTGTCGCTCGTACAGGCCCAGCGCTTCGTCGAGGCCCGCCATCATCCGGCCATAGAGCCCGATCTTGAGGCTCTCGAGCACGATGAAGCCGAACAACGCCAGGATGCTCTTGCTGACCGCGCCGGCGAGGCCGACCAGCTCGAGGGTCTCGCTGCCCTGGTGCTTCGAGAGCACGAGCACCACGAGCCCGATCAGCGTGCCGATGAAGCCGATCGGGGGCAGGATGTTCGCGTACATCGAGATCGGATCGACGTAGTTCGCGCGGTACTCGTTCGTGACGTACTGCCGGGAGGCGTCCACCAGGAACGCGGTCGGCATGCGCTCCCCCTGGCTCTCGCGCAGCGAGCTGCGCAGCACGCGCAGCACCTGGACGGAGATCGGCTCTCCGGCGGCGGCGCTCTCGTGCCGCAGCGCGCGCTCGAGCTCGCGGTCGCCGACCCGGCGTGTCACCGGGAACGCGCGCAGCGAGCAGCGCAGGCCGAGCAGGAACGGGATCAGCACCGCCACGATCGCGAGGACCGTGACGAGCAGCGCGATCGTGATCGCGCCAGCCGGGGCAGCGTCGGTCGGGTTCATCGGATCTCCTCGTCGTCGGGCGGTCGAGCGGGAAGGGTCCCGGGGTTCAGCCGCGCCACTTGCGATCGGACAGCACGTCGAGGCCCTTCTTGAGGGTGCTCTTCTTGCCGATCGGGTAGTCCACCAACATGTCCTCGCGTCCCTCGTAGAGACGCTCGAGGTCGTCGATCACCTTCTGCGCGCGGCTCGGGCTGCGCAGCCGCGTGAGCAGCTCCGCCTCCAGGAAGCGGATGCCGGCGTCGAGGCTCGCCAGCTCGGGGTTCTTGCTGTGCATGTCGGTGTCGAGCATCGGGTCGACGTGCGTGCCGAGGTACTCGTCCACGAAGCCCTTGAGGAGCACCAGCCCGTTCTGGTCCCGCCGCAGCTGGAGGGAGTCGAGCGTGACCACGAAGTGCCGGAGGTCCCGTTGCGTGCGCTCGAGCTCCATGCGCCGATGGGCCAGCGAGACGCCGCCGAGCGGTGCGTTCACGGCGCTCTCGACGACGCCGTCCTCCAACGTCACGTCGGGCGGCAGCCCGCGCCCGCCGGCGCAGGCCAGCACGTGGATCGCGAGGAACACAGCGACGGACAGACCTCGATCTCGCATCGCGAATCTCCTCCGGGGGCGCCTACGGGGCAGCCGCCGACTCTCGGCGCTCGTGGTGCATGCGTCGCAGCAGCGCGTGGAGCGCGTGATCGCGGCGCGACCTCAGCTCCGCGCCGAGGCCGTCGCTCTCGAGCGTCGCGACGTAGATGGGAAGCGTGCGAGCGCGCGCCTCGATCTGCTGGTCGATGCGTTGCAGCAGGGCACTGGCTTCGGCCATCTCGCGCTCCGCTTCGGCGCGCTCGGCGGCGTCGAGCGGAAGCCCGGGGCGCGGCAGCGCATGGGAGTCGTACGCGGCCGGAACGGGCTCGGCGCCCCCCCCGAGCCGGCGGCGCAAGGCGAGGAGCCGCGCCTCCGTGCCGGCCTTCTCCTGTCGGAGCCGATCGAGGCTCGCCTCGAGCTCGGCAACCCCCTCCGCGTCGGCGAAGCCGAGAACCATGAGCGCCAGGCTGTCGGCGAAGGCGCGCTGCAGCACCCGCAGGCGCTCCGCCTCGGGCTCGCCGCTCTCGATCCAGCGATTCGCCGCACGTGAGCGCGTGGCGGACTCCGCGGCGGGGCGAGCGAGCGCGAGGTAGTCGCTCTCACGCCCCTGCTTCTGGAGCGCGGTCGTGAGCGATGCCCAGAGCGTGCGGTCGAAGGGGAAGAGCTTGAGCGCGCTCCGGTAGCGCCGGATCGCGAGGTCCACTTCCTCGGGCGTGGGGTGAGGCGCGTAGAGGAGATAGGCCTCGGCCACGCCTCGCGCCGCCTCGTGCGCGGCGAAGTAGGCGGAGTCCGGAACGCCCAGCGCCTCCTCGTGGGTCGCGTACTTCGAGAACAGCGAGAGATAGCGGGTATAGAGGTGCGCGGCGTTCCGGCTGTACGCACCCGCGAGGTGCGGCAGCGACACGCTGCGGCTCAGGTAGTAGTCGGCCGCGTTGAGCGTCACCTCCTGGATCTCCTCCCAGAGGCCGCGCGTCGCAGCCACGAATGCGTCCCGGTCGGTGTAGGCGAGATCCCTCCACTCGTCGTCCTCCACCTCTGCCAGCTTCTCGTAGATCTCGATCGCATCCTCGATCGTGAACGGGGTCTCGATCTCGGGATCGACGCCGAGGCGCTGCTTTGCCGCGTAGATCTCACCGAGCTGCCGGAGCACCCGCGTATGCACCGCGCACTTCCCCTGCACCGTGTTGGACCGGTCGAGCGCCGTCTTGTAGGCGGCACTCGCCACGCGCATCTCCTTCACGGTGGCCTCGGAGAGGCCCTCGGTCGCGAGCAGGCCCCGTGCGCGGTCGTGAAGCTTCGCCGCCTCGAACAACGTGAGCGTGAAGGTGAGACTCCCACCGTCCGACTCGGGGCCGTCGAGTCGCTCCACCACCCGGTCGAGGTAGTCCTTCGAGGACGCGGCCAGCGGAATCACGTCCGGGTGCGCCCCGACGCGGCCGTCGGCGAGCAGCCGTACGATACCCGCCAACGGGTCGAGGCCGCGGTCGAGCCCCGTCTCCTGGCTCCGCATCAACACCAGCCGCGCGACGTTCTCGTAGAGGAAGGGAAGTGCGGACGCGAAGCCCGAAGCCGGGGCCTCGTCGAGCGAGAGCGTCTTGAGGGTCTCGTAGGGCGTTTCGAGCGGAACCACCGCCTTGAGCCAGAGGTCGAGCACGTGTCCCGTGAAGTCGTGCTGCCTGCCGCGCTCGAGGGCTTCGTGCGCGAGCACGTAGTGGTACCAATAGCGGTTCTCGTGTCGGCCGAGCTTGGGCTCGAGCAGCCGCACCGCCTCGACACTCTTGGCGAGGGAGTCCCTGCTTCCGTCGGCCAGGTGCAGCAGCAGGTGCGCGACGGCGCGACGACGCGTGCGCTGCTCGTCCTCCGGCCCGTTCTGGGCGGCGATCGGGAGCAGTCGCCGCGAAACGTGGGCGTCGAGCGGAGCGCCCACCTCGCGGGCGTACTCCTCGAGCCGCGCGCGCAGCATGGCCGGCTCTGCCGACGAGAAGACGTAGGCGTAGTCGAGGTAGGCGTCCCAGCTGGCCGCCTCCTGCGAGGCGGCGGGCCACCCGGCGAAGAGGAAAAGGAACACCGCGAGAATCGAGGGCTTCGTCTTCATCCGTTTCCCGTTCGTGGGTTCGGCGTCCCAGCCAGGCACTCGAGAGCGAGTCGCAGCTCGACACAGCGATCTGCTGCCCTGCGGGACGGGTTGCGTTCGATCCACATCAGGAACGCGTTCAGGTTCTTGGTTTCGACGAAGCGGTAGCGGCCAGCGCGGCTCGCACACTCGCGGCGCGGCCCTGCGGCGGCCATCACGTCGAGCTTGAGTGCGTCTTCCTCGCGGTCGGAGACGCAGGCTGCGAGCGCGCCGAGCGGCACGCCCTGGAACGCCCGTTCCGGCGGCGGCGCGGCGGGCGCCTGCTTCGCAGCCTTTCGTGCGACGCGCTGGACGCGGGGCTCCGGCAGCGGCGCCGGCGCCTCCGCGTAGCGGGCGGGCGGCGGGGTCGGATCGAAGCGGGGCGGCGGCGCCGGCCGGGCGCTCGCGGTGCGCACCGGGGCAGCGCGCGGCGCGCTGGCCCGTGAGGAAGGCGGCTCCGCCGCGGGCGGACGCGGCTCGGCGGCCACCGGCTCGATCGGGAACGCGATCGGCGGCGCCGCGCGCGCGGGCGCGCGGGCGGTCGTGCGAAGCGGCGTGGCCGCGGCTTCGCGCGGCACGCGGGCGGCGACCGGGAAGCTCCGTGCGATCGGGTCGATGCGGACGGACGGCGGCGCCGCCCGGGCCGGCTCGGCGCGGGCGACCCGCGGCGGCGTCACCGGCGCGGGCTCGGGCGATCGGGCGACCGCGTCGATGCGCAT